>NZ_JAGDVS010000080.1 GCF_023255755.1 Acidithiobacillus sp. | reverse complement strand
TTGCCCAGACCCAACTCCGTGGCATGCTCGAAACCGGCTTCATGTTCTAACCCCCAGGGGACACTTGCCCCAGGATGTTCCGACCCTGTGCAAGAGGTGTCGTCATGAAACAGTTATCCGCCATTATCAGGCCATTCAAGCTGGATGATGTCTGTGGTGCACTGGCTGGTATCGACATACAGGGTATGGCCGTTACGGAAGTCACCGGTTTCGAGCAACGAAAAGGAGGGGTTGAAATACATCGAGGCCATGAATGGGTTTCGGATTTTATCCCCAAGATAAAAATCGAAGTGGTCATCAGCGAGGAGCGACTGGATGACGCCCTTGCGGCAGTGATCAGTGGTGCGCGCACCGGCAAGACGGGAGATGGGAGATGGGAGATGGGAGATGGGAGATGGGAGATGGGAAGATTTTCGTGACGGAGGTCTCGGAAGTCATCCGCATCTGTACTAGAGAAATGGAGGAGGACGCCTGCAATCTTCCTTTTTACAGTGGGCTTTCGACATCATGAGTGCCCCGTCACTGATCGGCGATCTGGCGGAAGGCGTTTTTATTCTCGGCGGGGTATTCCTGCTGTGGTACAGGAGGATCGGTGGAATTGTCAGTAGTCATCAACGCGAGAAGGCCAGAAAGGCGGGGTATGACTGGGCGATGACACATCCTTTGGCCGCTTTTCAAATGGCGATTTCGGCGGGGCAGGAAGCCTATTCAAAAGGGTATAGTGGTCCACCATAGCGTTTATCAGCAATACAGAAGCCTGCGGAGGACGCCTCTACAGCGTGATTTCTTTCAGCCCGGCTTAGGCAGCATGCTTATGACACAACTCTTTGGCCCAATGCAGATACCATACCGGGGATAGCCCTCGCCAAAGGACGCGTATCTGTATCTGCTGAGAGCACCAGCATCAGGAGCGCATCCGCTCCCACTGGCACAAAGAGTGCCGTATGCCTGTCACAGCGAATGCTGATCTCTTGTGCCGGGCATTCGGTAAGACCAGAACCGATATGCTCCGCAAGACGCATAACGGCAGCCCCGGCGATACCAACAAGACTCTGGTCCGCTATCGTTTCTCCCTTCTGAAAAATCACCGCCCCTTCGTTGGAGATCAGAGCGGCACCTTGTATTTCTGGCGACATGGCGTCTAGCTGCGCATTGAGATCGTCAAACATGCCCTGATTCAAGATGCACCTCCTTCAGAGATTCTCGGGAATAGGAAACTGAAAGTCTTTCTGGGTCAACAGGTCAGGTCCTGATTCCAGTCCATCGAACCAGTCGAGGAAAGCCGTGACCGTCTCCCGTCCTTTAAAGGATGCGCCGTGCTGCGGCACAATCCATTCGATATCCATACCCCGTACCATATTAGTCCAGAGTCTACAGACCTTCTGACCGCCCATATAACGACGGTGGAAGCCATCCATGGAGGTTGCCGCACGATGTGCCGCAAACGCCTCCGCGCCTTCGATCACCTTGGAGGCATCATGCCCACTGACCAGGTTAGCACCCAGATCTCCGGAGAACAGAATTTTGCTCACCAGATCGTAAACCTGGAAATTGCCCACCGAATGCATGTAATGCGCGGGCACGACAAAGAGTTCCTGCCCCGCCAGATTGACCCTCATGCCCTGCGGCGGAATGCCGATGACCCGCCCTGCGGTCATCCCCTTCGAGCAAAAATGCGGCAGGAAACGGGTCCATTCATTGGCGATGAGAATCTTCGCGTCGGTGATCAGCAGCCAGCCGTTGGCAGAGGCAACAATATCCGGGTCCTCATGAGAGGCAAACACATAATCGAGATGCGCCGGCAGGAAATAGCTCGCCATCTCTGCCAGCAGGTTCTTGTACGTGAGGTTACCGCCCGGGTCGAGCAGCATCCCTTCACCATTATTAACAATGAGAAACTGGTTGGCCTGAATCCCCTCGCCTTCCACCAGATCGGTGAAGGCTATGCATTTATGCGTTCCGTTGTCATACAGCAACTGGGACATTATAGACTCCTATGCAGGTGATACCGGCCTGGCGTTGAACAGACCAACAGAATTAGGATATTTATACCATGGTATCATAGCATGTCATTATTCGTTTTAAAATTGTTACAGACTCCGCATAAGTAACCCACCTGGTCCGCCCCATGGCCCCTGGACGATCCCGTAAAGCCAAGCATCTCCACCGACGAGGCGGGTATCCATCCTGGCAATTGGGAATTCTGGGGGATGAAACTGGACTGTCCGGCTTAAGTACCTAGCCGGGGCTTTGGCCGTGCTTGCATAGCGGCGACGCCTCTTTTACAATGTGGACGTTCCGTTGAGCTGAATCAGCGCAGCGCGAATCAGAACGCTCCCTCCATCAGGAGGTTTGGGTACGACAGGTCTCCTGATCGTGCCTTTTTTATTTTTAACTGCCACTTTTTTCGGAGGCCGTGGGATTTATGGGTGAGATTACGAGGGCGCTCATCAGCGTTTCCGACAAGCGGGGCGTAGTAGAATTTGCCCGGCGGTTGCAGGATTTTGGGGTGGAGATACTCTCTACCGGCGGTACCGCCAAAGTCTTGACGGCCGATGGTGTCGCGGTGCAGGAAGTGGGCGACTACACTGGTTTCCCGGAACTGCTGGAAGGCCGCCTCAAAACCCTGCACCCCAAAATCCACGGCGGACTACTGGCGAAGCGCGACAACAGCAGCCACACCCGGCAGATGGTCGAGCATGGCATCCCCGCCATCGATCTCCTCTGCGTCAATCTTTATCCCTTCGCCGAGACCATCGCCAGCGCCGATTGTACTCGGGAAGAAGCCATCGAAAACATTGATATCGGCGGCCCGACCATGCTCCGTGCGGCAGCGAAGAACTGGGAGGGCGTCACCGTTCTCGTCGACCCCAATGACTATGCCGCCGTGCTGCAGGAGATGGAACAGAGTTACGGCGGCGTCGGTGCCAGCACCCGCTTCCTCTTGGCCACCAAGGTCTTCGCCCACACGGCGCGCTATGACGGTGCTATTGCCAACTATCTCTCCAGCCTCAGTCCCGATGGCAGCCGGACAACCTTCCCGCAGACCCTGTCCCTGCAATTTGAGAAAGCGCAGGATCTGCGCTACGGCGAAAATCCCCATCAGGCCGCCGCCTTCTACCGCGATGGCAGCGGCGGCGGACTGGCGGACGCCCATCAGTTGCAGGGCAAGGAATTATCTTACAACAACATCGGGGACGGCGATGCCGCCGTCGCGCTGGTGATGGAATTTGCCGAACCCGCCTGTTGCGTGGTGAAGCACGGCAATCCCTGCGGCGTGGCCGTGGGGCCGGATCTGCTCAGCGCCTATCAGCGCGCGTGGGCCGGCGATCCGGTATCCGCCTTCGGTGGCATCGTCGCCTGTAACCGGCCGCTGGATGCCCAGACCGCTGAACTCATTAGCGGTCAGTTCATCGAGATGGTACTGGCGCCCGCCATTTTGCCCGATGCCCGGCCCATTCTGGCCAAAAAGAAAAACCTGCGGGTGCTCGCCTTTGACGATGGTAGCGCCTGGCGGCGGGCAGGCTGGGATTACAAGCGCGTGCGGGGAGGTCTGTTGGTACAGGACTTTGATCAGGCCATGGAAGCGGAAGCGGACTGGAAAGTGGTCTCAGAACGCACGCCGACGGCACAGGAAACCCGTGACCTCGCCTTTGTCTGGCGGGTCGGTAAATACGTGCGTTCCAACGCCATTGTCTATGGCCGCGAAGGCCAGACCGTCGGCATCGGTGCGGGACAGATGAGTCGGGTGGATGCCGCCAGATGCGGGGTAGCCAAGGCACTGGAACTGGGCTTCGATCTGCACGGTGCGGCGCTGGCTTCGGATGCTTTCTTCCCTTTCCGCGATGGGGTCGATGCAGCGGCTGCGGCGGGCGTAAAGGCGATTATCCAACCCGGCGGCTCCATCCGTGATGAAGAAGTCATCGCCAGCGCCAATGAACACGGCATCGCCATGGTCTTCACCGGCGTGCGCCATTTCCGGCATGGTTGAGGAGAGAACGCAGATGGGCGCGAAAGTCATGGTCCTCGGCGGTGGCGGACGCGAACATGCCGTCGCCTGGAAGCTGGCCCAGTCGGCGGGGGTGGCGGAGGTCTACTGTGTGCCCGGCAATCCCGGTACGGCGAAGGAGGCCAAAATCCATAATCTGGCCCTGAAGCCGACGGATACCGATCAGGTGGTCGCCGCCGCCCATGCGTTGGGCATCGCGCTGGTCGTCATTGGCCCCGAAGCCCCATTGGTAGCGGGCGTGGGTGATGCCCTGCGCCGGGCCGGCATTCCGGTCTTCGGTCCCAATGCCGCCGGAGCGATGCTGGAGGGCAGCAAAGCCCACGCCAAAGCCTTCATGGAGCGGCACGGTCTTCCTACCGCCTGTTACGGACGTTTTACCGATACCGGCACGGCGCTGGACTACCTGCGCAACCATCCGTTGCCGGTGGTGGTCAAAGCCGATGGCCTGGCCGCTGGCAAGGGGGTCGTCGTAGCCTTCGCGCGAACAGAAGCCGAAGCCGCCGTGCGTCAGTTCCTGCAATGGGGACCCATCATCATCGAAGAATTTCTTGAGGGGGAGGAAGCCAGTTTCATCGCCATTGTGGTGGACGGTCAAGTCCTGCCGCTGGCGGGGTCGCAGGACCACAAGCGTCTGCTGGACGGCGATCAGGGTCCCAATACCGGCGGCATGGGTGCCTATTCCCCCACCCCCATCCTCGACACCGCCATGAGCGAACGGGTATTGCGCGAGGTGATGCGCCCCGCGGCACAAGGGTTGATGACAGATCGCACGCCCTACTGCGGCTTTCTCTATGCCGGCCTGATGATCGGCTCCACCGGACCCAAGGTGCTGGAGTTTAACTGCCGACTGGGCGATCCCGAGACGCAGCCGCTGATGATGCGTTTGCGTTCCGACCTCTATACGCTTTTGCTGACCGCGGCCCGCGGCGATCCGCTGCCGAAGGCTCTCGACTGGGACAGTCGCGCTGCCCTCTGCGTCGTGCTGGCGGCTGCGGGTTATCCTGATCATCCGCAGGTAGGTGACCCCATTCTCGGTCTCAACAAGACGCAGGGGGATGCGGTCAAAATCTTCCATGCCGGGACTACGGCAGACGACGACACCGTCATCACGGCTGGTGGTCGGGTGCTCGGCGTCACGGCACTGGGAGAAAGCCTGGCGATTGCGCAGCAGCGGGCTTATGCCGCCGTCGCCGATATCCGCTGGCCCGGCCTGCAGTATCGGCAGGACATCGGCTACCGCGGCCTGCGGCGCGCCTGATCGCGTTTTCGGCTGATGCTGCCCCGCCATCCGCGCCGTCAAGATATTCGTCGGGGGGTAGCGCATTTACGGCGCGGTGGGGTCATCGCCTATCCTACGGAAGGGGTCTGGGGACTGGGCTGCGACCCGCGCCGCCGGCGTGCGCTGCGCCGGGTTCTGGTCCTAAAAAGGCGGCCACAACATAAAGGCGTTCTTCTGGTAGCAGGCCGGGTGGCAGAAACCCGACACTACTGGTCAGCGCAAGGAATAGACCCGACTCTGCTGGCACGGCTCTGGCCCGGAACGACACTGGTACTTCCCGCCGCACCGAAGGTCCCCTCCTGGATACGCGGACGCCATGAGGGCATTGCGGTGCGGATCAGTACCCATCCGGCTATCGTCGCGTTGTCGCGGGTCTTTGGCGGCGCCATGGTCTCCACCAGTGCCAATCCGGCAGGGCAACAACCGGCCCGTGACCTGCGCACCTTGTACCGCTATTTTGGTCATTCCCTGTGGGTACTACCAGCCCGGATGGGGGGGCAACGCCGCCCCAGCCGTATTGTCGATGCCCGCAGCGGTCGTATCTTACGGGAGTAAAAGCATGCAACAGCCATCCTTAGACGAAATGGAAACTTTCCTCCGCAACCTGCAGGATCGCATCTGCGACGCCCTGGAAGCGGCAGACGGCGCAGCGAAATTCCGCGAAGATCTTTGGGAACGGCCCGGCGGTGGCGGCGGCCGCACCCGGGTTATTGCCGACGGCGCTTTGCTGGAAAAAGGCGGGGTCAACTTCTCAAAAGTCCATGGCGACCAGCTTCCCGCCTCGGCTACCGCACACCGCCCAGAACTGGCCGGACAGACCTTCACCGCCCTTGGCGTCTCACTGGTACTGCATTCCCGCAACCCCTACGTCCCCATCGTTCACATGAACTACCGATTTTTCTCGGCGGGACCAGTGTGGTGGTTCGGCGGCGGCGCCGACCTGACGCCCATCTACGGCTTTGAGGAAGACGCCCGGCATTTCCATAGCACCCTCAAAACCGCCTGTGATCGCCACGACTCGGGCTTTTATCCGCGCTTCAAAGCCTGGTGCGACGACTACTTCACCATCAGGCACCGTCAGGAAATGCGCGGTATCGGTGGTATCTTTTTCGACGATCTCAACGGCGATGGCGAGCTTCTGCAGGCCTTCTGGGAGGATATGGCCAACAGCTTCCTCGACAGCTATCTGCCCATTGTCGCCCGGCGCCGGGACCTGCCCTACGGTGAACGCGAGCGGCAATTTCAACTCCTGCGCCGAGGGCGCTATGTGGAATTCAACCTCGTCTATGACCGCGGCACCCTCTTCGGCCTGCAGTCCGGCGGGCGCACCGAAAGCATCCTCATGTCCCTGCCGCCTCTGGCGGCCTGGGCCTACGACTGGCAGGGCGAAGCCGGTAGCCCCGAAGGCCGCCTCAAGGAAGACTTCCTCACACCCAGGGATTGGGCATGAGCTACGGTCTGCTGCGCCCCCTGCTTTTTACGCTGGACCCGGAGCGCGCCCACACCCTGAGCATCGCTGCGCTGGAAGCACTGGGGCGCATGCCACAGAGCATGGCCTACCTGACAAAGCACTATAGCGTCACCGATCCGCGTCTGGCGCAGGACTTTTGGGGCCTGCATTTTCCCAACCCCGTCGGTCTCGCTGCCGGCTATGACAAGGACGCCCGCGCCGCCGCCGCCCTCCCTGCCCTCGGCTTCGGCTTCATCGAAATCGGCACAGTGACGCCGCGCCCGCAGCCGGGTAATCCGCGCCCCCGGGTCTTTCGTTATCCGGCACAGCAAGCGGTCATCAACCGCATGGGTTTCCCCGGTGAAGGGGCTGCGGCAGTTGCCCGAAGACTGGCGGCATTACCTGGCCATCCGGTGCCTATCGGCATCAATCTCGGCAAAAACAAGGACACCCCGCTGGATCAGGCGCAGGACGACTATGTCACCGCGCTGGAGTTGCTCTTTCACTATGGCGACTATCTCTGCATCAATGTCAGTTCACCCAACACGCCGGGGCTGCGATTATTGCAGGGGGAGGAGGCCTTACGGGGGCTGCTCAGTGCCGTTGCTGCGGCCAACCAACGTCTGGCCGTGCAGCATCAGCGCCCCCCTCTGCCTCTGCTCCTGAAGCTTGCTCCAGATCTGGATAATGATGACCTCAACGCTATCGGTGGTCTGGCCTTAGGCACGGAACCTCTGGTGGATGGTTTTGTCGCCACCAATACCACTGTAGAACGCCCGGTTTCCCAGCCCGGACTCTCCGAAAGCGGGGGCCTGAGCGGTGCACCATTGCTGGAGCAATCCAATGCCGTCATCGCGCAACTCTATCGTGCGACCCAGGGACAGGTACCCATCATTGGCGTCGGTGGTATCCTCAGTGCGGCAGATGCCTATGCCAAGATCCGGGCGGGAGCCAGTCTATTGCAGGTCTATAGCGGGCTGATTTTTCGGGGACCGGAACTGGTGCGGGAGATTCTGGAAGCCCTGCCGGGGCTGTGGTTAAAGGATGGTTATCCTGATCTTGCGCACGCGCGGGGTAGTGCCGCCTGATATCCTCTCCGCCACAGCGTCCGAACGGTTCTTATGGAGATTTTCCGCTTGTTGGAAATCCCTGGACATGTTAACCAGTTAAAAACAAGTTTCATGAGCCATCAATGAATAACACCTATTATTCAGGCCAGTTATTCGCATTATCCAAAGAGTATTTTCCATGATGCATAAAATCCATATCATCGGCCTCATAATGCGCATTGCAGGCCTCCTGGTTATTTTCGGATCACTGGCGGGCTGTGCTGCCGTCTCTGATACCGCATCGGCGACCGGGGATATGGTCAGTGCCGGGGCGTCCCTGATCCCCTGAGCAACTCGCGGATTTCCACCGCAAGCGTCTGCTTCCTGTAGAGACGCAGGATTTTCCGGGTCTGCACAAACTGGCCATGATGACCTCGTGCAATATGCGGGATGGGTTACCACTGGTGAGATCAAAATAGCAAAAATCCGGTGACCGTAAGGCCACCGGATAGAGGACTTTTAGAAACCCGCCGCTAACCTGCGGATAGCAATCAGACTTTAGAACTTGGCCGCCACACTGGCACCGACAAAGGCCGGTGCACTCGCCTGCGCGGTAATGAAGTTTCCGCCATATTTTGCACTCCGCAACTGTTCATATTCATACGGAATGTAGTTGGTGTTGAAAATGTTATCCACATACAAGTCAACAGTAACTTTTTTCACCCCCATATCACCTGGCCGCCACGCATAACCCAGATTAAGATTGGTGATATTGTAGGGATGCAAGGAAATGCCTGCAGGCGCTCCCTTATTGGTATTGATGTACTGGGAACCGACAACATGGTCGGTAATCCGTGCACTGAATCCGGCATAGTGATAACCCAGACCGAAGTTGAGGTTGTACATGGGAACATCACCGACGTATTCCCCACTACTGACGGATGCACCATCGGCGGCATCAAAGTTCGACGTATATTTAGCATCGGTCAGACTATAGTTGATGAACGCATTCATATTGTAGGGTAATTTAGCGTCCACCGAAGCAGTGACCCCCTGATACAGGGCACTGCCAACATTATACTGGAAGGTCTGTCCCGTCTGGTTATCATAAAAATAACCGAATTTATTGCTGAACATCCGGCGAAAATAGGCCAGTGACGTTTTGATATCACCGAAGTTATAGCGGATACCCGTATCGATGCTATCCACGTACTCCGGTTTGACCAACATTAACCCAGGCGTTGGTGTAGAGCCTATAACCGCATAATACGCACTGATATTTGGTACCTTATAGACCCGGCCATAATGGAAGTACAAATCCGCATTTTTGGTGGCGAGGAAGCTCACCCCAAAAGACGGCTCCCAGTAGTTAAAGGTGTTACTGACGCTACCCCCGTAGTTGTAATAATACCCTTCAACATCGTTACATGTCGTATCGACCAGGTAATACTTGGCACCCGGAGTGAGGATCAGACGATGATTGAACAAAGCAATACGATCCTGTAGATAGACATCCCCATAATTACGGGTATCATGCTCATCCCATGCGTCATTGTAACCATTGATCATCGGAACTGCTGGCTGGCCATACCAGTACTCTGCCGAATGATCCTTACTGAACATATACAGTCCACCGAGTGTGACGGTATTACTCGGCAAGAGGAAGGTCAGCGACGGCATCAAGCCTGCATTACCGAAATTGTCGACATAGCGCTGATACTGTGTACCATTATAGCTATTTCCGAATAACGCCGTCGGATTATAGGTATTACTTGGTCGACCCGTCTTGCTGGGATTGGCGTAGCTTTTTAGTGCTGTTGGCAACGGATAACCATCATACCCAGCTTGATAGGCCGCGTTGGCATAGGCCGTGCGGTCGTTGCTATTCTGGGTTATAAAAAACTTGGCTTTGGCCAGCATATACTGATTCAGAATGGACTTCCAACCCAAGATAGTGGTGTACGAACTTGTAGTGGTTCGATCATTCCAGATGTTGGGAGCCCACTGAAAACTTCGGCCGTATTTTTGTAACAAAGGTAAGGGCACCGTGGATGGTTGTTGAGCAATCTCATGATTGTAGATAGTAATCAGTGACAGCTGAGACATGCCGTGGTTGTAAGGCTGTACCGCCGCAAAGTAGTAGTTGTTGTTGGTGGAGAAAACATGGTTGATAAAGCTGTGGAAAGGACTGTAATAGTAGTTGGCGTACAGTTTGGTTCCCGTATACGGCAAAACACCTGAGTTGACACTAAATCCACCGGCGGCACTGTCCCCGACGCCACCGGAGTAAAGTCCGCCACTACCCGAAACCTCTGCGTAGAATTTTGAAGTGGGCATACGCGGCTTATAATT
Source organism: Acidithiobacillus sp. (assembly GCF_023255755.1). Classification (GTDB taxonomy): domain Bacteria; phylum Pseudomonadota; class Gammaproteobacteria; order Acidithiobacillales; family Acidithiobacillaceae; genus Acidithiobacillus. The sequence continues at coordinate 8,489 of NZ_JAGDVS010000080.1, read as the reverse complement.
CAGCGTCGCACCCAACGCATTGATGCCTGTCTCAGAAGGTGTGTTGGCACCGCTGTAAACTGAGACTCCCGAAAATTGACCCATGCCAATGGGTGTGAGAGCGTGGTCGTCACCCTGACCGTTCGTACCGCCGCGAAAGGTGTTAATCAGAGGTACACCGTCCAGATTCACGCCAATCTGATCGCTGTTGAAACCCTGGTAGGTAAAGGTGCTGTCACTGGTGGTAAGGTTACCGGGTCCAGTGCTGATTACGGTAAAGCCCGGAACATTGCGCAACACACTCTGAAAGTTTTCATTCGGGCTGGCATGCTTCACCAGTTCTTTACTCAGGGAGCCAGTGCCGCGCTCCGGCGGCGCTTCTTTCTCTACTTCACCAATAGTCACCGGAGCATTGCCACCAGTGGAAGCAGTTGCAGCGGTCTCGGCACCGCTGACGGCGGGCGCCGTCACATCGGCGTGGGCGAGAATGGGTAAGGCACAGAGTGCCATGATTACTGCAGTGCGCAGAGTTGGGCGGTATACCATGATAATATCCTCATCAGGAGAAAACTTGTCATAAATCCTCTACAACCGCGCAGGATTCTAGCAACACAATATGACATTATTATGAAGTGTTAATGACAAAATTCTGACAAATGACACTTTTATTTGGATGCGTCACAGATGACAACAGCATCACCAGGCAAGAAAATCAAGATGGCACATTCACAGTCGTTGTATTCTTGCCGCATGGCGCAAGAAACAGAAATGCTAACCCTTTGCGCGCTCATCAATAGTGTGTATCGAGGCGACACTGCCAAAGATGGATGGACCACAGAAGCGGATCTACTGGACGGTCAGCGTTGTGACCTGACGATGCTCAAAGATCTGGTAACAAAACCGAATAGCGGTTTTCTGGTCATCTGCAATACAGAGGAAATAGTCGCCTGCTGTCATTTACAACTACTCGAAACAGAAGTAGGCGAATGCGGAATGCTTTCGGTGACGCCGACATGGCAAAATCTCGGCGTGGCTAACGTGTTGTTACATACTGCAGAGGAATATGCGCGAGACACCTGGGAGGCCCAGCGTTTGCGTCTGTGGGTCATCAAACAGCGCCCTGAACTGGTCGCTTATTATCAGCGGCGAGGATATCAATGGATCGGCACTACCCTACCCTTCCCGGATGATAGTCGTTATGGCATACCCAAGGTTGCCGGGCTCTGCCTTCTCGCTATGGAGAAGGCATTAACATCGTCGGCCTGCCCCGTCAGATACTGAAGTCCTCAGGTTTCTGATCCCAGTCAAAGGCACCCATCATATCGTAGGCATCCCGGTCACGGTGATTGAGGGCCTGCAGACCAAAGCGGGTTTCGATGAATTTGAGGATGCTGGCCGTGCTGGCCAGGTGATGGTCCACCAAACCCCGGCGCGCCCAAGGGCTGATAAGCAGGGCCGGAGTACGGGTGCCAAACCCATAGTCGTCCACCACTTTAGGCGGCAACGAATCCCAGAAGCCACCGCCTTCATCATAGGTAATGAAGATGGCGGTTTTGTCCCAGGCCGGCCCATCAGCGGCAGCGCGCACCAGTTGCTCGACCCATTCCATGCCATAAACAGGTGCGCAGTCGGCCGGATGTTCGTCATGGGCAGCACTGGCCCTGACGAAGGAGACACCGGGCAGTTTGCCGGCGCGGGCATCGGCGAGAAAGTCGTCACTGTCGCGCATACGACCGCCCTTCACATATTCTGGCCAACGCGGGTAGTACTGGAAGGGGTTATGGTGGGCTACATACAACTGACCCGTGTCAATCACCGCCGAGCCATCGCCGGGCCCAAAAGCGGTCTTGAGCGCCCACGGCTTTACCCGATTCCAGTTTTCGTTATACCAGGCCCAGGATACTTTGGCGCCATCCAGACGGTCTCCGATATTGTCGTAGGTCTGTGCCTCCGGGGGTGGGGATATCTTCAGAGCTTTCACCGCATCCGCATCGGTCGGTCCCTGCACCGGCGGCAGATCGTTGACCAAGACTTTTTTGTGGTCGTAGGGCAGATCAAAGAAGCCGTGTTCCAGACCAGCCTCTTTCGGATCGAAGGGCGCGCACACCTCCTTGGGTGCATTGGGATAAACACAGGAACGAGCAGCCGTCAGATAAAGCGCGTTACCGGTACTGCCGCCACTCATGGCCTGAAAGAAATGATCAAAGAGCGTGTACCGGTGCGCGACATGATGATAGAAGGGCAGATCTTCGCCGGTATAATACCCCAGCACCGGACCACTGGGACGAGCCAGGTCAAAGGCGATCTGGTCCTGGCCCATTTTTTGGAATTCGTCCCGCGACAAAAGGGTTTTTCTGCCGCCTGCCAGAGCTACGAAACGATCCATCTTACCGCTATTAATCTCCGCCATCATACGGAAAAATCGATGTTGTGGATCCCAATGTACATTGCCTTTAGCAGGAATATAGGGTGCCATGTGGAACGGCTGATTAGGCAATTGCACGTTCTGAAAACCCGGAATATCCGTAGGTAACGGCAGGTTACCATAAGCGATACCTGCCGGATTTTTCTGCATACCGAGAAAACGGTGGTCCAACTGTCCCTGTGTATCTAGTAAATTGATAATTTGTTGCCCGTTTTTCGGCTGGAATGTTCCGAAGTAATGATCAAAACTGCGATTTTCCTGAAAGATCACCACCACATGCTCAATCTTCTGACGCAGGAGACTTTCCTCGCTGACTCCCGCAGCATGAGCCACACCCAGCAGATGCGGAGCGGCAATAACTGTGCTGCTCCCCAATCCCAACTGCTTCAAAAACTGCCGACGATTCTGTTGTCCCATAGAAAACACCCTCGTTTATTGATTATGAGTAATGATCTGCTATTCTGATAGCTGAGGCAGAACGGTGCGCCTCGCTGGCACCATGGCTCTAAAATTCACTTTTACACTGCTGACTTATGGAAGAGACATCCGCGAGTCCCCGCATATCCTTTGGCGGGCCCCCTTTGTCTCAGTCCACCTCACCAGCCTGGTAGGCAGCCACGGGCGCATGATGTTTTCTTGCGTAAATATCAAGATACTGCATTTCCCGATGCCAGGATTTCATTCCCTTGGCAGCAATCCATTCCTGCTTCATCTGCTTTGGACCAGGCACCTTCAGCAGCGTTGTCGGTGCATACGCCTCGGATTTGGCGGGCGGCGATAGTCCCGCACCATTCTTGGTCTGATGCTGCATAAACCAGGCTTCATTGAGATTATGCCCTGCAGCACCAGCCTCTCTACGCAGCAGGGTATAGTCTGCACATTGTCCGGCGTTAAAGGCCAGCGGCACCTGCAACGGCAGCACTTTCGCCTCTGCATCGTCTGGATGCGATGTCCACATGCCCGAAAAGATGCTGGCATTCTCGTCCCACTGCGACATGGGGGGCAAACCAAAAATCGCCTCTGTGGTTTTGAGAATATTCACCTGAGAATATCGATGGGTTTCCAGATGGCCTTTTTTGATCCAAGGTCCGATGGCCAGGGCAAAAGTCCGATGAGCATCAATGTGATCTGCCCCCGACTGTGCGTCATCTTCTGTCAGAAAAACCACCATGTGCTTCCATTGCGGTGTCGTCGACAGATAATGAATAAACTTTGCCGTAGCATAATCGTTATTGGCCACATAATAATTCGGTGTGTAATAGCAGGGTGCGCGTCCTGCCGTATGATCATCGGGCAGCCAGATATATATGAAGTGAGGGAACTGCGTCCCCGGATGGGCTTTCAGCCACTGCTCTGCCACCTTTTCACGATAGCTATCGAGCATCATCCTGTCCCAGCCCGGAAAACCTGTAGCCAGGTGTTTTTTCATCGCAGAGGAGATATTCCCTGCCTGAGAACGGGAGACGAATTCCCCAAAGTCTTCAAAAGAGACTTTATGATCCAGAAAATCATTGAACAGAAAAAGACGCTCAGGATAACTAATCCAGGGATTCGACCATTTACCTAATACCGAAATGTTTTCATAAATCGCATAAGGATTATCGACACCCAGCGGCATGCCGCCGGTACCCGTAGCTTTTCCGGGAATGAGAGACTGGGTCCAACCCGGATTGGGAACAATACCACGTCTTGAATAGTATTCCGGCCAAGTCCGCTGCACAAAGTCCGAGTCTGAGGCAGAGGTTGTCCATTGATGCCCTTGCGCGGTCACCTCGCCATCCGCCATAAAATTCACAAAAAGCGTGGAGTGACGCGCCAGGTTATACAGATTGGGCAACTCTTTCGGGCCATAGAGATCCAGTTGCGGGTCCGCCCAGACTCCCGCCGGTTTATAATCACCGAGATTCTCATCAAAAGTTTTGTTCTCACGCAGAATAAAAACCACATAATGAATATGTTTACGCAAGAATTGCGTCGCTTTCACATCTTCCGCATGCCGTGCCGCGCGCTGGGCGCTGGTAAAGCCATTATTTTCCAGGCTCTGCTGCGTCCATAGCGACAGATACTGAGACAAATCACTCAGATCAATTTTTTGCACCAGGCCGTCCATCATATCGCCGACCCACTGATGCTGTACGTTCGGACCCGAACCCAGACCCTTTGCCGCAACCACATAGAGGGCTTTGTCGGTGTGGGTGATAGCGGTCGGATACCAGCCCGTCGGAATCAGGCCCAGTCCTTTTCCAGTCTGTACGTCATAAACCGCTACATCATTATTGCCGGCATTAGCCACGAACAACTTGCCGTCAACCACGGCCAGTCCGTCCGGGTAACTTCCCGGAGGTGCATCGGGATAAGGACTATCGTTGATGAATCCCTTCACGGCCAGTTTTGCCGTATCCACTTCAGCCACACGATCGACATTGGCCAGCGCGACAAAAACATCTGGGGAATGGGGTACAGCGGCCAGGGCGGTAGGATGTACACCCGCCTGTGTATTGTCGGGATCCGTGGGCGGACCGACGCGCACTGTGCCCAGCATGTGCATCGTATTGGGATCGACCACCGCGACGGCATTGCCACCCCATAAACTCACCACAAGGCGTTGGTCCTCGCCCGCGAAGGTCAGGGCATAAGGATAAGGTCCAACATTCAGATAGCGCGTTTCACCCGTCTGAATATCTACTTGCGCCAGACTGTTGGAAAGCATTCCCGCAACGTACAGGTGTTTTCCGTGCGGTCCGACAACGACTGCGTCAGGATAAAAGTGACGCGTTTGCTCATCACGTTCGCCTTGATACTGATAGGGATATTGATCTTTAGGAAACGCTTGCCATGCCAGGGGATAACGGCGCAACAGGCTCAGCTTGCCGTCCTTGAACGCGAAAGCAGCAACATCATCCGTTTGCCCTCCCGCGGCGTAAAGTGTTTGATCAGGCCCTACCGCCATCCCCTGAAAAAAATCCTGGTGTGCAATAGCATCACCTTGTTGATCACTGACATCATTCTCGGCATTCTGCCTGGAATCCACCTCTTTTTTGTAGGCCGCAACTCGTGAAATCTTGCGCAAATTACTTTGTGCATACACGGTAATGGTCTGAGCATGGGTGGCACCATTCGCCATGGTGGCGATATGATCCGCCATGGGCACCACCTGGGTCACAAAATTCGCTGCGCCATTTACCAAACCTACCGGACTGACGATGCGCCCTATCGGCAAAACATGGCTGACCCGATCCTTGTTATCTGCACTGACCTGAATGGGTCCGGTGAAATCACGGGTATTAGACGGAGCCTGGGTGTAGGCCAGAGAAACTGCCGGCATTACCATAAAAGCCAGCCCCAGCATCGGCAAAGATAATCTCGTCCAACAGGTATGAGCGGTCACCCCAGACTCCTTCATCTCAATCACCCAGAAACCATCACGCCAGCACTACGAGGAGTGGCTTGATAAATGCACTTCCACATTAAAATTGCTGGCATGTTTCGGCATATTCTTGGTAAATGGCGGATAAGCACCCTCTTCCACCGATTTCAGCGCCGCTTTATCAATTGGTCCCACACCACTGGATTGGGCAATTTTCGCCCACAGCAGTTGGCCCGACGGCGTCAGCCGGAAGGTGATCACGGCTGTGCCACTCAAATGCATCAGCCGGACGGCCTCCGGAACATGGGCATCGGCCTGAACCCGGGCGCGCACCATGCCGGCGTACTGATCTATAGCCGCCTCACGTGCAGCCATACTCGGCGCCGGAGGGGGCGGGGGCGGAGGCGGCGTGGTTACCGGCGGACTAGGCGGTATCACTGGTGCCGTAGGCAACGGTGTTTTGGCCATTAACGGCTTGGGCGCAGGCGCGTGATGCACTACCGGCTTCGGCTGCGGAATGGGATGGGGTATCGGCTTAGGCACAGGCTTTGGATGCACTACCGGCTTCGGTGGAGGTGGCACTGGCTTGGGTTTAGGAGGTGCCGGTTGCACCATGTGAATGGCGATGATCTTCTTTACCATCGGCTTAGGTGGTGGCGTATTACCACTCACCCAAATCAATCCACCCACTAACAACACCTCCAACACAGCGCCGACCAGCAACGCGCGCCCAAAGTGCCCTTTCGGCTTTTTCGGACGTTGCGGTGCCCAGGATAGATCACTGACGATTATATTCACCGATTATCTTCCTCATCAAATTACGTTTTCGACACTCGACCCTGAAAAAAATCAACCAGTGCGGAAGGAATCTTTTGAGCCCCCCTAATAATCAGACTTTTTTGCGCCGATCTGTCTAGTTACTCATACGATATACGTACTTTTTCTAATTACTCGCTTTCGCGGCAATCCCGATATCACTCACCCCAGCTTTCTGACAGCGATCCATCACATGGATAAAGTCCTGAAAGGGCACCCCTTTGTCAGCGGCAATAGTGATCTGGGTTTTACTGGGATCACCATCAGCAGCGAGCATTTTCTGCAGACCGTCGAGATTATAGTGATGACCCTTCACATCCACCGATCCATCCTTATCGATATTGATGGTGTAGTGCGGGCGCGGAAGCTGCTGCGCCTGACTGGAGGCTGGAAGCTGCAAATTCAGGCCCTTATCGGGGATCATTTGCAGCGTGATCATGATAAAAAACACCAAGAGGAAGAGCATGATGTCGATCATGGGGATGATCTCCACCCGGCCCTTCTTCTGCTCGAAGTAACGGCGCTCCATCAACTGGCCCTCGCCACAGACAACACTTCACTGCGCTGCTTATCACTATTGTCCGGCGTGATCATGGGTTGACCGTCCATCCGATTGAGCAGCATGGTCTTTACGGAATCCAGTTGCAGGAGAATCTGCCGCACCTGATTGTTGAAGGCATTGAAAGCCACCAGACCGAGCATGGCGATAAACAGGCCAGTTGCCGTGGCGACCAGCGCGTCAGCCACACCGCCGGTGACTGCCGTAGGCGCGTGTCCCGGAGCGGCCAGCACCGAAAAGGCGTGGAACATACCGATAATCGTGCCGAACAAACCCAGCAGCGGCGCTAAGGTGATGATAGTGTCCAGCAACCACAGACGGCGATCCAGTTGCGGCGCCAACACCAGCACACTTTCTTCGAGACGGCTGGCGAGGGCTTCGCCCTTGACCTGTCCGTGATGGGAAGCGGCCATTCGCAGCAAAGTGGCTTCGGGCAGGTCTCCTGCGCTTTCGGTCATTTTATTGAGCGTTTCACGATCGAGCCGACCATGGCTACCCAACTCCTGTACGAACACCAGTCCACGCAGAATGGTGCGCCGCAGGTACCAAAAGCGGTCTACCATCACCGCCAGTTCAACCAGCAGCAGAATACCAAGTACGTAAAGAACGCCATCTGAATAGTTGGCGAGATGAATGAGATATTGCAGGTTCATGGGAGTCCCTCTTCAAACGAAGACGCTACCATAGCAAATCAATGTGACAGTTTTATGAACCTTTTATGACAATTTTACGTCAATGGCACTTTTCTAAGGCAAGCTCATCCGTAGAACCCGCCTTTCCGACGAAAAAGTCCGACCTGGATGCATGGCACTGAGTAAGTCCACTCGGCGCTTCTCCTAAAATCAGAATACGTGCCCGATAGAGCGGATCCGTCCCCACGGGAGGAGGATTACTGCAGTGGAATGGTTTGCTGTTCAGGCTGCTGTGGCGCCGTTGGCTGGTTGCTGGCCGGGGGCAACACCACCCCCGCCGGGGCTTGAGGGCTGGCGGTCATGCCCAGCCGCTGCGAAAGAAGTTTTTGGAACTGCAAAGACATCGGCTTGTCGCCAAAAGTCCCAATGCGGATATTGGCCTTGGTAACATCCGTTGCCATGGACGTCAGCGTCACCTTGACCGTCTGTCCCTCTTGGGTAGTACCCTCAAGCAAATACTCAGAAGGACGTTTGCGGATTTCGCCGTTATAGCGAATGCCCATTTCTCCGAATGCCGCCCGGGACGCCGCACTGACCTGACTCACAGAGGTCGGGTAGAACGCGTAGAAATTGGCGACACCGCCGTTCTCCACATAAGCTACCGCCCCGCCGCCAGCTCCTGCTGCAACAAGCGCCACACATCCGCCAAGC
>NZ_JAGDVS010000132.1:17787-18685 GCF_023255755.1 Acidithiobacillus sp. | reverse complement strand
CGGCCCCGGCCCCGGCGCCGCCCCCGTGGTGGCGGCCATTGCCCGCGACATGGGCATCCTCACCGTCGGCGTGGTCACCAGGCCTTTCAACTTTGAAGGCAAAAAACGCCAGCAGCACGCCCTCTCCGGCATCGACGAACTCTCCCAGTATGTGGACTCGCTGGTCATCATCCCCAACGAGAAGCTATTGTCCGTCCTCGGCAAGAACATCAGCCTCAAGGACGCCTATCAGGCCGCCGACAACATCCTCCTCGGCGCCGTGCAGGGCATCTCCGAACTGGTCACCCGCCCCGGCCTGATGAACCTCGACTTTGCCGACGTCCGCACCATCATGTCCGGCATGGGCCTGGCGATGATGGGTGCCGCCAGCGGTCGCGGCGAAAACCGCGCCAAGGACGCCGCCACCCGTGCTGCTTCCAGCCCGCTGCTGGACGACATCAACCTCGCGGGTGCCCGCGGCATTCTGGTCAACATCACCGCCGGCATGGACCTGACTTTGGGCGAGTTTGAAGAAGTCGGCGAACTGATCCGTGGTTATGCGGCAGATGACGCCAACGTCAAGGTCGGTACGGTGTTGGATCCGGAACTGGAAGGTGAACTGCGGGTTACGGTGGTCGCTACTGGATTACAAAGGGAACCCGTGCGTCTGGCGGTCGAAAATATTCGTACCCGCCCGGCTGCGACCCCGGCCACTGCCGCAGACTGGCGCAATCTCGACAAGCCCACCGGTATGCGTCAGGCCGAACGCTCCGCCGCCTCGGTTGCCCCCGCCCGCGGCGGCAATAACACCCCGAACTACGCCGATCTGGACATCCCCGCCTTCTTGCGCCGCCAGGCGGACTAAGGCCGGTAAACCGGGTCAGCGCAATAACGGCGCTTGACCTGGACGGCAGCGTTC
>NZ_JAGDVS010000132.1:0-17777 GCF_023255755.1 Acidithiobacillus sp. | reverse complement strand
GCGTTCTTTGCTCGGCCGCGGCCCCTTAGCCGCTGCCTGTCGCACCAGCTCGTCTGCATCCGTCAGCAACTGCATACGCTGAACTTGCGTCAGCAATGGATTGCGGGCGATGGCATAGCGCACGTTAGGGGCGTGATCCTGACAAAAAACCCCCACCTGTTCTGCCGTTAAATCCGGCCTTTTCGCAATACACAGGCGGATAACGTAGTCCCCATCCGCTGCCAGCACCGCTACCTCATCCAACCGCAGGTCCGCACGGCGGGCAAAATAGCAGCGGGTCTGCATCCACTGCTCAGTCAACAGAAACGGCCGGTACACTTCTGGCAATTCCGGACTCAATGCCCACTGCAACCGGGCATCCAGGGTAAGGGTCCACCATGGATCTTCCGTCATTTTCCTCTTATACCCGGTAACACAGCCCTCGTTCGCCAGCGTGATCAGCCCACAACCAGATGCCCAGAAGCATCACGGTCGGCGGCGCTTATCACCTTGCGGTAACGGCTGAGGTCCCTGACACTCTGAATGGGTGTTTCGAGCAAAGCAGAAAGGTTGCGCAAAATGCCATTGACCACCTTGCCCTCCCAAATCGCGTCGAAATGAATCTGGGTATCCAGCCATTGCTCCAGCCAGCCTGGGTCCGGAAGATGACTCTGCACGCTATCCTCGGGATACATCGCCTTGTTCACATGGAGATTGGTGGGATGCAATGCCTTCGCCGTCTTGGTGTTGGCCATGAGCACACCGATCTTGGCAAAAGCCAGACGCGCACTGTCCCCGAGGCGGTCAATGGCGCGCCGCATATATTTCAGATAAATACCCGCGTGCCGCGCCTCGTCCTTGGATAGTACCTCATAAATCGAGCGGATCACCGGCTCGCTATGCCACTGCGCCGCACATTTATACCAGTGTGTCAGGCGGATTTCGCCGCAAAAATGGAGCATGAGGGTTTCCATCGCCGGCGCCGGATCAAATTCAAAGCGCACATTGTGCAGCTCTTCTTCCGTCGGCAGATATTCCGGCGCGAAGCGGCGCAAGTATTCCATGAGCACCAGGGCATGCTTCTGCTCTTCGTAGAACCAGATGGACATGAAGGCCGAAAAATCGGAGTCGTTCCGGTTGTCGCGGAGAAACATCTCCGTCGCCGGGAGTGCCGACCACTCGGTGACCGCATTCATCTTGATCGTGCGCAACTGCTCATCACTGACCAGGGTACGGTCAAACTGCTCCCAGGGGATATCCGTGGCCATGTTCCAGCGCGCGGCCTCCAGCGATTTGAACAACTCGGGGTATAACATGGCGAACCAACCTCTCTGGCGTGCTCAATAATGCGTGCCTGGGCACATCAAACCTTGCGGCAACACCCGCGAAGCTTCGTATATACAATTTTGGCATTGTACGCCAAATCCCCGCATTGGGCGATGGCCCCGTTTTATTTCCCCTCGCATCCGCCCCAGGCACGAACGACCTGGATTTATCCGGCCATTTGCGGCAGACTTCGCCAGATATACCTAGTGTCGCGCGGAATCTATGGCTGCATCTTCTCCCCATATCCTTGTACTGCATGGCCCGAATCTGAATCTGCTGGGTAGCCGCGAGCCCGGTCATTACGGGCAGACCACCCTCGCTGAAATCGATGCCGGGATGCAAACGCACGCGCAGGGATGGGGCTGGCGGCTACACAGTCTGCAGAGTAACGCCGAACACATACTGATCGACGCGGTTCAGGATGCGGCCCGGCAGGGTGTCACATACATCATCATCAACCCCGCGGCCTTCACCCATACCAGTGTCGCCCTGCGTGATGCGCTGGCCGCCGTCCAGATCCCCTTTATTGAAGTGCATTTGTCCAACATCCATGCCCGGGAAGCGTTCCGCCGTCACTCCTATTTCTCCGATCTCGCCCAGGGTGTCATCGCGGGACTGGGTGCAGACGGATATTTTCTGGCGCTGGATGCCATTCATCGGCGTCTGAAGCGCCATAATCCATAACTGATACCAAGGAAAGAGCATGGATATTCAATTCATCCGCCGCCTGGCTGAACTGCTTGAAAAGAGTGCCATTGATGAAATAGAAGTGGTGGAGGGTGATAGCAAAGTCCGCATCACCCGGCACATCGCACCAACCCACACCGCACCCAGCGTCACCTACACCCAACCCGTACCGATGGCCGCTGCAGTTCCGACCCCGGCCATCGCACCAGCCGCAGCACCTTCTGCAGCCGCCGTTGAGCAGCCACCCCAAGGCTACATGATCAAATCCCCGATGGTCGGCACCTTTTACCGCGCCGCCTCCCCCGAAGCCGCGCCCTTTGTGGAAGAAGGCAGCATCATTAAGGCGGGCCAAACCCTCTGCATCATCGAAGCCATGAAGTTGCTCAACGAAATTGAGGCTGACATCTCCGGAAAAGTGATCAAGGTTCTCGCCGGCAATGGCCAGCCCGTCGAATATGGTGAACCCTTGTTCATCATTGCTCCCGAGAATTGAGATGTTCGAAAAAATCCTCATTGCCAACCGCGGCGAGATCGCCCTGCGCATTCAGCGCGCCTGCCGCGAACTAGGCATCCGCACCGTCGCCGTCCACTCCGAGCCGGATCGCGATCTTCTGCATGTCAAACTCGCCGACGAGTCGGTGTGCATCGGCCCGGCGCCCAGCGACAAAAGTTATCTGAATATTCCCGCCGTGATTGCCGCCGCCGAAGTGACCGATGCCGAAGCGATTCATCCTGGCTACGGCTTCCTTTCGGAAAATGCCGACTTCGCCGAACGGGTTGAAAAAAGTGGATTTGCCTTCATTGGGCCACGTGCCGAAACCATCCGCCTGATGGGCGACAAAATTGCCGCCAAGACGGCGATGAAGAAGGCTGGCGTACCCTGTGTGCCGGGCTCCGATGGACCGCTACCCGACGATAACGAGGCCCTCAAAGCCCTCGCCCGCGAGATCGGTTATCCGGTCATTCTCAAGGCCGCCGGTGGTGGTGGTGGTCGCGGTATGCGGGTCGTGCATACGGAAGCGCACCTCATCAACGCCGCCAATCTGACCCGCGCCGAGGCGGGCAAGGCCTTTGGCAACCCCACCCTGTACATGGAAAAGTTCCTGGAGACGCCGCGCCATATCGAGTTTCAGATACTCTGCGATGCCCATGGCCATTGCGTCCATCTGGGTGAACGGGACTGCTCGGTGCAGCGCCGCCACCAGAAAGTCATCGAAGAAGCGCCAGCCCCCGGTATCAGTGCCGCCCAGCGGGCTGAAATCGGCGCATCGGTAGTCCTCGCCTGCGAGGATATGGGCTATCGGGGCGCCGGCACGATCGAGTTTCTCTACGATCCGGGCAGCCAGACCTTCTATTTCATTGAAATGAATACACGCCTGCAGGTCGAGCACCCGGTCACGGAGCTGATTACCGGCATCGACATCGTCAAGGCGCAAATCCGTATCGCAGCAGGTCTGCCTCTCGGGATTCGGCAGGAAGACGTTGTACTCAGCGGTCACGCCATCGAGTGCCGCATCAATGCCGAAGACCCGGAGCGTTTCGTACCCTCTCCGGGACAAATCACCGCCTGGCATCCACCCGGCGGGCCGGGAATACGGGTCGACAGTCACATTTATGCGGGTTATCGAGTGCCGCCCTTCTACGACTCCATGATCGGCAAAATTATCGCTTTCGGAGGCGACCGAGAGGAAGCCAACATGCGTATGCGCAGTGCCCTGCGCGAGACCACCATTGAGGGTATTCAGACCAACATTCCCTTGCACCGGCGAGTCCTGGAAGAGGCCCAGTACGCCGCAGGCGGGGTGCATATCCACTATCTGGAGGCCTTGCTCGCCCTATGAAAATCGCCTGGTGGCAGCTCGACATGCGCGTCCCCGCGACAGCCGCGACAGCCATCGAGGCGCAATTGCTGGATGCTGGGGCAGAAGCCGTCACCTTTCTTGAAGGCGATGACGGTGAAGCCGTGTTCGATGAAGGCCTGATCTGGCAGAACAGCCAGTGCCAGGCCTTATTTGCTGCCGACGACCATAGTGAAGCGGCCCTGCAAAGGCTGGTCAGCGACAATGACTGGCAGCGATTCGCAGCACAGTTCACCCCGCTGGAGGAACAAGACTGGGTAGCGGCAACGCAGGCCGCCTTCCCGGCACGCTGCTTCGGTCGCCTCTGGGTAGCCCCCAGTTGGGATGCGGCGCCCGCCGACGCCACTCGCGTGCTGCATCTCGACCCCGGCCAGGCCTTTGGCACCGGCGCCCACGCCACCACGGCTCTCTGCCTGCGTTTCCTGGACGCGCAGATCTGCGGGGGCGAAAGCCTTATCGATTACGGTTGCGGCTCCGGCATCCTGGCTATCGCCGGGCTGCTGCTGGGTGTCGACCAGGCGTTCGGCGTCGATACGGACCCCGTTGCGCTGCAGGTAGCCGCCGCCAATGCTGAAAGCAACGGCGTCAGTACCGGCCTGCAGCTCGCACTACCGGAAAACGCCAGTTTGCCCATTGCCGACATCCTGGTCGCCAACATTCTGGCGACCCCCTTGTTGGCCCTCGCGCCCACCTTGGCTCACTCTGTCCGTCCAGGAGGCTGGATCGCGCTATCCGGCATCCTGCACCATCAGGAAGCGGAGATTAACGCCGCCTATAAACCCTATTTCGATCTCGCCGCCCCGCAACACGAAGAAGACTGGTCGCTCCTCTATGGCCAGCGCAAAATCGGAGTATGACCATGGAAATCACCTGCCCCCGCTGTGAATCGACCTTCGCCACGGATGGTAACGCCCTGCGTGAGCATCACTATCAAGCGAAATGCAGCGTCTGCCAACAACTCTTCCATATAGATGTCGCCGCAGAGCATACGCGTGCCGGTAGCAGCCTGGGGCGCCGTCTGGGTAGACTTCTGCTCATCCTGGCCATTATCCTGCTGATTATCGCCCTGATTGGACAGGCACTTTGGTGGACACGCAGCTACAGTTACGCCGCCACCAGCGCGCCGGTACGCCGCGTCCTGCTGAATGGCGCAGAACAACTGGATATCACTATTCCATGGCCAGGCCCTAACAAAGACATCCGTATTTTAAACAGTCAGGTTACCCCGGTTGGGGATCGCCTGGCGCGCATCACCGGCAGCATCGAAAATGTGGCCAACAAAGTCCAGGCCTACCCAGTGATCGAAGTCACCCTCAGCAATGTCTATGGCGCACCCATTGCCCACCTGCATTTTACTGCAACGCAATACCTGAGCGGAGAATTCCATGCCAGCGCCGGATTTGTTCCCGGCACTGCGGTACCATTTACACTCAGCAGCCCCGCATTGACGGCCGCTGCCGGTTACCAAGTCACCCTCCTCAGCCGCTCCTGAGGAGGTTTGACCATGGAATCTACCGACATGTCTCTGGGCGATTGTGTGACGTTCGTTATGGACCGCTATTTGGCGGATTTACAGGGCGAAGTACCCAGCAACTTGCACGCACTGATAATAGACGAAGTGGAACGTGCCCTGCTCGCCAACACACTGCAGCATTGTAGTGGACAACGCGGCATGGCCGCCCAGTGGCTAGGCATCAATCGCAACACCCTGCGTAAGAAGCTACAAGCCTACGGATTAGATACCTGAATCCACTGCGGAGCGGCGTTCGCCACCGATTGCGGGTTCGCACCGGCCACATTGCCGCTGCCATTCAGGTACTGCTGATAATACGCGAGTACCCGCGGCACGTAAGCCTGGGTCTCTGTAAAGGGCGGAATATGATAACCCGCCCGGATCACGGCCTTCGATCCCGCGTTGTAGGCGGCTACGGCCAGTTTCAGGTCCCCACTAAATACACGCAGCAAATGGGCCAGATACGCCGTGCCACCGTTGATGTTATCAGCCGGACTGAACGAATTCGCCACCCCGAAACGATCAGCCGTCGCCGGGATGAGTTGCATCAACCCGATCGCACCCTTGGGTGAAACCGCCCCCGCATTATAACCGGACTCGGCGCTAATCACGGCGTTAATCAGCGCCGGACTGACCCCGTAACGGCTAGCCGCCGCCTGAATCAGCGCCTGATAATGCGCCCTGGCCAACCTATTAAAATCCGCGCGCGCCACGGCTACCGCCATTTTCGGCGTCCGCATCACCATCCGGTACTTGTCATTCCCGGCAGGCACGTTGGTCAGATGCACCACCCCGCTGCTATCGGTATAGGCGTAAATATTGGCTTCCGCCGTGCTTCCGCAAAGGAATAGCATCGCACCGAGCATCAGGCCAACCCTCACTTCACTACCCGCAGTGACGGGCGCTCGGGCTTACCTGAGGAGGTATCCGCGTTCTCAACAGCGCCCCTTTCCCGGGACGGCGGCGGTGTGGTTGGGATTTCGGGATCGGCAAAACCGATCCCCTCCTGCGTCTCCGCAGCGTAAATCGCCGCCACAGCCGCCATCGGTACATCCACCGTGCGGGCGACCCCACCAAAGCGGGCGTTAAAAGAAATCCAGTCGTCCGCCATGCTGAGACTGTGGCAAGCGCGCGGCGAGACATCAAGAATCATCCGTCCATCCTTTTCGTAGCCGCTCGGGACAGAAACTCCCGGATAAGCCACGACCACCAGAATATACGGCGTATGTCCCTGGTCCACGCACCACTGATAGACGGCATTGAGCAGATAGGGCTTAGCACTTTCAGGTAACAATTTTTGTTCTCCATCATCATCAGCGTTCAGCAACTGAAACTCGTTCGGGAGAGAATATCTCAGCTACCTGGGCGGTACAGACCTAAAGACATGAAGTCTGATCCTATCAGTGCTATATCTACACTCGTCCGTATAGTGTTTATAGACGATTTTTCGGAATTCTCAAGATAGCTCAGATGCAGACGGTAGGATCAGGCAACTGCACTACCCCCCCAGCACCAGGATCACTATAACATATCTACATGTTTTAACACGATTTTCGTAAAAATCTCGCAGAGCAGACCATTTGGGTACATTCAAAAAAATATCACACCTCGGTTACAGCAATCTCTAAAATATGAGGCATAACGCGTGCGCTTTGGTGATCGGCCCCGCTGGTGCGGGAGCCATCCGGCTGCACGGCCATCCTGCAAGATGCAGAGGCGCGGGTAGAGAACTCTTGGGCAGCAGGCTATAGAGCGGACGAGGTCTCGGCGGCGCGGCGGTTGGGCAGGCTTGGCGAGGGCCGGCCGTTAGCGCGCTCGTTGGGGCCGTCATTGGCTCGGTGAGTGACTCTTTGCTGAAAGAGAGATAACCTATGTTGCCACAATAGCTCACAGAGTCTGCAAAGAGAATATATCAACTCATGCTAGAAACGATCATACTATGTATGTCGGCGAGTATAATATTCAGCCAGGTCGTGCTTGCCATGCTAGTCCTTTGCCCCCGTTGCAAATTGATCAGCCCAAATTTGGTCAGCTTACCTCAAACCGCTATTGCACGCCGCGAAATTGCTCTCACCTTCGACGACGGACCACATGAAGAGATAACCCCTCAAATACTAGATCACCTAGACCTACATAACGCCAAAGCCACTTTTTTTTGCATTGGTGAGAAAGTTGCTGTGTACCCGGACTTAGTCGCCGAAATAATTCGTAGAGGCCACAGCGTAGAGAATCACAGTTATCGCCACCATACGTTCTTCGCGTTCGGCAGCCCAAATTTATTGGAGAATGAAATTTCTAAAACACAAAAAATGATCGAAGCCGCGACACATGGAATCGCACCACGTTTCTTTCGCGCTCCTTTTGGCTTCCGCAGTCCATTCTTGGGAGGGGTATTGCGGAGGATGTCCCTGCGACACGTCGCCTGGACTCGACGTGGATACGACACAACATGTCGAAATCCTGACACGGTATTCCGTCGGCTCAGCCGCAATCTGGCCGCCGGTGATATATTGTTACTGCATGACGGCAACTCGAGGCGCGCAACAACTGGCCACGCAGTAGTGCTAGATGTGTTACCCAGACTGCTGGAACTCTGTAAGCATAAGAAACTACATAGCGTGTCTTTATCGACGATATTTACGGATATCCAAACGCTCCCCACAGATAGGCAGCCAAACCAGTACAAGTGATTGCGGTGATCACAGATCATCGATGAATACTCTGAGTTAACCGGTCAGTGTAGTTTTTATAGACAGCGCAACTGAGGGAACGGTAGATGGCCAAAGAACAACAGGTATCAGGCGAACGTCTTGCGACACACGAATGTGACGTTCTGGTTATTGGTGGCGGACCGGCAGGTTCGACAATCGGCGCACTGCTCGCAGAGCGTGGCTACCAAATAACCATACTAGAAAAAGCACACCATCCACGATTCCATATAGGCGAGTCACTGCTCCCGGCCAATTTACCCCTGTTGCACCAATTGGGTGTTGCCGATGAGGTAGATCGTATCGGGATGAAAAAATGGGGTGCGGAATTCAACTCGCCCTATCATGCGGGGAAAAGGCAAAGCTTCATATTTGCCGATGCATGGGACAAGTCCATGCCCATGGCTTATCAGGTAAGACGCGCGGACTTTGATGATATTCTTTTTCGTAACGCGCAGAAAAAGGGCGCGGAAACGATTGAGGGGTGCCGTGCCCAGTCAGTCGAATTTTTACCACACGGAAAAGGTGTCGTAGTTCACGCCCTCCGCGAGGACGGCTCGAAAGAAACATGGCAGACACGTTTCCTGGTTGATGCGTCCGGTAGAGATACCTTTCTCGGAACACTTTTCCAGACCAAACGTAATAATCCAAAACATAATAGTTCCGCCCTTTATGCGCACTTCCGCGGCGCACATCGCCTCATCGGCCGCGAGGAGGGCGATATTTCGATATTCTGGTTTGCACACGGATGGTTTTGGTTCATCCCGTTAGCCGACGGAACGACCAGTGTAGGCGCGGTCGTGTGGCCCTATTATCTCAAGACACGAAAAAAGTCCATAGAAGATTTCTTCGCTGAGACTATCGCCATGTCTCCCGAGCTGGCGGAGCGCTTAGCGGACGCACAACGCGTGACCGATGTCGATGCTACTGGCAACTACTCCTATATCTGCAATCAGACCCATGGGGCTAATTATCTCATGCTGGGTGATGCGTTCGCATTTTACGATCCCGTCTTTTCATCGGGCGTCATGCTCGCCATGCAAAGCGCATTTGTCGGTACGGATACTATTGATACTTGCCTTCGGCAGCCGAAACGCGCCGCCGCCGCACTGCGTCGCTTTGACCGGAAAGTTCGGCACGGAGGCAGGGTATTCTCCTGGTTTATTTACCGTATTACACAGCCCACCATGCGCGATATGTTTATGCAGCCCCGTAACCTAGTACGAACCAAAGAAGCCGTACTATCCGTTCTCGCGGGGGATATATTTAATAAAACACCGATTTGGACCTCTTTAATAATCTTTAAGATGATCTATCATATAACGTCGATACGGTACTTCAGCCGTTCTTGGGCGGCACACAAAAAGCGAAAGGAGGATATCAAGATTTAACCATGAGCTTAGATAACGTCATGACAAGAACCACTGGCACGCAGCTTACGCTTACTTATGCGCCCGCAGCAGAGGCATTAAACAATGACGCGCTGCGAACAAAAAATATTCTCGGTATCGTTCTGTTCAACAGCCAGCTCACGTCAGGGATCGGCACCAACCATAATAGTGGATTTCTAAAAACACCCCTGACCATTTGCGGATCTGATGTCTGTGAAATCTGGAGTACGACACAGACTGTGGTTCCCGGACACTATTTGGATATATGCTATCGGCGTAGCGCAACCCTTACTTTGGGCAGCATTACCCTGGCTATAACAACATTTACAGGAGATGGCGACGACGTCAGCCCCCCTCCCATTCAGTCGTGTGCTCAAGAAGCCTACCAACAAATATTCAACCTCCTTCAACACATCGGGCATCCTCACCTGCTACGCGTCTGGAATTTTCTACCCGATATCAATGGCACCACGCACGGCTTGGAACACTATCGCCAGTTCAATGTTGGACGCCAAAGTGCGTTTATTGCCCACAACCGACTTGCCGAAGAAAGCAGCATCCCCGCCGCGAGTGCCGTAGGAACATCCACCGAAAACTTAGTCGTACACTTTCTCGCCGGGCAGCACAAATCTGTAGCTCTGGAAAATCCCCGACAGATTAGCGCCTATTGCTACCCCAAAAAATATGGGCCATGCAGCCCCACCTTCTCGCGCGGCGGCTGGCTTAATCTCGATCGGCAACATGTCTTATTTATTTCTGGAACCGCAAGCATTGTTGGACATAACACCTTGCACATCGACGATGTCGCCGCACAAACTAAGGAAAGCATACGGAACATTTCCGCGGTTATCGATGAAGCGAATCGCGTCGCTGGGAATCATTTACATAAATTAAACACACTGAACTATCGTGTCTATTTCCGCAATACCGCAGACTTAACCATTATCCAGACAGAGCTGAATCGGCTTATCGCGCCGCCTGTGGAAACGCTATATATCCAGGCTGACATCTGCAGAGCTGAGCTCCTCGTTGAGATCGAGGCCACCGGCGGTGTCGTGCATCTATAAAATTCAAAAAGTACGGCATCTATTTAGATAACACCACAATAACGGCATTAGAATCCTGTCACGATATGACTATTTACAAAGCACATCTTTAGATTTTGGTAATTTACCTTTTTGTATCTTACTGGTAGACTGATCCTTCACGACCTTCTCGTGGAAAAATGATTGGCTGAACATACCGACTGATTAAGCCCTAATTGACAGCTTTAGATTGAGCACCATTTAACATCCCACATCGGAGAAATAATAATAAAACCAATCATGAATGCCCTCAAACTATTATCTGTCACTTGCCTGGCCTCGGGACTGATTGGCTGCGCAACCCAGGAGAGCATCGGCCTGCATCGATTACTCCAGCACCCCAGGCCGGCGCAGTAGCGCTAGCCCCTACGGCCAACACAGCCTCGGTACCGGTCACCACTACCACAAAAATCAGGGTCCTCCCCGCTCCCGGTTCGCCATTCTCCATTCTCCATTCTCCAAATTGGAGGTAGGCATGTCCCGACGCCAGGTCGAGCAACTGATCGGTTTTCCAGACCACATATTGAGCCACATTGCTGGCAAGCAATTTATTCCATTCTACTTTGGCGGAGATACTCGCCGTACAGAAGCGTCTTATAAGGGCCAGGGTGTCGTTACTTATGACAACAACTCTCGATTTGGATCAACGGATACTTTGCTTATAATAACGGTGGACACGAACACCCCGTAAAAAAGACAAGGTCTCGTTGTAAATCATACCGACCGGAAATCAACGGCTTCAGCACAAATCGCGAAGCTGTTGACACAAATTGTTACTCGTGATAGAAGATAAGAAAATCTGGTAATTTATTTAAGATAATTACCTTTGCCCAGGGCAGCGTCAATGTTGGACTGCATACAGACTAAGGGGCAGACATCCATGCAGATACATGCTAACCGGGTACTGTTGCAGGCCAGACCCTCGCGATCAATATCTCTATCCCATGAGCGTTTTTGATAAAATACGCTCTGCCCGGGAATACGTAGTATTCTACGTTGGTCTCGCGCTCTTGGCAGGCATTAGTCTTTTTTGGTCTATTTTTGCGCTACCCATGAACACTATACTTCCAACAAAGTGGCGGAAGTTAACGGGGCGATGGGTTATTTCCATGGGGTTTAGGCGTTATTTGCGGGCCTTATCCGTTATGGGTGCTTGCCATTTTGATATTAGTGCACTCGACGCACTCAATGATGAATCACCGATGGTCATCGCACCAAATCATCCCTCACTACTCGACGCGGTTATGATCCTTTCGCGCATGCCGCGCCTGGCATGCATTATGAAAGCGGAATTGGTAGATAATCCATTCTTTGGCGCCGGTGCGCGCTTGGCCTGTTACATTCGTAATGACGCCTTACGCCACATGCTTCACCTTGCCGTCGAGGAACTACGTGGTGGCAGTCATTTACTCCTTTTCCCAGAAGGCACACGAAGTCATCCTCTGCCAATTGGCGCCATACGGGGCAGCATTGCGCTGATTGCCAAGCAGGCCCATGTCCCCATTCAAACCATATTAATCACCGCGGATTCTCCCTTTCTCGGTAAGGGATGGCCCTTCTTTCGCAAGCCGGCCATGCCTATTCATTACCGTATAGAGATAGGCCGCCGCTTCGACCCACCAACGGACGTACGCCGTACTATGGCGGAACTGGAGACCTATTTCCAGGCAGCTCTGGCAAGCAACCCCTTACCACCAACAGCGGCTGCAGATGAATCGTAATGGAACAATCCTCCAGCACCCACTTATTGATTATTCCGAGCTACAACCCCGGGCCTAAGGTGTATGAAACCGTGACTGCGGCGCGTCAGCATTGGAACCCTGTCTGGATCGTCGTGGACGGCAGCACAGACGGCACTACCATGGGCCTCCAGGAATTAGCGCGCCTAGATAGTGGATTGCGTATTCTCCTCCTCTCCCGCAACCGCGGCAAAGGAGAAGCCATACTATTTGGCTTGGAGCAAGCCCAGTTACAGGGTTATACCCACGTGTTGACGATGGACTCTGACGGTCAGCACCCTGCCGGGGCGGTTCCCGCATTTATGCAGGCATCGGTCCACAACCCTGACGCTATGATCCTCGGCGTACCGATTTTTGATGCCAGCGCCCCCCCGCTTCGGGTAAAAGGTCGCAAGATATCTAACTGGTGGGCCAATCTAGAAACGTTAGGCGAGGGTATTGGCGACTCCCTGTTTGGCTTTCGCGTTTATCCCATAGCCCCCCTGCAGCGCCTCATGCACAAACAGCGCTGGATGCGGCGTTTCGACTTCGATCCCGAAGCCGCTGTACGAATGTCCTGGATGGGAATCCGTATTATCAATTTACCGGCACCCGTTCGTTATTTTGAGACCAGCGATGGCGGGGTTTCTCATTTTCATTATCTGCGTGATAACGTTCTGTTAACTTGGATGCACACCCGCTTATTTTTCGGCTTCATAATACGCCTGCCTAGGTTATTAGCGCGCCGAATACGGCACCAACATTAGCTGTCTATGCCCCACTATTCAACATTTTTAAGTAGACACGACCTCCCCATTTTGCCCATGCGCATGGGGTAACCAGCGCCGCAACAGCGGCGTTGTGACAACGGTGCTCACAATCGCCATAATGACCAGCATGGTAAAAACCTTCTCCGAAATAGCCCCCATATCATAACCCACGTTAATGACAATAAGCTCCATGAGTGCCCTGGTATTCATCATGACCCCAATTATTTTCCCCTGATGATGATTTAATCCTGAAATCCGCGCGGCAGCATACACGCCAGCAAACTTAGAGATCGTCGCCAATATCAATATTAAACCACACCAAATCCACAGGCCCACGCCATCGAGCGCAGCAATATTAGTTCGCAAGCCGGTATAGGTAAAAAATATTGGCAGAAAAAAAACCAAAACGAAGGGGGCAATACGTTCTTGCCATAATTTGGCAAAAGTGGCTTCGTCATACAATATGACGCCCATGACAAACGCCCCAAAAATCGTAAATATTCCTAACGCTGAAGTAATCATACCCGAGATGAATATGCTTACTAAAACAATCCCCAGAAAAGTCGCAGATATCTCATGCTCGGCGTTAAAGTAGCGGACAGCCCATTTCATGAGTGGGCGAACAAAAACAAACCATGCAAAAACGAACAAAAGAACAAAAAATACCTTGGCCAAAAACAGGGAAAATTGAAATTGCGCAAGTGCCAAGGCCGTAACCAGCGCGAGCAGCAACCAGCCCACCACGTCATTTATCGCCGCAGCGCTGATGGCGATCACACCAAGTCGAGATTTCGTTATGCCCAGTTCCATCATTATTCGACCGAGAACAGGAACAGCCGTAATGGAAAAAGCGGTAGCCACAAATAGCGCCGAGACCCAGCGATTCGCCTCCGGAGAAAGCAGAGGAGCGCTCATGAAGCCCACGCCAAAACCCGTAGCGAATGGTAACAACAGGCTAGCCATCGCTATCCATAACACTACACGACGATTGGTTTTTTCCTTAAGATGCGAAAAATCAAATTCCAGACCGACCTGAAACATCAGTAAGATGAGGCCCAACTGTGAAAGGATATCTAACGGCCCTGACGGAGTAGAATGGAAGACCCAATGAAAAGGAACTGGCATTATCCAGCCAAATAATGAAGGACCCAACAGAATGCCCGCAATAATTTCCCCAACAACAGCGGCCTGCGCTATTCTGACAGCAAAGTTTCCCGCGAGGCGCGCGGCCAAAATAATAATGCAGAGTTGTGCCAGGGTAAAAAATATGAGACGTTCAGATTGTTGGGTTGCCAAATCTGAAATAGGGTTGCCAATAGTCATAAGATTGTTTCTATGTTCATACCATGGCACCATTGACCGATATAATCTGCCCGCTGATGTAAGCCGCTTTTTCTGAGGCCAGGAAACCCACAAGATCGGCAACTTCGGCCGGTTGCCCCGCCCGCCCCATGGGCACCACCTGGGTGATACGCGCAGCATCAAAAGCCTGCGCACTCATTTCCGTGGCGATAATACCGGGCGCAACGGCATTGACGGTAATACCCCGATTGGCCACTTCCAACGCGAGCGATTTGGTAGCGGCGTGTAAGGCACCTTTCGCTGCTGCGTAATTTACTTGTCCGCGATTCCCCATAAGCGCTGCCACGGAGGTGATATTAATGATCCGTCCCCAGCGGGTGCGGATCATGGGCATCAACACGGCCTGCGTAACATGGAAAAAGCCGTTCAACGAAACATCTATGACCTCCTGCCACTGCTGCGGACTGAGCCCTGGAAAAGCCGCATCATCGTGGATTCCGGCGTTATTGACCAAAACCTGTATCGGCCCCGATACAATCAACTCCTGCACGGCCTGAGTCGTCGTCTCGCGGTCAGTGATATCGAAGGCAGACACCACTGCGCGACCTCCTGCGTCTCTGATGGACACCGCCAAAGCGGTGGCTTTTGTCAGGTTACGATGGGTGTGAATAATGACGTCAAAGCCATCTGCGGCCAGCCTTTGGCAGATAGCGGCACCAATGCTACCGCTCCCGCCCGTCACCAAGGCACGTTTACACATCTGGGGCTTCCTGTTTGGCCGCCACAGATTCTGGCGATTGGCTGTTTTCCAGCGCGTCCGGCTCCACAAAAATAATGATCCGACCTTTAACGAGCATACGTCGGTCAGTGGAAATAACGAAGTTGTAAAGCAAACTGCTGTGGGCCGCAAGTCTTGTTGCACTGACCGCCAAATCGCCATCGATATCGTCGAGGCGCGTTATTTCCATACATAATTCTCGGACACTCGCGATGTAACCAGCACCGGCCACTTGGGGACCATCTCCCCTTTTCTTCCACACTAATGCATCATGTACAGCCATGGCCTGTGCCGCATATTCGACACTGCAAACCGCCCCCAGCCGCCCACCTACACGCAATGGGTTGCTTGCGCTCCGATGGCTGCTCGCGATACAGAGAATCTGTTCGTCATCCCAGCGCTCTACGCAATCCAGTAAGAGCATATTGCCTTTATGCGGAATGTGATCGGAGATCCACTGACGACCTATCAACACGGTGCCACTTCAAGCACCAGATATTGAGAAGGCAAATACTCCAATACGATATTTCCGGTATCGCGCCTTGCGATGGATTGCAGCAGCGGCAGACAACGC
Source organism: Acidithiobacillus sp. (assembly GCF_023255755.1). Lineage (GTDB taxonomy): Bacteria > Pseudomonadota > Gammaproteobacteria > Acidithiobacillales > Acidithiobacillaceae > Acidithiobacillus. The sequence continues at coordinate 2,087 of NZ_JAGDVS010000132.1, read as the reverse complement.
GCCGCGGGGATAGCTCTAGCGAGATCGTCAAGCAGCACGTCGGACATCGCTTGCCCAGGCCGCTCGGCAAAGGGCATATCGCCAGCAATCCGGATCTGCGCCAGCGATTTACCGGGCAGCGGCGTTACCGTCAATAACAGCGCAACCGCAAAAATATCGGGTACCGGGCGAGCGGCGTATAGCGGGAAGGGATAATCCTGATCACTGGCCACCAGCAACACGGGGGTACGGAGCGTCAGCAGCAGCGACACGGCTTCTAACAGGCCAGCCGCAAAACTCCCATCATAGGCGCTCACCACAGACGATGGCGCCATCGCGCCCGTCGCAATACCCCAGTAACCAGAAATCGCGTTATGCACGGAATTGTGAAACTGGGTGGGCGATATCAGGTGGTCGCCTGCGGCCATCGCGGAACAAATGGCGTTGCAGATATCCCCATCGCCACCCGAAGACGCAAACACCGATGCGGACTCTGCAGGTAAGACACCCGCCATGGCGCAGGCCTCATATCCCACCTGCAGTGCGGCCATGACCCCTCTGCTGGCGCGGCGTCGTTCTGCCGGGGGTAAGGATTCCGGCGGCGATAATATCGTTTTTCTGGGTAGATAAGTATGTTCACCCTTCAGCAAATATACGGCCTCTTGCCAGCTTTGGATGCCCGGCCCCAACACACCAATGCCCTCCACATACACAGGATGCATAGCAAAACTCCGGTTCGTTAAATGGGACGGCCAAAAATCAGGCTGCAGTTACTGCCACCAAAACCGAATGAATTACTTAACACTGTGGAGATCGGACCTCTTTGATTTTGGGAGATATAGTTAATTTCCATCGTATGATCCTGTTGTCCGATATGCGGACTCGACGGCATAAAGCCATTTTGAATGGCCAATACGCATATGGCGGCTTCCAGGGCACCGGCGGCACCCAACGTATGGCCCGTAGCCCCCTTCGTAGAGCTACATGGTGTTGCCGTACCGAAGACATTCGCTATAGCGATTGCCTCTGCCGCATCATTCGCCACGGTGCCAGTACCGTGCAGATTAATATAATCAATATGCTCAGGACCCAATCCTGCAGAGGCCAGTGCGCGCTCCATAGCCAGGCGCGCACCCAGGCCCTGTGGATGTGGCGAGGACATATGATAGGCATCACTCGATTCGCCGACACCGAGCAACCAGACCGCCTCGCGGTCCTGAGGACCGGACGCCCTCTCCACGAGTATATACGCGGCCGCCTCCCCGATAGAAATGCCCGCACGCTCGTTGCTGAATGGTCGACAAGGTTCTTTAGCCAAGAGACCCAGAGACTCGAAACCATAGAGTGTCGTCGCGCACAAAGAATCCACACCACCCACCACCGCCGCATCAATCAGACCGCAATCCACCATGCGCTGGGCAGAGGCGAAGACCTTCGCACTGGAAGAACATGCCGACGAAACGGCCACCGCGGGTCCCTCAAGGCCAAGCTTACGCCGGACAAACTCCGTAAGGGAATAAGGGCTATGCGTACCGGCATATACGAATTCTGCCGGTAGCTGGCCATTCACTGCGTCACGATGGCGAAACGCCCATTCGGTGTGTAACATACCAGCAGTGCTCGTTCCCAAGAAAACACCCACGCGCCGCCGCCCCCAGCGACCGATGGCCGCCTCAACAGCATCTACAAACCCATCTTGAGAAAGTGCGAGTTGGGCAAGGCGGTTATTACGACAATTGAAGTCTCGCATATCTGCGTGAATTTTTTCATCATCAACGGCATCCACTTCTCCAACCCAGGTATCGAGAACCATGTCGCGGAATGCACAAGGCGCGAGCCCACTCTGCCGCCCATGCAACGCGGACAAGGTTTGTTCCAAACCTCGGCCAATGCAACTCGTAGACGTCACGCCAGAAATCTTCAAAATGGACATATATATTATAAATCAATGTGATATAGTGACGCCATTGTGATGGCGAAGTGACCAAAAGTCAACCCGTACCCGCTGAGCGCATAGCCCCCTGATGCTACCTTCGCGGGCAAAACCCTTCACCCTAAATTCGGCAGTTACCCCTGCTGATTTGGCAGGATTCCTTTGATAGGATTGG
>NZ_JAGDVS010000061.1:8854-18828 GCF_023255755.1 Acidithiobacillus sp. | reverse complement strand
CAGAAAGCTTTGACCAGCCTTTCGAGTTTGCGGGGATCAATGGCGTAGCGTCCACACATGGCGTACCTTCTGAAAACGGATATACTGTACATAAATACAGCACCGAAGGAATCGGCCATGTTAGTCAGTGTATACCCCCTGCGCATTCGTGGGCGACGCCTCAAGGCGGATGCGGTAAAGCGGCAAACGCCAGTTCGCGGTGATCTGCGCACCTGCCAGCAACAATGCTACCTGGTAGCGACCCTGGAACTCGATATGCCCCTGGATGCACGCCCATTGCCACCACTGTACGACCCGAGACTGGTGCTCATCAGCCCGCAGTCGATGCGCTTGATGGGGTTCGAGAAGGTGGGGGATGGCGGGAACGCCACCACCTATATGCAGGAATGGCTGTGTGAGACGGACTGATATCGACCCGTTGCTGCCTTTCGCCCTGCGGCTACGAGCGACAGCAACGCAGCGTAAGCAGTCATCCAGCGGACTGACCATCATATTTTCGAAACACGTCACCATGGCTGTAAACCGTAGCCGTCTTTTGAGAATGGTTTTCGAGAATCGCAACCCTTTGATTTACTGTGCAGCAATCACCGCCATCTGAAGACTCTCGAAAACGGTCGGTTGCGAGAGGGCATCTATGATGCTAAATGATGTTACAAGTAGTATCATTCGTGGATGAATAAAGCGATCAAACTGCGTGAGGCCATGAAAAACCATCCCATGGGTTGGCAGATTGATGATCTTCAGGTGGTTGCCCGTCAGCACGGAATCACCTGGCGACACGATGGCGGCAGTCATTGCGTATTTATCCGGCACGATGGGCGGACGCTGCCAGTGCCCGCCCATCGACCGATCAAGCCGGTCTACATCAAAAAGTTTTTGCGCCTGGTGGCAGGAGAATGACCATGTATGCCCTGGAAGATTACCCGTTCGAGATGCGCCCGCTGAAGCCCTCAGAAGGGGGTGGGTATCTGATTTCCTACCCGGACTTCACGGAATGCATTGCGGATGGAGAAACGGTGGAAGAAGCATTACAGAATGGCCGGGAAGCCTTGCAGGCAGTGATGGGGGCTTTGCAGGAGCAGGGGATGCCGGTACCGGCACCGAATAGTGGAGGTGTGGCTTCCGGCAAATTCATTGCCAGAGTACCAAAATCCATCCATGCCCAACTCGCTGCGCGGGCCAGAATGGAGGGGGTATCGCTCAACGCGATGGTTTTGACGCTCCTTGCCAAGGGATTGGGTCAGGGAACGCGGGTGGAATGAGGTTTCCGGACGCCGAAAGATAGACGGGTTGATGGGCAGATTCAGGGCCGGAAATGGCCCCGGAAGTGTCCAGAAACTAACTGTCGATTAAACCTTCGATTTCTGAACTGTCATGTGGCGCGAGGTTCCTGCGCCCGCTAGAACACATTATTTGGATACGGTACTTGTGCGAGTCGTCCAGTCATGACGGCGTCATTGTTAGGCCGTTTCTTGGTACCTATGACGGTATCCCGATAATCGATACATGATCCCCGTAAAAGGCCAGTACACCGGGGTGGGAAAGGTCCTGCATGCCTTCCATGAGTGTCATAATGCTCTGACTTGGGGTACACTCAGCGCGATATCATGTGTCCCTGCCAGAAACGACTGTAGCTGTGCCAACGTTTGTAGCTTTGTTTCCTTCATGTCGATCATCATGCCTCTGTAGTGACCGATTAAAACTCAGGTGCTCAGACTCATTTCATATTGGAAGAGGCTAGATATTTACTCATCTCATAATCGGATGGATACTGTTTCCGAAACGAAAAACGAAGAGAGTAACGCAGATGAATTTAGGCAGCAACTGGACTGAAATAGCGCGTCGTGGAATAAAATTCATTCAGGTGCGCCGCAACACCCATCTGCAAAATATTCTTGGTCGTGATCCAGTATCCGACCATTGTGCCATCGTGTTCTTGGATGCCGCTTACGAATTTCCATTCGATATCGCGCGCGCTCTCGAATTTGCCTTGTTCCGGAGTTATGCCGTACCCCGTATTTCTGGGTTGTTGCAGAAGTCGGGGGAACTCATGAACAATGCCCGCAAACGCTACGACGATACCGACCTAATTCTCAGCGAGCTTTTAGAACATGGCTATGACAGTGAACGAGGCCGGGCTGCTCTTGCGAATATGAATCAACAGCATGGCCGCTACCCTATACACAACGATGATTATCTGTATGTGCTGTCCACTTTTGTTTTTGAGCCAATTCGCTGGATTGAGCGTTTTGGCTACCGCGCTATGGTTGAGCAGGAGCGGTTGTCCTGGTTTTTATTTTGGCGTGCAGTGGGCGAACGCATGGGTATCCATAACATTCCGGAAAAATACGGAGATTTTGAGGGCTACAACATCTGCTATGAGCAGGATAAATTCAGATTTGCTCGATCTAATCATATTATTGCCACAAAAACCAGGGATTTACTATTGGAGATGTATATTCCACGGGCTTTATTTCCCATAGGGCGTCTCGCGGTTTATGCAATGCTGGATGAATCCATGTCCAAAGCTTTTGGATTTCCAGTGCAGAGGCCTACATTGCGCTTTATCATCCGGCGCATTCTGTACTTACGTGGAAAACTTGTCCGCTGCCTACCAGCGCGGCAAAAACCAGTACTGCGCACCCAAAAACGGCGTCCAACGTACCCTGAGGGTTACTGCATCAAGGACCTTGGTCCAGATCACACTGACAACAGCACTCTTTAGTTACTCAGACCAAAATAGCATCGGTATTGCGCTTAATTGATAACGTCGTCGTTGATTTCTGAACTTACCCATGTCGACAAAACAAAGCCTCCAGATGGACCCCTATTCAGGACGCGCAGCAACTCTCGAATAACTGAATGACCGCAATCAGTCTAGTGCCGCCAGTTCGTCCTCTGTGATACCCAGGCGTTCCATTTCTTCACGGATTCGCCGTCCTGCTTCGAGCAAAGCGTCCCTCTCTGACTGGCTGGGTTTTTTGGGAACCGGGATGTAAAAGCCGATGGTCTGCCTAACAGCGGACTGAGACTGGCGGTGATGACCTTTTACGCATGAACTGCCCTTGCTGATAGCGCCATTGCATGCCCTCCGCCGCACTGTTACCCGTCTGCCCCGAGGCAGAGGTTGCCTGTTACGTATGGAAACAGTACGCTACTTAGTATTTTAATTATCAATCTATTAGTGTGCATAGTGAAAAATCCTGAAACGTAATGAACACGGGAGACGGGGCTCACCGCCTCCGCCACTAAATGACAGGAATAATAATAAGCAGGAGCGTTCATGTCTGGACTGAAGCGGTCGAGCATTGTGCCGGTTTGTGGATTGTTGCTGGCGTCTTTTGCCGCAGGGGCACGGGCCGATGGGTCTGGATCTGGTTGGCAATCGCTTAAAAGCTGGGGGCAAAATCAGTGGTCGGCGGCCACCGCCGCACTGCCGCACACGCCCGTAACGGTGCCGGCGCGGGGGACGATTGAAGTGGCTTTCTCGCCGCCGGGCGGAGCGACAGCGGCCATTGTGCAGGCGGTTGGCGAGGCGAAGCAGCGGGTCTGGGTGCAAGCCTATAGCTTCACCAGCGCGCCGATTGCCAAGGCCGTGCTCAGTGCCGCCAAAAGGGGGGTCGAGGTGAAGGTGGTGCTGGACAAGAGTCAGCGCACCCAGAAATATTCGGTGGCCGATTTTTTCGCTAACCAGGGTGTGCCCGTTTACATTGATGACCAGCACGCTATTGCCCATAACAAGGTGATGGTGATCGATTCGGGGACGCTGATCACGGGCAGCTTTAATTTCAGCAAGGCGGCAGAGCAGGCCAACGCCGAAAATCTTCTGATATTTCGGGGAAATCCGGCGCTACAGCAACTCTATGCTGACAACTTCCGCTTTCATCTCAGCCACTCGACGCCCTACACGGCGCGTCACGGCCTGGATTAGCTCGACCTAGACGAGTCCTTCCAGCAACTGTACATCGACCAGACTGCCGGCCTTGGCATGCTCCGCTTCGGCCGCGAGAATGATCAGGCAGTCGGCATGGGCCATTCCACTCATGATATGGGAGGCCTGTTGACCAATCCCCGTCACCTGTAGTCCGCTGGGGGTCAGCAGCAGCCGACCGCGCTGGAAATCGGTGCGTCCCCCCTTTTTCTGGAGATCCTCTGCCAAAGGAAGCTGTAGCAGCGGAGCGGTCCAGGGCGCCGCTTTGCCCATGCGCTTGAGGATGCTGGGGCGTACAAACTGGTAAAAAGTCACCATGGTAGAGACGGGGTTGCCGGGCAGGCCGAAGAAGATGGCGTTGTCGAGTTGTCCGAAAGCCAGAGGACGCCCAGGTTTCATGTTTATTTTCCAGAAATTGATGGTGCCGAGGCGACTGAGGAGTTCGGCGATGTAGTCGGCGTCGCCCACGGAGACGCCGCCGGTGCTGATCACCATATCGGCCATGGTTGCGGCGCTGTGCAGGGCCTCTTCGATGTGCTCGGGATCGTCGACGATACGGCCGAGATCAAGGGTTTCACAGCCGAGGCGTTGCAGCATGCCGTGCAGGGCGTAACGGTTACTGTCGTAGATTTGTCCTGGACCCAACGCGCTGCCCAGTGGGCGCAACTCATCGCCGGTAGAGAAAAATGCGACCCGCAGACGGCGATACACGGCGAGTTCAGCAACGCCCAAACTGGCGAGCAGTCCGATTTGGGCGGGACGCAACCAGGTTCCCGCTTTCAGGGCCAGGGCTCCGGCCTGTAGGTCCTCACCGGGCTGGCGGATATTCGCTCCCGTCTTGCTGAGCACCTGCGGAGTGACCTGATCAGCGTGGACTTCTGCCTGCTCCTGAACGAGTACGGCATCCGCGCCTTCCGGGACCACGGCACCGGTCATAATACGTACACACTCGTCGGCAGCGACATGCCCCTTGAAGGGATGGCCGGCAAAAGACTGGCCGATGATGCGTCGTACGGCATCGCCGTCAATGCTGCGCAGGGCGTAGCCATCCATGGCCGAATTGGACCAGGCGGGCACGTTGGCAGGGGCATGAATGTCCGTGGCCAGTACCCGTCCCAGCGCATTGCCGAGATGGATATTTTCGGTACCTTGCACCGGCAGGCTGGCCGCGAGGATGGCATCCCGTGCATCGGCGACACTTTTAGCCAGGGAATCATGTTCGTTACCACCACAACAGTGAGCCATGTTTAATCTTCCTTTTTTATCCATTGCCGGATGAATTGCGCGATGGCGGACGGCGCATTCAGGTCCAGTTGAACGCCGGGAATGTCCAGAACGCTATCTGTCGCTACGGCCATGATGCAGGGGTCATCTGCCGCAAGCAGGGGACGCCCGAGACCTGGCCGGTGCACTTCGATTTTCGGCACTGCCAGTGCCTTGTTCCCCTCTATCAGGAGAAGGTCTGGCAGTGGTTGCAGGCTGGCGCTGATGGTCTCCAGGTTGACTTCTGCCGGAGCAGGTCTGCTCATAAACCAGCGTTTCGGACCCTGCAGTAATACGGCATCTGCACCTGCCTCCCGTAAACGGTAACTGTCTTTTCCCGGTACATCCCAGTCCACATCGTGATGGGTCGACTTGACGACGGCGACCTTCAGTCCATATCCGCGTAGCAAGGGAATCAGGGCGCAGAGCAGGGTGGTCTTACCGCTACCGCTATATCCTACTACACAGAGCGTTTTCATGTCATATCCTCTGGATGATTGCAGTTACGCAGCAAATCGGCGGGCAGGGTAAGACCGGCAAAAGAGAGGTCCTGGAACCAGCCTTGCGCTCGCCGCCCGCCGCCGTCCAGATAACGCTGTAGCTGGGGCAGCAGAGCGCGGCGACACAGACAGATGACAGCATGCCAATGGTCGGCGCTGCGCACCACCACCAGGTCATGCCCGCCTTTGGCCTGCCACATACGGCGCACGATATCCTGGGGTAAATAGGGGCTGTCTACCGGGATGCTGGCTACCCAGGCTTGCGTCGCGGCATGCATTCCGGCGGCCAGTCCCATGAGCGGGCCCTGAAAATCTGCCGTCAGATCAGAGACGACACGATGTCCCCATTGTGCATAAGGGTCCATATTGCGGTTGGCGCTGATGACGATGTCGGTACAATCCCCGTGCAGGATGGCGATGGCCCGCTCGATCAGGGGTTTTCCCTGCCAGTCCAGCCAGCCTTTATCTGCACCACCCATACGCCGACCGGCGCCACCGGCCAGAATGATTCCGGTGACCGGTAGCCGTTGGTGTGCATTCTGTGCGCTGGGTAGGGGTGCCGGGGTGCTGGTGGACGAGTTCACGGGTGTCGTGCCTTGCTGGTAATGCCTATGCTATCCTTCCACAATTCTTTCCTGAGGAAAACCTGGAGCGGTTATGTGGAATTGGTTGCGGGGCAAGATGGAGCCTGTCGCCCCGCCCAGCGGAGTCGTGATAGATGCAGGTATCCCGGCGCAGGATCGGGTGGCGGAACTCCCCTTGCCGGAGCCCCTTTTTATTCTGCACTACAACGGTTTCGGTCTGTTGCCGGAAAATCCCGAGCTGCGTCAAATTCTGCTGGAGACGGCACGGAGTGGTGACTTCCTCCGGGATATGCCACGCGTCAGCGCCCAGCAATTGGCGGCAAGGACCGGACTGCAAATGCGCTTTGGCCTGGATACCGACACCGTGGCGCGTTTCTTTCGGGTGCTGCACGCCGAGATTACCCGGCGCATGTATGTGGAAGCTGCCCGGGAGCGCGAAGGCGCGGCGGGGCTGCGCTTGACTCTGCGTAAGCCGGAAACGGCCACGCCGGAAGACCAGGCCATTGTCAACGCCGATGCCCACGGTCTCGGTGCCGGGGTCTATCCCTTTACCCATATTCCCGAAAACCCCCATCCGGGGACGGAAAACCCTTTTATTATTCGCGTCGTGATGAAAAAGGATCTGTTATGAAAAAAATAGCCATCTTCGCCGGTGACGGCATTGGTCCGGAAATCGTGGCGGCTGCCCGGCAAGTGCTGGATGCCGTGGATCAGGCCGCCCACCTTGGCCTGCACTGTACCGAAGGCCTGGTGGGCGGGGCCGCGCTGGACGCCAGCGATGATCCCTTGCCGGCAGTCTCTTTGCAGTTGGCCATGGAGGCGGATGCGGTCATTTTGGGCGCGGTGGGCGGCCCCCGCTGGGACGCGTATCCACCCGCCAAACGCCCGGAACAGGGACTGCTGCGCCTGCGCAAAGGCCTGGACCTCTATGCGAACCTGCGTCCCGCGCAGATTTTTCCGCAGTTGCTGGATGCCTCGCCCCTACGTCCGGAACTGGTGCGCGATGTCGATATCCTGGTGGTGCGCGAGCTGACCGGGGATATCTACTTCGGCCAGCCGCGCGGTCTGGAGGTCGTCGATGGCAAGCGCCGCGGCTTTAACACCATGGTCTATGACGAGGATGAAATTCGCCGTATCGCCCATGTGGCCTTCCGCGCTGCCCAGGGGCGTCGCAAGCAGCTGTGCTCGGTGGACAAGGCCAACGTCCTGGAGACCACACGTTTGTGGCGCGAGGTGGTCACCGAAGTGGCGCGGGGCTATCCCGATGTGCAGCTCAGCCACATGTATGTGGATAATGCCGCCATGCAATTGATCCGCGCCCCGGCACAGTTCGACGTGCTGCTGACCGGCAACATGTTTGGTGACATTCTTTCCGACGAAGCCAGTCAGTTGACCGGATCCATCGGCATGCTGCCCTCGGCTTCACTGGGCGAGGGTCGGGCGATGTATGAGCCTATTCATGGCTCGGCGCCGGACATAGCCGGGCAGGACAAGGCGAATCCCCTGGCCACGATTCTGTCGGTGGCGATGATGCTGCGGCATTCCCTGAACGCCGAACCTTGGGCACAGCGGGTGGAGGCTGCCGTACAGCAGGTGCTGAGCCAAGGGCTACGCACAGCGGACATTGCAGCGCCCGGCGCGTCGGTTATTGGTACCAAAGCCATGGGTGCCGCAGTGGTCAACGCACTTAGCCTGAAGGATTGATAGCGCATGCAAAAATCACAATATAATGTCGCTATTTTAGGGGCAACCGGTGCAGTTGGTGAGGTCATGCTGCAGATTCTCGAGCAGCGCAAGTTTCCGGTGGATAAACTCTACCTGCTGGCCAGCAGCCATTCGGCGGGCGGACGTCTGCCCTTCAACGGCCAGCAGGTTCTGGTGCAGGATGCGGCGACTTTCGACTGGTCGCAGGTCGATATCGGTCTGTTTTCTGCCGGTGCAAAGGTCAGCGCGGAGTATGCGCCGAAGGCGGTGGCTGTCGGGTGTGTGGTCATCGACAATACCTCTCAGTTCCGCTACGACGACGAAATTCCTCTGGTAGTGCCCGAAGTCAATCCGCAGCGGATTGCCGATTACCGGCGCCACGGTATTATCGCCAACCCCAATTGCTCGACTATCCAGATGCTGCTGGCGCTAAAACCCATTGCCGATGCGGCGGGCATCGAGCGGGTGGTGGTCGCGACTTATCAGGCGGTCAGCGGTGCGGGCAGGCGGGCTATTGAAGAACTGGGGCAGCAAACCCTGGCGCTTTTCCGTCATGAAGAAGGTGTTGCCGAGGTGTTCCCTAAGCGGATTGCCTTTAACTGCCTGCCCCAGATTGATGTCTTCCAGGATAACGGCTACACCAAGGAAGAGATGAAGATGCTCTGGGAGACCCGCAAAATCCTGGAGATTCCGGATATCGCTCTGACCGCTACCTGTGTACGGGTGCCGGTGTTTTACGGCCATTCTGAAGCAGTCAACGTGGTAACCCGCGAGCCAATCACGCCAGAAGCCGTCCGCGCGCTGCTGGAAAAGGCCCCGGGCGTCATCGTCGTGGATGATCGTGGCACGGGTGCATGGCCCTCAGCACTGGATGTGGCTGGCCAGGACGCCACCTATGTAGGCCGCATTCGCGGTGACTGCTCCCATGAACGTGGAATCAATTTCTGGGTGGTGGCAGACAACATCCGTAAAGGTGCCGCACTGAACAGCGTACAGATTGCAGAGTTGCTGATTCGCGACTATTTATAGTCCTCGTTGGCGACAATGTTTGCCGGGCTGCGCTGGTATTACCAAAGTGAGGAAGATAATGATGGATAAGAAGAACTGGTTGTGGGCCTTGGCCGGTATGGGTCTCCTCTTGCCAGGTATGGCGCAGGCCTTGGGGCTTGGTGATTTGCGGGTGCTTTCCGCGCAGGGTGAGCCCTTTCGTGCCGAAATATCCATACAGTCGTTGAGTCCGCAAAGTGAAGCGAGTCTCAGGGCCGGGCTGGCGCCCGCCAGCGCCTTCGCGATGATCAATCTTCCCAAGGCAGACGCACTGGATCACTGGCATTTTACGGTACGCAGTGGTGACAGACCGGCCATATTGATCACTAGTCCGCTGCCGCTGCCTCAGCCTGCGTTGCATTTCCTGGTGCAGCTCAATTGGTCCGGAGGACAGTTGGTACGGGAATATTCGGCATCCAGCGCCGGGGATAACGTTGTATCCACCCCCCGGACCATGACGCCTGTTCCGCAGTCCAGCACCTCGCCGACAATGCCGCAGCCCGTCCGTCACGCAGCACCTGCACCCATCTATCATGGCTGGTCCAGGGTGAGCCGTTATGGTCCGGTGCCTGTCAACGGATCTCTGTTCCAGGTGGCTCAATATATTACACGCAGTAACGCGGTCACCCTCGACCAGGTCATGGCCGCTCTGGTGAAGGCCAACCCGCAGGCTTTTAAGGGTGGTAATCCTACCTACCTCTATGCCGGAAGCATGCTGACGGTGCCCAGTCTGGCGCAGGTGCAGTCCGTTTCACCCGCACAGGCCGGCACTTGGTTGTCTGCCCAGCGTGCAGGGAACAGTGTGTCTGTTGCTACTGCGCCTGCAGCAACACCCCCTGCTGCTGTTACTGCACAGGCCGCTTCTGTGGCAGCAGCGGCGAAATCAGCCGGTAACGCGACGCATCTGGTGCTTTCCAGTGCGCCTGCGGCAGCAGCGGCTACTGC
>NZ_JAGDVS010000061.1:0-8830 GCF_023255755.1 Acidithiobacillus sp. | reverse complement strand
TGTCGTAGCCAGCGCCGCATCCGCTGCCACAACCGGTCAGTTGCAGGTGCCGGATGCTGTACTTCGCGATGATAATCAAAAATTGATGGCCGAAGTGGCCAGTCTGGGGCAGCGTCTGAGCGCAGAGGAGCGTCTGCTGGCCAGTCAGGGCGTGCAACTCGCGACCCTTTCCCGGACGGCAGGTAACAGCAGCCTTTTCAATAATGTTCCGTTGCTCCTATCGCTGGGCGGTAATATTCTTCTGCTGATTTTGTTTCTCTGGATGCTGCGTCGTCAAAAAGAGGCGGAGCAGCGCCAGCGCGAGATTTCGCAGCGGGTTTCTACTTTGACTGCGGCCCCTAAAGGGGCGAGTCCTCAACCCCAGTCTCCCGCAGCGGTGCTTAGCGCAGCGCCTCCTCCCGTGGTGTCGGTTCCGTCGGCTGGCATTTCACCCGTCTCGGTCGCCGCACCCGTATTGGATGCTCTACCTGGTCTTGCCCTATCTGTAAGTGCTGAAGATGCGTACACGGGTAGTGAAGTCGATCCGCTTGAACAAGCCGATCTCTACTTGACCTACGGTAAGGCAGAACAGGCGGTCGCCGTGCTCAATGAGTCTCTCAAAGAGAATCCGCGGCGTAAGGAACTGTACGTCAAACTGCTCGATATATATGCCAGTCTGGATCGCCATGAGGAGTATCTGGATCTCGCTGAGCGTATGCGGGGGCGTTTCGGGCCGCATAATGCTGCGTGGCAGGAAGTGGCCGCACAAGGGGCACGGCTCTTTCCCGGCAATGCGCTCTTTGTTATCTCCGAGGAGGTGACGACGACAGCTCCCAAGCCTGTTACTGAGGTATCGTTGCCTGAGCCCGCGGAAGAGTCTGCGGTACCTGCCCCCTTGGATATGCTGGATTTCCACTTTGACCATGCTCCTGCGAAGCCAGCTGCGGTGGAAGAAGAGAGCGTTTTCCCGCCGGAGGAGAAAGCTCGGCTTCTGCAAGATATTGATGAGCAGTTCCGGTTGATGGAAGAGACGCGTGAAGAACCTCCCGCAACGCTGGAAGCTCCAGTTGCAGCGCCCCTGATCGGCTTGACCCGGCATGATGAGCCATCCACGCCTGCCCTGCCTGCTTCTCCCTCCGCAGCCGTGGAATCTCCTGCTACCGCGGAATCATCTGCCAGCATGGACGTTGCGGATTGGGATGCGGTTGGTACCAAGCTCGACCTGGCCAAGGCCTATGTGGAAATGGGTGATAGCGAATCGGCGCGCGATCTGCTCGAAGAAGTGAGCCGGGAAGGCAGCGGCGCCCAGCAGGAAGAAGCCAGGCAGTTGCTGAAAAGCGGTTAACCGGGCTTGGAAATGGAATTAGTCGTGCCAAGGTCTGGCACCCGCTGGGCCTTGGGAATTGAATACGATGGCAATGGATTCTGTGGCTGGCAACGCCAGTTGGATCAGGAAAGCGTACAAGGTGTGCTGGAAACAGCGCTGAGTCGTGTGGCCCAGTGTCCGGTCACTGTGATCGTTGCCGGGCGTACCGATACAGGGGTGCATGCCCTGTGTCAGGTGGTGCATTTTGACAGCCCGGTCGTGCGTCGCCCCGAGGCCTGGATACGTGGCGCCAATACCTTCCTGCCCAAAGGGGTGGCGCTACGTTGGGCCCGGATCGTCCCGGACCATTTCCACGCCCGTTTTTCCGCCACGGCGCGGCGTTATCGTTATGTGATTCTCAATCGTCATGAAAAATCCGCACTATGGCGAAATCACACCGCCTGGATATACAGCCCCCTGGATGTGGAGGTCATGCAGGCAGCAGCGCAAACCCTGCTGGGTACCCATGACTTTTCTGCCTTTCGCGCCTCTGCCTGTCAGGCTAAAAGTCCCATACGGAATTTGTGCCAACTTCAGGTCACTCGCCGGGGCGATCTGATGGCCATTGATGCCGAGGCTAATGGTTTTCTGCATCACATGGTGCGTAATCTTGCGGGTGTGCTCATCGCCATCGGCAGCGGCGACCGACCCGTGAGCTGGGCAGCCGAGGTGCTGGCCAGTCGCAATCGCTGTCAGGCTGGTGTTACGGCCCCGCCAGGCGGCCTCTATTTTGTGGCGCCGCGTTATCCTGCGGAGTTCGGGCTGCCAGTGGATGCGGCGGATTCCGGTTTCTTGATGGGGGTGTAACTGGGCGCGACCGGATGGCTGCGCTCATGCTTTCTGCCAGCCGCGGTGTTAGAATGCGCTGATGGTGCGAATCAAGATATGCGGAATCACGAATGCGGAGGACGCGCGCGCGGCGGCGGCCGTCGGCGCGGATGCCATTGGAATGGTGTTCTACCATAAAAGTCCGCGGGCCTTGGATGCCGGGCGCACCCAGGAGGTGCTCACGGCATTGCCGCCCTTTATCACGCGCGTTGGCCTTTTTGTCAACGCAGATGCTGCTGAAGTGACCGCAACTCTGCAGCAATGCCCTTTGGATGTCCTGCAATTTCATGGCGATGAGTCGCCATCCTTCTGCCGCAAATTCGACCGCCCCTACATCAAGGTGTTGCGGGTGACTGCAGCGCAAGATCTGCGGCCGGTGGTGGACGCTTATCATGACGCGCAGGGACTGCTGCTGGACTGTGCAGCGCCGGGAGTCTGGGGGGGGTCGGGCCAGAGTTTCGACTGGTGGCGACTGCCGGATCTGGGTAAGCCCTGGATTTTGGCCGGTGGGCTGAATGCCGGGAATGTCGCCGAAGCTATCGCCATCGCCCGGCCTTATGCGGTAGATGTGAGCAGCGGGGTGGAAATATCGCCCGGACGCAAAGATCATGACAAAATGGCGCAGTTTGTTGCGCGGGTGCGCGGTACCTGAGGGAGAGAGAATGGGAGCTTATGCTTTGCCGGATGCATCCGGACACTACGGTCCTTACGGCGGGCGTTTCGTTGCAGAAACCCTGGTTCCGGCGTTGGAGGAACTGGAGCATGCGTACCAGGAGGCGCAGCGGGATCCGGAGTTTCGCGCTGAGCTGCACAGTGAGTTGCGCCAGTTCGTCGGTCGTCCCAATCCGCTCTATCACGCTGGGCGCGTCTCCAAAGAACTGGGTGGAGCGCAAATTTACCTCAAGCGGGAGGACCTCAACCACACCGGCGCGCACAAAATCAATAATGCCGTCGGTCAGGCCTTGCTCGCCCGGCGTATGGGCAAAAAACGGGTAATCGCCGAGACGGGTGCAGGGCAGCATGGCGTCGCCACGGCGACGGTCGCGACCCGCTATGGCATGGAATGTCTGGTGTATATGGGCGAGGAGGATATCCGGCGCCAGTCCAGCAATGTGTTTCGCATGCGTTTATTGGGTGCGCAGGTGGCGGCGGTGCGTAGCGGGACCCGCACCCTCAAAGATGCGCTCAACGAAGCGTTGCGTGACTGGGTGACCAATGTCGAGAACACTTTTTACGTGATCGGGACGGTAGCGGGACCACATCCTTATCCGGCTATGGTACGGGATTTTCACCGGGTCATTGGCGACGAAGCGCGGGCGCAGTGCCTCGAACTGACGGGACGGCTCCCCGATTGCCTGATCGCCTGCGTGGGCGGGGGCAGTAATGCCATCGGTCTGTTTTATCCTTTTATCGACGATAAGGCGGTGCGGATGATCGGTGTCGAAGCGGGTGGTCTGGGTCTCAGCACCGGACAACACGCCGCCCCCCTGACGACGGGGCGCCCAGGGGTACTGCATGGTAACCGGACTTACCTGATGGAAGATGAAGACGGCCAGATCCTGCCGACCCACTCCATCTCGGCGGGGCTGGATTATCCGGGGGTGGGGCCTGAGCATGCCTATCTGAAGGATGCCGGGCGGGCAGAATATGTGGCTGCTACCGATGAAGAAGCGCTGGCCGCCTTCCATCGTCTGTGCCGCACCGAAGGCATCATTCCGGCGCTGGAAACCGCCCATGCACTGGCCCATGCCTTCCGTCTGGCGCCGACCATGCGCTCTGACCAAACCATTATTGTTAACCTGTCCGGGCGAGGCGATAAGGATATTCATACCGTCGCCGCTCTCGAGGGTATTCATTTATGAGTCGTCTGGCCGGACTGTTTGCCCAACTTCAGGATGCGGGTCGTGCTGCCCTCATTCCTTTTATGACGGCGGGTGACCCCTCGCTGACCGTGACTGTGCCCCTGATGCACGCGCTAGTCGCTGCTGGGGCCGATGCCATCGAACTGGGGATGCCCTTTTCCGACCCCATGGCCGATGGTCCCAGCATCCAGCGCGCCAGTGAGCGGGCGCTGGCGCGGGGGGTGAAGCTGCGCATGGTCCTGGAGTGGGTGCGCGAATTTCGCATGACCAACAGCCACACGCCCATCATCCTTATGGGGTATTTGAATCCGGTAGAAGCCATGGGCATAACCCCGTTCGCTGAGGCTGCTGCGACGGCGGGGGTGGACGGGGTCATTCTGGTGGATCTGACCCCGGAGGAGGGGCGCGGCGAAGCCGGCGTTCTCCAGCAGCACGGTATTGATCCCATTTTCCTGCTGGCGCCGACCAGCGGCCCGGAACGGGCGGCGACCGTCCGCAGTATGGGCAGCGGTTTTGTGTACTATGTTTCTCTGCGCGGTATTACCGGCGCAACCCAGGCGGACTGGGCGGAAGTCTTGCAACGGGTACAGGACCTGCGTCAGCAACTAGGCCTGCCCGTGGCCATCGGCTTTGGCATTCGTGATGCAGCGACGGTGGCGCAGGTGGCGGCTGGCGCCGACGCAGTGGTTGTCGGCAGCGCACTGGTCGATCAACTGGCGGAGTGCACGACGGATCAGGAAGCTATTGCGGCGGCCACCCGCTTTATCGAGCCGCTGGTCCAGGCCGTGCGAACAACGGAAAGGAGTGGCGTATGAGTTGGTTCGATCGGGTGCTGCCGCCCAAAATAAAAAAGGCGCCCATAGAGGCCCCCAGCGCAACCGAAAATAAGCGTACCGTACCCGAGGGCCTGTGGTCCAAGTGCCCCACCTGTCAGGTGGTGCTCTACCGCACGGAGTTGGAGGAGAACCTTTTCGTCTGCCCCCACTGCGGACACCATCAGCGGGTTAGTGCCCGGCAGCGTCTGGATTTCTTCCTCGATGCGGAGCCTCGCCTGGAGATCGCGAAGGAATACGTCCCGGTGGACCCTCTGCGCTTCAAGGATCAGAAGCGCTATAAGGATCGACTGCAGGAAGCCCAAGCCAAGTCCGGAGAGAAAGATGCCCTGGTGGTGATGCGCGGTCTCCTCAAAGGGCGCCCGGTGGTGGCCGCCGCCTTTGCCTTTGAGTTTATGGGCGGGAGTATGGGCTCGGTGGTGGGCGCACGCTTTGCCAAGGCGGCGGAGACGGCGCTGACGGAACGTTGTCCACTGGTCTGCTTCAGTGCCAGCGGTGGGGCACGGATGCAGGAAGGACTTTTTTCCCTGATGCAGATGGCCAAGACGTCAGCTGCTGTGGAGCGCCTGGCCAAGGCGGGAGTTCCTTTCATCTCGGTGCTCACCGACCCGACTATGGGCGGTGTTTCTGCCAGTTTGGCGACCTTGGGGGATATCCTGATTGCGGAGCCCAAGGCCCTGATCGGCTTCGCCGGACCGCGGGTGATCGAGCAGACCATCCGTGAAAAGCTGCCGGAGGGTTTTCAGCGCTCAGAATATTTGCTTGAGCACGGCGCCATTGACCAGATTGTCGATCGTCGCCAGATGCGCACGGTAGTGAGCGAGATGCTGAGGATGCTGACCCATGCCGAGAGTGCGCATTAAGCGCTGTGCACGGGGCGGGCGTAGCCGGTGATGTCTTTGCCAGATACCCTCAGTGATCGGGTCGCTGAACTGGCCGGGCCACCCGAGCAAATCGTCATGGGTCTGGAGCGGATGCGGGCTGCTTTGGCGGCGCTGAAGATTCCCGCGCGTTTGCCCATGCCGGCAATTTTGGTGGGGGGCACCAATGGCAAGGGCTCCACGGTGGCTTATCTGGAGGCCTTCTATCGCCAGGCGGGCTATCGCGTTGGCGCTTATACCAGCCCACACCTCTGGCAGTTTACTGAGCGTCTGCGGCTGGATGGTCGGCTGGCACCTGAGTCCCTCTGGTGCCAGCAACTCAAGGAACTGGCCGACACAGTACGCCAGATTCCGCTCACCTATTTTGAGATCGCGACCCTCGCTGCTGTGCGGATGATGTTGGCCACCGGGGTCGATGTGGCGATTCTGGAGGTCGGCCTGGGGGGACGTCTGGATGCGGTCAATGCGTTCGTGCCGGATTGTAGTGTCGTGACCACCGTGGACCTGGATCATCAGGACTGGCTGGGGTCCGATCGTGCATCCATCGGCAGGGAAAAGGCGGGTATCTTCCGTCGTGCGGTGCCTGCCCTCTATGGGGATGCCGAAGAGCCCTGCGCTTCGGTATTGGAAGCGGCGTCACGTGCTGAGGTGCCCTTGCAGCAGTTGGGGCGGGACTTTCATATTGATCCTCCATCCGGGAAATGGTCAGGATTCGGGCAAGAGAAACAGGTGTCTGCGCCTTTGTGGGCAGGGTCGGCACAATGGGCCAATCTGGCGGTGGCGGTGGCGGCGGTGTCGCTGTTGCAGGAGAAATTGCCGGTGCCCGATACGGCGATCTCCGCTTGGACGCTACCGCCGGAGTTGCCGGGACGTTGCCAGTGGCTCCAGCCCTGGGGTAAGGAGGATCCTGATCTGCTAGTGGATGTCGCCCATAATCCGCAGGCTACTCGGCAATTGGCGGCATTGCTGGCGGCGCGAAAAGGTGCCGCGCGTTGTCACGCCATTGTCGGTATGCTTGCTGACAAAGATATGGCCGGGACACTCGCGCCACTGTTGCACTGGGTGGATGCCTGGCATGTGCTGGAGATCACCGATACGCCGCGTGCAGCGATGGCGGCGCAACTCTGCGATATGCTTGAGGAAATGGGCGCGGCAGAGGTATCCGCGGATGCCAGCATGGAGCAGGCCCTGGAGAGGGCAAGAATGACCTTGGCGGGCGGGGATATTCTGCTCTGTTTCGGCTCCTTTCATCTCGTCAAGCAGTTGCCCATGGCCTGGCTACTGCGTGATCCGGCATGATGTTCTGGGTAAATGCCGCTACCGTGGGTCTGGTGGTGCTGTCCGCGCTCTGGGGGCTTTTTCGCGGGATGGTACGCGAGTTTTTTTCCCTGGCGGCATGGATTGGCGGGTTTTACGTGGCGTGGAACTGGGGCGGGAGTTGGCTGGCGCCCCGGCTGTCGTCGCAGATCCCCGCCGGCTGGAAGGTGCCGCTGGCTTCTTTTATCCTCTTTTTTGCCTGCCTGATCGTCGGGACCCTGTGCGCTTTTGTCGTTCGTAAGCTATTATACGGCATTGGTTTCGGGGCGACGGATCGCTTTTTGGGGGCGTTCTTTGGTTTCTTGCGGGGACTGGTGTTGATTGCCATTGCGGTTACTCTGGTGCAGTCCTCAGACCTGTCCCGGTCTCCCTGGTGGGAGAGTTCCTGGCTGGGACAGGAGCCGGTGAAACACTGGTCGCAATCATTGACGGCACCTGCCGTGTCCTATTTGGAGTCGCAAAAAATTGCAAAATGACAATATGATGCAGCATATCGTGGATGACGATCATTTTCATGATGAATGCGGGGTAATTGGCGTATTTGGTCATCCGGAAGCCGCCAACCTGACCTATCTCGGCCTCTATGCCTTGCAACACCGGGGCCAGGAGTCGGCGGGTATTGTTTCTGGCGATCAGGGCAAGCTTTATGTGCAGCGCGGTATGGGGCGGGTGGCCGATGTCTTCGGACTGGAGCAGATCGGCAAGCTGCCCGGTGAACAGGCGATCGGCCACGTGCGCTATTCCACTGCAGGGGATTCCGTACTGCGGAATACCCAACCGGTATTTATCAATTATCGCCATGGCGCCTTTGCCGTCGGTCATAATGGTAATCTGGTCAACGCGGCTGAACTCCGCACCCGGCTGGAGCGGGAAGGGGCCATATTCCACACGGATATGGACACCGAGGTCATCGTCCATCTGCTGGCGCGGGTACCGGGCGACGATGCGGGGACCCGGCTCGCGGCGGCGCTACAGCAGGTTTCCGGTGCCTACTCGCTGGTTTGTCTGACGGAAAGCCGACTGATTGGGGTGCGTGATCCCATGGGCTTTCGTCCGTTGGTGCTGGGGCGCCTGATTGATTCCGGGGGCTTTGTGCTGGCCTCCGAGACCTGTGCCCTCGACCTGATGGGGGCGGAGTTCGTCCGCGACATTGAGCCGGGGGAACTGATCGTCATTTCCAAAGAAGGGATCGAGAGCCGCAAGCCTTTTGCGCCCGTCGGCCGGCGCATGTGCGTCTTTGAATATATCTATTTCGCCCGTCCGGACAGTGTGCTCGATGGTATCCACGTATACTCGGCGCGCAAACGCATTGGTCAGGCGCTGGCACGTCTGCATCCGCGAGAGGCGGATCTGGTGGTGCCCGTCCCCGATTCCGGCGTTGCGGCGGCCATGGGCTATGCGGAGGCCTCTGGTCTGCCCTTCGAGCTGGGGCTGATCCGCAATCACTATGTGGGCCGCACCTTCATTCAACCGGCACAGCGCGGTCGTGATTTCGGGGTTAAGGTCAAGCTCAATGCCCAGCCCAACATCCTGCGTGGTAAACGGGTGGTCCTGGTGGATGATTCTATCGTCCGGGGCACGACCAGCGCTAAAATTGTCAGTCTGGTGCGGGCTGCTGGCGCGCGCGAGGTGCATTTTGTGGTCAGCGCGCCACCCACGACCGGGCCCTGCTATTATGGCATCGATACCCCGGATCGCTCCCAGCTCATCGCGGCCCAGCACAGTATTGAAGAGGTGCGTAAACTCATTGGTGCCGACAGCCTG
>NZ_JAGDVS010000111.1 GCF_023255755.1 Acidithiobacillus sp. | reverse complement strand
CTGCAGACGGTGGCGAGTCACGACGAGCTGGGTGTCCTGATACATTCGTTCAACAATATGACCCGACAACTGGCGCGGGCCAAGCAGCAGGCGGCGGCGGCGCAGGAGCAGGCGGAGCAGCGGCGGCTGTACCTGGAGACCGTGCTCGGACAGATTTCCAGCGGCATCCTGACCTTTGATGGCGAAAACCATTTGGCCGAGGTCAACGCTGCGGCGACCCATATCCTTCAGGAGGATTTGCCCAGGGGCAGTGCGCTGGATGCGTTGCATGACGGCACCGCGCTGGAGCCCCTGTGGAAGCTGGTGGCGGACTGGGTGGAACACCCCCGTAACGGGATGCAGAAAGAGTTGCAGATCGAGCGCTCCGACGGGCCACAAACCATTATCGTGCATGGCGCGCATTTTGCGGATGATGCCGGTAGTCGGGGTTTCGTACTGGTTTTTGACGACATCAGCACACTGGTCGCCGCCCAGCGCAGTGCCGCCTGGAGTGAGGTGGCGCGGCGTCTGGCCCACGAGATCAAGAACCCGCTCACCCCCATTCAGCTCTCCGCCGAGCGGCTGCGGCGCAAATATCTGGAACGCCTTGGCGATGAGGGGGAGACCCTGGATCGTGCCACCCGCACCATCATCCATCAGGTGGATGCCCTCAAGGTGATGGTGGATGCCTTCTCGGAGTATGCCCGGCAGCCGCAATTGGAGTTGCGCCCGCTCGATCTGAACACGCTGATTCTGGACGTGCTCGACCTGTATCGCGGGCAAGAGAGCGGGGTGGAGATTCGGGCTGAACTGGGTGCGGGCCTGCCCCCCCTGCGGGCCGATGTGCATCGCCTGCGCCAGATCCTCAACAATCTCTTGCGTAATGCCATGGATGCTCTACAGGGTGGCATAGAATCTTCTGATGGTAAGCATATCCTGATTCGCACCCGTTTGACGGACGCCGGCCCGGCAAAGGTGCTAGAGTTGAGTGTGTTGGATGACGGACCCGGCTTCCCGGCCGAGTTGCTGGCGCGGGTTTTTGAGCCCTATGTCACCAGCAAGGTGAAGGGTTCTGGGCTGGGTCTCGCCATCGTCCGGCGTATCGTTGAGGAGCACGGCGGGCTGATTATTGCCGATAATCAGGGTTTGCAGGGCGGTGCGCGTATCGTTATCGATTTTCCGTTGGGTTGAAGCAAGCGTTCAGGAGGCGGCATGGAAGAGGCACGATTGAATATTCTGGTGGTGGATGACGAACCCGATATCTGCGCGACCCTGGCAGAAATTCTGGAAGACGAAGGCTACAGCGTGCATACCGCGGGAAGTGCGGAAGCCGCCGAAGTGCTGCTGCGTGATCAGATGGCGGACCTCGTCCTCCTCGATATCTGGATGCCGGGTGAGGACGGCGTCAGCCTCTTGCGGCGCTGGGCCGAAGCGGGTCTGGAGCAGCCGGTGGTGATGATGTCCGGGCACGCCACCATCGAAACGGCGGTGCAGGCGACTAAGCTGGGCGCCTATGACTTTATCGAAAAGCCGCTGTCGCTGGACAAGACCCTGCTTACCGTCACCCATGCCCTGGAATCCAGTCGCTTGCAGCGCGAGAACCGCGACCTGCGCGCGCAGGCCGGCTGGGTAGAGCGGCCAAGCGGCGAGAGCCCGGCGATCCGCCAGTTTCGCGAACAGTTGCAGCGGGTGGCAGCGGTGGATTCCTGGGCGTTGCTGCTGGGCGAGCCGGGTAGCGGTAAGGAAGTGGCCGCGCGTTATTTGCACCGGCAAAGCCGACGGGCACAGGGGCCTTTCGTGGATCTGCGTGCCGCCGCCATCGCTCGCCCCAATGTCGCCATTGAGCTCTTCGGCAATGAAGATCATGGCAAACTGACCCGCGGGCGTCTGGAAGTGGCCCATGGCGGCACGCTCTTCATCGACGAAATTGCCGACATGGACCTGGAAACCCAGGCGCGGCTGTTCTCGGCCTTGCAGGAGCGGCGCATCATCCGGGTGGGCGGGACGACGCCCGTGCCGGTGGATGTGCGCGTTATCGCCGGAAGCGCGCAGGATTTGGCGCACGCGGTGCAGAGCGGGCAGTTCCGCAGCGATCTCTACTACCGCCTCAGCGCCCTGCCCCTCAAGGTGCCGCCGCTGTCCGCGCGGAGCGCAGATATTCCGACACTGATAGAAGAGTTTGTACGCTTTTATGGCGCCCGCGATGGCTTGGCCGCGCGCCACTTTGCCCCGGAAACCCTGGATGTGCTGCGGCATTATCCCTGGCCGGGCAATGTCCGCGAATTGCAAAATCTGGTGGAACGACTGCTGATTCTGGCGGAAGGACCGGAGATCAGCGCGGAAGAGGTGGAGGGGGCGCTGGGTCTGGATAATCGCCTCGTCCTCGCCAACACTAATTTCGACGGGGAAGATTTTGGCGGCACCCTGAAGCGCGCGCGGGAGCGCTTTGAGCGTGCCTTCCTCGAATACCATCTGGCGCGTAACGAGTGGAATATCGCGCGAACGGCGGAAGTGGTGGGGCTGGAGCGCACGCATCTCTATCGCAAGCTGAAGAATCTGAGTATTGCCCTGAAGGGCGAGCGGCATGCGGGCGAGGATGGGGATGAGGGGGAGGGGTAAGACGGAGCCGTTCATTCAGAATATCCACCCTCTGGAAACGCGGCGGGGCTTTGTGGCTCGCGGCTTACGGGCACGGGAAGAGGCCTGGGCAACGGGTGTGTATGTGGAAGCCCGAGAAATGTTGATCCGGCTGGATGCGTCTTTGGCGAGGGCGCGTGGCCATCGCCATGGAAAAGAGCGCTTGATTCTCGAGCACACACCCGACAGGTGAAACTTCTCTCTGCATGGTTACCTGGACCGGTGTGAATCAATGTGGCTGCCTCAAGGAATAGCTGAAAAATCCCATGAACATTGACATTGCCGAGTTCACGGCTAATTGCCTGAAGTGGATTGACGAAGTCGCCACCACTCATCAGCGGCTGGTAATCAACATGGGTGGCAAACCGCTGGTCGAGGTGGTTCCCATTGTCGATGAAACGCGGAATAGTCTGTTTGGATATATGAACCTAAAAAAAGCAGTTACGGCCCGGCCAGAGCAGGAATCGCCCCATCTGGT
>NZ_JAGDVS010000187.1:2852-3109 GCF_023255755.1 Acidithiobacillus sp. | reverse complement strand
AGATCGTGGGTGTCCAGTGCCGCCGCAAGAGACTCAGGTTGCACTGATTCCGCCCAGGCGCTGACCCGGATCTGCTGGTTCATGGCACGCAGTCGATCGCGTGCGGCCAGGGCTTTGGGGCGTCCCAGGTCGGCTTCGCTATAGAGAATCTGGCGTTGCAGATTGCTGAGTTCGACCTGATCCCCATCGCAGACGGTCAGGTTGCCGACGCCCGCGGCCGCCAGATACTGGGCGGCCGGACAGCCTAGCCCACCCAC
>NZ_JAGDVS010000187.1:0-2842 GCF_023255755.1 Acidithiobacillus sp. | reverse complement strand
CCCGGCTGGCGGCCAGCGCCTGCTGTCCGGCAATGTCGATTTCCGGCAGGAGAATCTGGCGCGCATAACGCAGCAACGCAGCGTCGTCGAGGGCGTCAGTCATTGTTGTTGCAGCGGCAGACGGGAGCTTTCGTTGGGCATGTCATCAGTGTAGCAACGCGGAGGGGATTGCTCCAGTTACGGAGTGCTTCGCCGATGGCCCAGGGCCAGACGACCGCCATAGCCGGTGAGTTCCAGATAGCCTTTCCCTACGGTCTGCTGGCCCGTCATGGCGCGCACGGCGCCTTCCCAGTAGACGGTGCCGCTGCTGCGGCTGGCGTCGAATTCCTGATTGTCCATGAGCGGAACGACAGCGAGATGCATGCTTCCCACCTGCATCTGCCAGCGTACAGGGTAACGTATGCCGGTTTGCGGCGACCGCCACCAGCCAGTAGGCCGCATGCGGATGTCTTTGGCCGGAATGTAGTGTACCTGGCCCTGCGCATTACGCTCTGTGCCAGCCAGCCAGAAGGGCGCACCGTCGGCGCGGCGCATCATGAAGACCATGAGGGCACCGCCATCCTGCAGATTGATCCCCAGCCAATCCCAGCCGACGGCCTTTTTGGGCAGATACGCCGCCGACCATTCGTGATCCAGCCACGCCTCCCCGCTGACCAGCTCGCGCTGTCCTTTGATGTCCACCGTCCCGCTGACCTTTAGGTGAGGAAGGCTGTAGTAGTAGCTGGCATTCTTCGGGTCTGGACCCTTCCGGCTGATGCCCTGGAGACCTTCGAGTATCACGGGTTGGGTTGGCGTGAATCGCAGTCGATAACGGATTCTTTTGCCGTTGATACGTGTCTCGTAATCCTGCCCCTGCTGGCGCAGGTACCAGTGGCGAATCCAGACATCGGTATGGTCTCGGTCCGCCCCTGCTAATCCGAGACCCGCGCGCGCGGTCCGTTGCGCGGTAAGCAGATGCCCGACGCGGGGATCGCTCAGGGCCGCTTCGGCAAAAAGCAGTTCGCGGGGATTGAAGGCGCTGGGGTTCGCCCAAACCTTAGGGGGCCGGACCCGGAAAAAGGTGATCTGAAATCCCAGCGGTTTTCCCGACGCGTTATGCAGCCAACCCGTTACATACCACCATTCAATGGGGAAAGCCGGGTGACTACCCAGGGCGTTGGGGAATTGCATGGGGTATTGCGAGGTGACCTTCACATCCGGCGTGGGCTGTAAAGGCAGGGGCATCCCCGGCAGACTGGATTCGGCCTGCGCTGGTCCATAGAGCCCGCAGCACAGCATCAGAAGACCGGAACATATCCCTTTGCGCAGTAATCCCGACCGTAAATGACTAATCATCATGCAGCACCGCGGAGTTGTGCCGGATCGCCCGCCGCCCGGCCAGCACCATGGTCGCCGTGCTCGCCAGCCAGAGGATGGCACTCAGGGTCAGTAACAGCGGCCAGGACGGACGAAAGCCCATGTGCCAATGGAAAGACTGGGGATTGACCACTTCGATCAGGATGACGCTGATGGCCATCCCCAGCGCGCCGCCGATGAGTATCCCGAGGACTGAAAGAATGCTGCCCTCGGCAAGGAGCAGAGTGAGCAGATCACGCCGCCGCAGACCCAGATGCCGCAGCATGGCGTATTCGTTGCGGCGCATCAGCGTCTGCGCCCCGAAGCCACTGCTCACCCCCAGCAGCCCGATCACCATGGCGACAGCCTCCAGTGCATAGGTGGCTGCAAAGCTCTGGTTGAATATTTGTAGGCTCTGACTGCGAATTTCTTTGGGGGTCGCGACCAATAATTGGCCATCACCGGGCAGTGTCTGCCGCAAGTTGCGGATGGTGGCCGGTATCGCGGCACCAGGACGCAGCCAGAGGGCGACGCCGTTGACGGCATCGTCTCCAGACCATGCGCGGTATTGCTGAATGGGTATGGACACTGACCCCTCCTGATAGGCGTAATCCCGATAAATACCGGCGATGGTCACCGCCCGCTCCTGCCCACCCAGCGGCAGATGGATTACCTGCCCGGCCTGCCAGCGACTGATGCCCGCCAGAATCTCCGAAATCCACACGGGCGGCGGCTGTTGTGGCCCGACCCTGACCGCATGGAGTATCTGCAATTCCCGTTCTGGATCGTTGCTGTTCATGCCCCGCGCGAGAAGCATCACGGGTGGATGTCCCGGCAATAAATTCAGGGTGACTCGCCGCAGGGGTGAGCAGGCGCGGACATTGGGCAGTGCGCACAGCAGATGCGCAGCCCCATGAGGGAGGAATGCGTCCCTATTCATCCCTGCCTGTACATAGAGGTCCGCGCGTAAGATGTCGGTCAGCCAGTTGGCGACCGAGTCGCGGAATGAACCCACCATCACCGCCATGGCCACGACCAGACTAAAGGCCACTACCACTGCAGCCAGGCTTTGCGCCGCCCGCCCCGGCGCGCCCCGCAGTTGTTCCAAGGCCAGACGCCAGACGGGTGCATGGGGCAGGGGAAAGATCCGGGTCAGTCCGCGCAGGAGCGGCGCCAATAAAAAGAGCAGGGCGAAGAGCAGGCAGGCTACCGCGCCGTAGGCCAGATAAGGGATGCCGTGGATGGCCGGAGCTAAAGACCCTGCCAAGGATAGTCCCAAGAGCAGCAGACCTATCCAGGGATGTTGGCGCTGCTGATGGCCTTGTTCTTCTGTGCCGGCACGCAACGCCAGGGCGGGGGTCGCCCGGCTGGTTTCCCAAGCCGGTAAAAAGGCGCCGGTCAGCGCTGCCCCCAAGCCCGCCACGAAAAAGATCAGCATGAGTCCCGGATGCCATTGCAGATGCAAAGCCGTGGCACTGAAATACCCCGCCCCGAGGTCGCCACCCAT
>NZ_JAGDVS010000068.1 GCF_023255755.1 Acidithiobacillus sp. | reverse complement strand
ACGACTAGCCTGCCTCCCCGTCTCCAGGAGTGGCATCGCCGCCTTCCGGCACAGTGCCGGGGCTCGGCAGCAGGCTAACCCCCTTGAGCTCCTGGTAAAGCCAAATCATCGCCAGCACACAGTCCTTGGACTGCTGCAATGCCTGCTCGGAGAGCTCCGGCACGCGCGCGCCCCAGATGGGGTCGGCAAGGAGATAGCCATACGCCTGCGCCAGACTCACTTCGTTCATGGCCTGTTCGCCGAATACGTCCGCCGGGCTGAGGCGCCCAGCCAGTAGCAGCACCGACAGCCGCGGCAGCTCAAGGTAGCGCGCGCAGCGGGCGGCAAAGTCATCGGAGATGTTGACCGGAGAGCGCGAGCCGCTGCGCAGTTGCACCAGATAGCCATAGGTTACGTTCAGTGCCTTGGCAAGCGCAGTCAGATTGTGCCCGCGCCGTGTCGCCGCGTCCATCAACGCCGCCATCAACCGCCCCCCAGCGGCAGCGTCCTGCGGCGAGTCGCTGGGGGATTTCGGGGGAACTGGAGTGCGCCTGGCGGAGCTTATCTTTGGGATTTTGAGAATCGACATCTTGTTTGACCTTTCCTAGAGGGGTAGGGGTTCTGAAGAAGGGCAAAGTCGCCCCTCATGCGGTGTAGCAACTGCTGCCCGCTGAACCTCAGGGCCAGGTCAGGGGCATCTGGCCGAGCTGTCCTTGGCTGCTGTTTCTCTCACCCATCCGCCGGTGTCGTTTCTGCCGACGCGCCTGGCCTGGTCTACGCTCCGTCCGCTCGCTTGTCCGGCGCGGCCACCTGACACAGGCCTCTCTTTGGATGCTGTTCTGGGCCTTGGAGAGCGCCGCAGGCCTGGCCCGATGACCGGGTTGTGCCGCCTTGCATCGAGTGACGCCGGACCCTGTGCTCCGCTAAGTCCTCGTCTCTTCACAAGAAATTTCTCTGTGTCAAGTGAACCGGGTGAATTCGACAAACTTTCACGATGCATCATTTATATGAATTACTGATTTCGGAAGAACAATTGGATTTCACTTGACACACCCGGCACAGCGGCATGACCTTGAAGAAAGCAAAAGAGCGCGACCGATGGTCGCGCTCTTTTGCTTCAGGGTTTTCAGGGTCTGCGACTTACTGTGTTCTAACCGTGTGCGTCGGCAAGTGCACATTGACCCTGCGCGTGACACCTCCCTCTAACCGCGTGCGTGCTTCCGCAAGTCGGGTGAACTGCTCACGCATGCGCTTCCAGAACTGCACCGAACTGACCGCGCGCATCGCGTTGTTTTCGCACCAGGCCGCATAGCTCGCGAACACCTGCGCTTTCGGCGTGTCGATGGAATCCTTGAGTGTGATGCCCTCGTCGTCCACCCAGGCCACCACCGAGTTGGTCTCCACCTTGGCCTCGTGCAGCAGTTCACGCATCGCCTGCGGCATCACCGGGTCGAATGCTCCACGGGTCTGCAAGCGCACCAGCCCCTCGAGGGCCCAGTTCAACACCCCGGACAACTCTTCGCGGATGATGGTCTCGGCCAGCAGCGGGTCGCGCTCGCGCTCGGGAATCGTGACTGAGAACGGCACGATATCCCAGCGGCGCCAGAAGCCGATGCTGTGGTCCGTGATGGCCGGCAGGTGATTGCCCAGCACAATCCATTTGCCCCGCACGGGGACACTCAGCGGGTCGCGGTACTTCCGGTCGATTTGAATCATCTCCCCCGCAATCATCGATTTCAGCAGCTGCTCGTCAATCGGTTTTCGAGGTGCCTCATCGACATAGACCAGGCTGGCTCCCACCAAGTTGGACAAACGGAAGCCATTGAGCTGGTCCAGCACAATCGCCGCCACACGGCTGTGCAGCGCCTGGACGATGTTGGCCAGCACGCCCTTGCCGTTTGCGCCCTGCCCGAGCCAGAACTGCGCGCGCTGGTAACGCGCATCCGATATCAGGGTGTAGCCGACGTATTCCTGCACCCGTCGTTGCACCTCCGGGTCAGGCAACACCTGGTGGAGGAAAGCCGTGAAGCGCGGGGAGGTCTGCCCGGGCGCGTACTGGCAATTGAGGCAGTGCGTCAATCCAAGCGCCGGGTCTGGACATTTGAGCAACAGCGCCCCGCCGTCCAGATGCACATGGCCGTTTTGCGTGGGCACGACGATGTCCTTGGTTGGCTTCGGAAGGCGCGGCGCAGCCAGGCGCAAGGCTTGTACGGCGCTTGTGGCGTTTTCTGCGCCGGCCCAGGATGCATCTTGCGCGGCCAACCAGGCGTAAGTGTCGCGCTTGGCATCCACCTCCTCGACGACCGACCAATGGGTGTCATTCCACCGATACAACACATTGCCTTGCACAGCCCAGTGCTGCGTGGCCAATGCCGCGACGACGTACTGATGGGGACGAAAGTAAACTGATTGTCTTGTCATTTTGAACCTCTTGTTGCGCCGGTGTCATGGGAAGGCAAAGCGCGTCCGACGTCCACGTGCCGTGCCGGCTGCGCCGCGTTCAGGCATCAGCTGGCGTGTGTAGGCACCCTGTTGAGTTAAAGCCTCCAAGGCGCTCGGCTTTAAGGTGAGACGGCATCCCCCGAGGCGCCGCGCTGTCCGTTGCAAAAAAAAGCCCCCGAGGCATCGGGGGCGAAAGAAACAAAGGCGCGCTGCAAAGGACGGGTGAGAGGCCGTGCCTCTCGCTGTGGCCTGTCTTCGGCCTAGACGTCGGCCTCCTCTTCGGCACCGAGCCTGGCCGCCGACGCGCGGGTAATCTTGCTGGACTCGAAGGCGATGATGAGCAGGGTTCCTGTCGGCTTGCCCTCGCGGGAAAGATAAAAATCCGTTTTCAGCTTGCCGGTGACCTTGACGAAGTCGCCCTTGGCCAGGCCCGGGTCTTCATCCTTCATCACCCGCACCGTGTACCAGGTCGGCTCCTTGTCGACGCCGCGCTGGCTCTCGGCCAGGCGAAACTCGAAGTAGCCCTTGCCTGTGGTCTTGCTTTCCTTGCGGGTGGCTTCTGTGGCGATATTTCCAAACACTTGCATGCTGTGTCCTTGAATGAGTGGCGATGGCACATGCCATCACTGCGTGTAGCAACCACCTTTTCGACGACGCCAGCCGCTCAGTCGGTTGCGTTCTGCAGCGGCCGC
>NZ_JAGDVS010000003.1 GCF_023255755.1 Acidithiobacillus sp. | reverse complement strand
AAGCTGTCCATAAAACACTCTCCTGTTATTGCGTGGCAGAAACATCCAGATGAATGATTTCCAGGCGGTTGGTCCCTCCCGGATGACCCTTGCTGGGGCCTTGCGTCAGTAAAATCAAACCTTTTTCTACAGCGTTAGTGAGCAGCCAGCGACGCGCTGCATCTTCCCAGCCACTTTCAGGGCTCGGCATCTCTATAGGATAGACCCCATAGTGCAGACAGAGGCGCTGACAGGTTACAGGATGGGGACTCATGGCCAGAATCCAGGGTTCAAGCCGAAAGCGCGCAATGCGTGCGGCGGTGGTTCCCGTTTCTGTAGGGGTTACTACAAATAAAGGATTCAGCCGTTCGGCGCTGTGCCGGACATTACTCGCAATAATAGATTCTACGCTGGGCTTGTCATCGAGGTCGATGGAACTCAAAGGAGTGAGTTCCGCCCGGTTTTTTTCGGTAACGCGGGCAATTTCTGCCAGCATTTTTACGGCTTCTACCGGAAAATCGCCCATGGCCGACTCTTCCGAGAGCATGATGCAGTCTGTCCCATCGAGGATGGCATTGGCCACGTCGGTCACTTCCGCGCGGGTTGGCCGCCGGTTATGTACCATGGACTCCAGCATCTGGGTAGCGGTGATGACGGGTTTGCCCACGGCGCGTGTCTTGCGGATCAGGCGTTTCTGGATAATGGCAATTTCTTCAATCGGCACTTCTACTCCGAGATCGCCGCGTGCCACCATGATGGCATCGGTGGCGTCGATGATCGCATCAATATGTTTCCAGGCCCGTGCTCTTTCGATTTTGGCGACCAGAAAAGGATGAAAAAATCCCAGGGCGTTGGCTGCACGGCGGGCGGCGTGCAGGTCTTCGGCACTTTCCACAAAAGAAACACTCAGACCATCGACTCCGGCCTTCAGGGCAAATGCCAGTAATTCCCGATCGGCAGCGGTGAGCGCGCCGCCCTCCAGATAAACACCGGGTAAATTGACGCCTTTATGGGAAAGCAGCACACCACCGACGAGCACCTGACACAGTACGCCCTGGCTATCATGCTGTTCTACCCGAAGTTCCAGAAAGCCGTCATTGAGGTAGACCGTATCGCCCTTGACGAGGGGTTTGGCCAGGGGCGGCAGTTCCAGAGGAATGGCCTGCGCCGTCCCCGGCGCACCCGGAGCGAGTAGAACATGATCCCCATGCTTGAGAGTGACCGGGGCCGGCAAGGAGCCAATACGGATTTTCGGGCCGGGCAGATCGGCCATAATGGCGACGCGATAGCCGGTCTTGCGGGCGGCATCGCGGATGCGGGCAATGCGCGCCCGATGTTCATCGGGGGTGCCATGGGCCAGGTTGAGCCGGGCGACATTCATGCCCGCCCGGATCATCTGTTCCAGGACATTGGGGGCATCAGATGCGGGACCGATGGTGCAGACAATTTTGCTGCGATGCTTGGGGAGTTTCATAAGGGTTGATCCTCCACGCAGGGGTGGAGGAGGGCATAATGACGCTGCAGGGCATCTCCGGTTGCGGCAACCAGCGGATGCAGGGAAGGGGTCAGGCGCGGCTGGCTGCCAAACTGCATGCTGACCAGATCGGGTGCAGTAGCGTGCATCTGAATGGCGAGACCGATTGTGTTGACCAGTTCCCCGGTGGTGGCACCGCCCAGGACCTGCCCACCCAGGATTTGCAGGGAGTCAGCAGCAAAAATGATACGGCAGAAAATTTCTGTGGTGTTGGGCATGGAGGCCGGATGGTGATCGGGCAGGCGGGCTTCCCCACTTAAAATCGGAAAGCCTTCCTGTTCGGCCTGATGTTCGGTCAAGCCGGCCACACCAAAAGCCAGGCCATCAATTTCACTGGCGTAGACGCTCACCGAGCCGGCATTGGTACGCAACTGACGCAGGCCATACAAATTCATTCCGGCAATGCGGCCTTCAGCGGCGGCTTGTGAGGCAATCATGGCATGATTGGCCTTGCGCGTAAAAAAGTCCTGTTTGTGGGCACAATCACCCACGGCGAAAATATGGGGGTCTTCCCGGGTACGTTGAAAAGCATCGACCCAGATACCACCAGAGCGGCTCAGGGTCAGGCCCATCGCCTTGGCCAGATCCACCTGTGGACGGGTACCGATGGCAATGAGCACCGCATCAACCTCCAGAGCCTCCTGTCCGGCGATTTGCACTTGGCCTACCCGTTTACCATCGGCACCGGCCACCAGGGCTTCTACCTTGCAGCCGGTATGAATATGGACGCCGTGCTCGCTGAGCTGTTTTTCTACCGCCTTACAGGCATCCAGATCAAAAGCCGCCTGCATCAGGTGGGGCAGCATCTCGACAATGTGGACCTCAATACCGCGCTTGCGGATTTCATCGGCAAATTCCACGCCGATAAACCCTCCGCCAATAATCGCCAGCTTTTTGATTTGCGGGATCAGGGTGCTGAACAATTTGTCGAGATAGTCATAATCCTTGTGAATGCTGAAAACGCCTTCCAGTTCTGTACCCGGAATGGGCGGAATGAAGTTTTCCGCGCCGGTCGCCAGAACCAGCCGTTCCCAATGGATGAGATCCCCGTTTTCCAGAGTGGCGGTGTGGGCATTGCGATCTATGCTGGCGACTTTACCAATCTGGATCCGGCCGCCCGCTGCGAGGAGCGGCGCACGTCCGGCCATGTCTTCTTCGGTGCCTCCCAGGGTACCGAAAATATAGGGAATCCCGCAGGGAATGACAGCGTCCGTCTCGGGGCGCAGCACCAGAACCTTTTTGTGGGGAGAAAACTGGGCGGCGGTTATGCCCGTCATCATTCCGGCGGGACCACCGCCGACAATCAGAATATCCGTTGTACTTTCCGTCATGTCGTAAATCTCCTTTTAAATATCGAGCATCTTGACGTTCACCTGTTGCAACAGTTCAACCACCTGACTGTGAGAAAATATTTCCGTACCGGGCCGTGCCGCCGTGCCACTGCCGCAGGCAACGGCCAGTCGCAACGCCTCGGCGGGGCTCTGCCTGCGTGCCAGCGCCGCTACCAGTCCGGCAACCATGGAATCTCCCGCACCAACCGTGGATTTGACCGCTATGCTGGGTGCCTCGGCCAGATAACTGCCGTCGGGTCCGACCAGCAGGGCG
>NZ_JAGDVS010000047.1 GCF_023255755.1 Acidithiobacillus sp. | reverse complement strand
CAGCCAGCTCCTGGAGCCCCGGCTCGTTATTATCGACGAGATTGGCCCCATCGAGGGGACGCCAACCCCTTCCGGGTGCGGGCCTACCGCAACGCCGCCCCATATGCAGCCGCCCTGGTCCGCCACCCGCAGGGCACATCCGGCGTAACGTCTTAGTTAGAAACCGAGTCTCAGGCCGGTTAGGGCGATGAGGGAACGGCGTTTTTTCTTTGCCGCATGGCCGTCGACCGACGTGCTTTCAGCCTTGCGCCTGCGCCTGGCTCAGTTCCGCCAACGGGACTGGCCGCCGGCCGGTCGCTGCGAACTCCCCCAGCGCTGGCATCTTACCCTTTTTTATTTGGGGGCGTCCGACCCTACCCGCTTGCAAAAACGTCTGGATGATTTATGGCCGGGGCCGTTCCCGATCACCCTCAGCTTCGATAGAATAGGGGCATTCAAGGACGGCCGGGTGCTATGGATCGGTGGTCAGGAGGTGCCGCCGGCATTGACGCAATGGCGGCGGGGATGGTTGGCGGAAGATGGCATCGAGGCAGATCCGTTTCTGCCCCATGTCACCCTGCTGCGGTCACCTCGTCCTTGGTCCTGGGAGGAAAAATCCATCGAACCCTTATGCTGGCCCCTGCAGGAATTGACGCTGGTGGCATCCAGCGGCGGACAGTACACCGTGCTGCGTCGCTGGCCAATGGTTTCTTGAAGTGCCGCCCTGGCCGTCTCGACTCAACGGTCTGCAAGACCAGCCAGCGCCTTGGGATGGGCGTACCAACGCAGCGCACCGCTCAAAGCGCCATCCTCATCCAGGTCAATCGCCAGCGCTGCTGCGGTCTTGATCGGCAGCACCGCACCAGCGAGGCGTTCGGCCCAGCTTCCCAGATGGGGCTGATGACCCACCAGGATCAAGACCTTGGGCTGAGGATCCAGGTTCTGCCAATCGCTGGCGAGGGCATCCAGATCACCCGCCGATATGGCGTCGTGCTCCCGAATCTTTTTGACCTTAAAGGCGTTAGCGAGGATATCGGCGGTCTGGCGGGCACGTGGCAAAGGGCTTGTCCAGATCACGACTTTCCCTGACACGCAAAGTCGCAATCCTTTCGCCATGCCCTTTACCACCGAACGCCCTGTGGCGGTCAGCTCCCGTTCATCATCAGAGGGCCGCAGCGTCGGGTCTTCCGCCTTACCATGTCGCACCAGTACGAGTTGCATAGTCTTTATTCCTCCCCAGCCAGAGCTGATGCGCCTGCGCGCTATAGGACGACTTTACCGGTTTGCATAATCCATTGCGAGGGATAGCGGAACAAAACCGAACTATACTTGCTTCGGGAAGCGTTGTTCCCGCGACAGGAGATCCGTTGATGAACCGTATAGATACATCACCGCGAAAAAAGGGAATCCGGATAGCCGCCACGGCGGGCTTCCTGATGGCGACGGCGCCCGCCTTGGCCTTGGCGCAGACCACCAACACGCCAGGCCCGGCGGTAGACTTTTATCCCGGCCCGGACATGATGGGGGGTTGGGGTCTCGGCATGATGGGTGCTTTTGGACTGTTTTGGGGATTGCTGTGCCTGCTGGCCCTCGTGGGGATTGTGGGCGGCATCCTGTTTCTGATCCGCGGGGCCTTTGCATGCCGACATCGCCATGGGTGCAGGAGCGGCCTGGCCGACAACGAAAAGGTCACCGCCCTCAAACTCCTGGACGAGCGCTATGCGCGCGGCGAGATCCAGCGTGATGAGTACCTTGAAAAGCGGGGGGATCTGGGAAAATGAGCGCATATAAGAGGTGGCGAGCAGTATGGGTGGTGGGATGGCTCGCGGTCCTGAGTGGTTGCGTGGTGGCACCTGGACCTGCCTATGTGCAGGGGCCGGTTCCTGGGGCCGTCGTCGTGCCTGGGCCGCCGCCCCCCCTGCCTGTGATAGTGGCTCCACCAGCTCCGGCAATGGGCATGGTATGGACGCCAGGGGCTTGGGTTTGGCGGGGGCAATGGATATGGGGGCCAGGGCGCTGGGTCTATCCACCCTATCCCTACGCCCGCTGGGTGCCGGACCGCTGGTGGCATAGCGATGGGCGCTGGTTCTGGGGCCGAGGCCACTGGATGAGGCGCTAGAGGGAAGCCGTCAGTGCCGGTGCCACTGACGGCGCATCATGGGGTCGCGTCGTCCTGTGCTTATTGTTATAGAACGCCGCACATAAACCCATCATTTTAGGTAAGTCTCCACCCCATGCCCCTCGAGAAATCCGAACTTTACGCCTCCCTCTGGAAAAGCTGTGACGAACTGCGCGGGGGCATGAGCGCCTCCCAGTACAAGGACTACGTGCTGGTCCTGCTCTTCGTCAAATACGTGTCGGACAAAGCCGAGCGCGATCCCTACTCCCTGCTGGAAGTGCCCTACGGCGGCTCTTTTTCGACCCGGTCCATGATCTCTACGGCCGTTTTGATGATGGTATTCCCCCGGCCAAAAATGGCGATTACGCCTTTCTGCTGCACATCCTCAAGTCCATGAAGAGCAGCGGCAAAGGGGCCGTCATTCTGCCCCACGGAGTCCTGTTCCGGGGCGGTTCACTCCGCCAAAGTGGATGCGCATCTGCGGCAGATGGGGTTCGTATGGAAGTGAATCCGGGATATAAGCTGACGGAGGTGGGGGTGATTCCGGAGGATTGGCGCGTCGGCACCATTGGACAGATCAACTGCACTAATGTCTGCGGTACAATCAGAGCTATTTCTGACGATACATTTTTTCTTTCTCGGGCATTGGCAGCCGTAGCTCGGAACTACGTTTCGCGCAATCTTGGCAACCCCGAGTTAATGAACGATATCGTAAAGAAAGTGGCTGTTACTATGCCATCTACCCTCCCCGAACAACACGCCATAGCCACCGCTCTGTCAGACGTAGGCACCCTGCTCACCAAACTCGACCAACTCATCGCCAAAAAGCGTGACATCATTACGGGAGGCAATGGAAATGCAGGAAAAAAGAAATGTCAAACGATTCGCCGCGCCAGGGTACGAAGAGGGCCACGACGCGGGTGACATTTTCGGCAGGTAGGCCGCTTTCACTTGTCCATTGACAGAAAGGAGCATCTTGGCATTTGACAAGTCACCTTCACGCCCTTTATGTCAATGGCGCCTTCGCAGCGAGAGCGGACGCTCGGGTGAAGCGCCGAACGTCTCTCATAACGTTCGCCG
>NZ_JAGDVS010000027.1 GCF_023255755.1 Acidithiobacillus sp. | reverse complement strand
ATGCCGGACAGGATGCCCTGCAGGAGTGCATGGCCGACCTCGGTGGTTTCGAACACAACATCCAGTCCCTGCGGATCGTGGACCACCTGGAAAAGCGCTATGGCGACTTTCCGGGCCTGAACCTGAGCTTTGAAACCCGCGAGGGCATTCTCAAGCACTGCGCCAAAAGCAAAGCTGCCGATCTGGGAGATGTGGGTGAACGCTTTCTGCAGGGCACCCAGCCCAGTCTGGAGGCGCAGATCACCAATCTCGCCGATGAAATCGCCTATAACAACCATGACATCGACGACGGCCTGCGTGCCGGTCTGCTGAACCGGGAAGAACTCTGCGCCAGCACCTTGTACGGGGCTATTTTTGCTGGGGTACAGCAACGTTATCCCGACGCTTCCCAGACCATATTGCGTCACGAAACGGGCCGCCGCCTCATCGATCTGCTCATCCGCGATCTGGTCGATGAAACCCGGCGCCGCATTGCCGCAGAGGGCATCGCCACGATTGCGGAAGTGCGGGCCGCGCCGCGCCCCCTCGCCGCCCACAGCCCAGCCATCGCCCACGAAGTCGCCACCCTCAAACACTTCCTCTTTCAGCGGATGTATCGTCACCCCCGGGTGCATCGTCAGGCAGAAAAAGCCAAGCGCCTGGTACGCAAACTTTTTCATACCCTGCGTGAAGATCCGCGACTGCTCCCGCTGAAATATCAGGTGCGCATCAACGAGTGTGACGGTGCAGCGAAGCGCCAGGCGCGTGTCGTTGCCGACTATGTGGCCGGCATGACCGACCGCTTTGCCATTGCCGAGTATGACCGCCTCTTCGATCCACACGGCGAGGCTTGAGCCCTTGGATGGTGCCCACGAGCGCGTTATACTGCCCGGCCCTGCTTTGCAGTCCGGCGACAGGGTGACGTGACAATCAGGTGACGATATGACGCAAAGCTTATACTCCCCCGACTTTGAACGGGACTCCTGCGGCTTCGGGCTGATTGCCCAGATGGACAACCAGGCCAGTCACGCCATTGTCGCGACGGCAATCACTTCCCTGGCGCGGCTCACCCACCGCGGCGCGGTAGCCGCCGACGGCAAAAGTGGCGACGGTTGCGGCTTGCTGTTGCAAATGCCGGAGGCCTTTTTTCGCGCTATCGCCGCCGATCAGGGTATCACTCTCGGCAAGCATTTCGGTATCGGCCAGTTTTTTCTCCCACAGGACCAAGCTGTTGCGGGTGAAATCCGCACGACACTGGATGCCGAAGCCCAAGACCTCGGTCTCCGATGTCTGGGCTGGCGCGAGGTCCCTACCGACCTTGCCGCTTGTGGCGATGAAGCCCTTGGGAGCCTGCCAGGAGTCTGGCAGGCCTTTGTGGACCTCCCCGACGCTGCGGACACGGACAGTCGCGAACGCCTCCTCTATCGCCTGCGGCGGCGGGTAGAAAAACGCTTTGTCGACGAGAGCAGTTTTTTTGCTGTGACCTGCTCCTCTCAGGTCATCGGCTACAAGGGCTTAGTGCTGCCAGAGAATCTCCCCGTTTTTTATCCCGACCTCTGCGACCCGCGCTTCGCCTCCGCGCTCGTCACCTACCACCAACGCTTTTCCACTAATACCTGGCCGGAATGGCGGCTATGCCAACCCTTCCGCATGCTCGCCCACAATGGCGAGTTGAATACGGTGCAGGGCAACCGCCTGTGGGCCAAGGCCCGCGAGGCGCAACTCCAATCCGACCTGCTGCCTATGGCTGAAGTGCTGCCTGCGGTGGGCGGCGGCAGCGACTCCTTCAGCCTCGACAACATGCTTGAACTGCTGGTGCAGGGCGGCATGGACTTCTTCAAGGCCATCCGTCTGCTGGTGCCGCCCGCCTGGCATAATGTCCCGCGCATTGAGCCCGCCCTACGCGCCTTCTACGAATATCACTCCATGCGCATGGAGGCCTGGGATGGCCCTGCCGGACTGGTGCTGAACACCGGACGCATCGCTGCCTGCGCACTGGATCGCAACGGTCTGCGCCCGGCCCGTTATGTCATCACCAAAGACCGTATCATCAACATCGCTTCCGAAGTGGGCGTCTTTGACTACGATCACCGCGACATCGCCGTGCAGGGTCGGGTCGGGCCAGGGCAACTGGTGGCGGTGGATATGGCCACCGGTAAATTCCTGGAGTCGGCAGACATCGACGCGCAAATCCAGAACAGCCACCCCTACCGGGAATGGCTGGATCAGTATGCTGAGCATCTCGACAGTGACGATAGCGACACCACCCCCGCACTGCCGGTAACCGACCTTTTGGTCAGCGAAAAGGCCTTTGGTGTCAGCTTTGAGGAAGAAGACCAGGTGATCCGCGTCCTCGCCGAAGGCGCCCAGGAAGCCGTCGGTTCCATGGGCGACGATACCCCCGTGGCGGTCCTGTCGCGGCAAGCCCGGCATATTGCCGATTATTTCCGGCAGCAGTTCGCCCAGGTCACCAATCCCCCCATAGATCCCCTGCGCGAAGCGCTGGTGATGTCCCTCAACACGGTCATCGGCAGCGAGAGCAATCTCTTCGCCGAGCGTCCCGAATATGCCCGGCGCATTGAAGTACACTCCCCGGTGCTCTCCGACGCCACTTTCAGCGCCCTCACCAGCCGCACGGAACCTGCCTTTCGCGGCCAGACTTTTGATCTCTGCTATTCCGCTGCGGACAGCAATCTAGGAGGCGCCATCGAAGCCCTCTGCGAAGAAGTCATCGAAGCGGTGCGGCACGGAGCCGTTATCCTGGTGCTCTCAGATCACGCCCTGGGGCGCGATCGGCTCTACATCCCGGCACTGATGGCGGTAGGTGCAGTCCACCATGCCCTCATTGAGGCCGGCCTGCGCACCCGCTGCAATATCGTCGTGGCCACCGCCCATACCCGCGATCCCCACCATTTCGCCACTTTGATCGGTTACGGTGCCACCGCTGTCTACCCCTACCTGAGCTATGCCATCATCCGCAGTCTGGCCGAGCGGCATGCCTTCAGCCAGCCGGTCACGGTCCTCAAGGCGCTGGAAAATTATCGCAAAGGCATCGACAAAGGCCTCTACAAGATCCTGTCCAAGATGGGGATTTCCACCCTCGCCTCCTACCGCAGTACCCAGCTCTTTGAGGCACTGGGCCTGGATCAGATGGTGGTGGAGCGCTGCTTCAAGGGGACGGTGAGCCGGATTGGCGGCGCTTCCTTCAGTACATTGGAAAGCGATATCCGCCAGCAGGTCCGCGACGCCTACCTGCCGCGAAAGACACTTCCTGTCGGCGGTCTGCTCAAATATGTCAACGGCGGTGAATATCACGCCTACCACCCGGACGTTGTCCAGAGCCTGCAAACAGCCGTAAAATCAGGGCGCTATGCCGACTATCAGGTATTTTCCGGACTCGTCAATGAGCGCCCGGTCACCAACCTGCGCGACTTACTGCAATTGCGCACCATAACACAACCCATTCCACTCAGTGAGGTCGAGCCCATCGAGGCCATTACCCGCCGTTTTGACACCGCAGCCATGTCCCTGGGCGCGCTCTCGCCCGAGGCCCATGAGGCCTTGGCTATCGCCATGAACACCATCGGCGGGCGCTCCAACTCCGGTGAAGGCGGCGAAGATCCGGCCCGTTACCACAACAACAAGGTCAGCAAGATCAAGCAGATCGCCTCCGGTCGCTTTGGCGTGACACCGGAATATGCCGTCAATGCCGAAGAGTTGCAGATCAAGGTAGCCCAGGGTGCCAAGCCCGGCGAAGGCGGTCAACTGCCGGGGCATAAGGTCAGCGGCATCATCGCCCGTCTGCGCTACGCCAAGGAGGGCGTCGCCCTCATCAGCCCGCCGCCCCACCACGATATCTATTCCATCGAGGATCTGGCACAGCTCATTTTTGACCTCAAGCAGATCAATCCGCAGGCCTATGTCTCCGTCAAACTGGTCTCCGAGGCTGGTGTCGGTACCATCGCGGCCGGGGTAGCCAAGGCCTATGCCGACCGTATCACCATCGCCGGTTACGACGGTGGCACCGGCGCCAGTCCGCTGAGTTCGGTCAAATATGCCGGCTCACCGTGGGAACTGGGCCTGGCGGAAACCCAGGTCACCCTGCGCCGCAACCACTTGCGGCATCGGGTGCGTTTGCAGGCCGACGGCGGCTTCAAAACCGGACTGGATGTGGTCAAAGGCGCCCTGCTGGGAGCGGAAAGCTTCGGTTTTGGCACCGCACCAATGATTGCACTGGGTTGCAAGTATCTGCGCATCTGCCATCTCAACAACTGTGCCACCGGCATTGCCACGCAGGATGAAACCCTGCGCAAACATTTCACCGGCCTCCCGGAAATGGTCATCAATTATTTCCGCTTCGTCGCCGAAGAAGCCCGCGAAATCATGGCGCAACTCGGCGTCCGGCGTTTCGACGACCTCGTTGGTGCCAGCCAGATGCTGGAAATCGGTGGGGTGCAGACGGAAAAACAGGCGCATCTGGACCTGCGTCCGCTGCTGGGCAATACCGACCTGCGCGATGCCGACACCAACATTCAGACCCAGGACCGCAACCCGCCTTTCGACAAGGGTGATCTGGCGGAAACCATGGTGAAGGACGCCCGATCCGCGCTGGAAGCGCAAATCCCCACCCGCCTGCACTATCCAATCCGTAACGTGAACCGCTCCATCGGCGCCCGTCTCGCCGGAGAAATCGCCCGTCGCTATGGTAATTCTGGTCTGCGCGAGGATGTTGTGCATATCGAACTTCACGGAACAGCAGGTCAGTCTTTTGGTGCCTTCTGCGTGCAGGGGATGACCTTGCATCTGCACGGCGATGCCAACGATTACGTGGGTAAGGCCATGAACGGCGGCACCATTGTCATAGCGCCGCCAGCGGGCGTTTCCTACGCCAGCCAGGACTCGGCCATTGTCGGCAACACCTGTTTGTATGGGGCCACCGGCGGGCGTCTCTATGCGGCCGGGCGCGCCGGTGAGCGCTTTGCGGTGCGTAACTCCGGGGCCATCGCCGTGATCGAAGGCGCCGGGGATCACGCCTGCGAGTACATGACCGGCGGCCAGATCGTCATCCTCGGCTCGGTCGGCGTAAATTTCGGGGCGGGCATGACCGGTGGTCTCGCCTTTGTCCGCGATCAAGCCCGGCAGTTCCCTGATCAGGTGAACGGCGAACTGGTGAATTATCACCGGATTGAAACCGAGTCCATGCGCGGCTACGAGGCCCTCCTGCGGCGCCACATCGAAGCCCATGCGGGCACCACAGGCAGCCGTTATGCCGCAGGACTGCTCAAGGACTGGACCCACTTTATCCGCGATGTCTGGCTGGTGGTGCCCAAGGCCGCCAGGCTAGATGTCCTGCTCGAAGAAGCAAGCTGACCGCGTCACCCTGAGGAAAAACCATGAGTCATTTTTCATTCATCGAAGACCCGCGGCAGGACCCCAAAAAGCTGGACGTGGAAGAACGCCGCGAGGCCTTCAAGGAAATCTACCAAAGCTTTGACCTGGACAGTGCCCAGCTTCAGGCCGACCGCTGCCTGCACTGCGGCAATCCGTATTGTGAGTGGAAGTGCCCGGTGCACAACTATATTCCCAACTGGCTGCAGCTCATTGTTGAGAATCGTCTGGAAGAAGCGGCCAGTCTGTCCCATCAGACCAATACCCTGCCGGAGATCTGTGGCCGCATCTGCCCGCAGGACCGCCTTTGCGAGGGCGCATGTACCCTCAATGACGGCTTTGGCGCCGTCACCATTGGCAACCTCGAAAGATTCATCACCGAAGAAGCCCTGGCCCGCGGCTGGCGGCCGGAAATGCCCGATATCATCCCTAACGGCAAGCGTGTTGCTGTGGTGGGGGCCGGCCCTGCCGGACTGGGTTGTGCAGATATTCTCAACCGCGCCGGCACCGAAGTGGTTGTCTTTGACCGCTACCCGGCGGTTGGCGGCCTGCTCACCTTTGGCATCCCGCCTTTCAAGCTGGAAAAAGCGGTGGTCGCCCGCCGCGCCGATCTGTTGCAGGAAATGGGTATTCGTTTTCAGCTCGATACGGAAGTCGGCAAGGATATTTCTCTGGCCAGGCTGCTGGAAGATTTTGACGCCGTGTTTCTGGGGATGGGCACCTACGCCGCCAAGCGCGGCGATTTCCCTGGCGAAAACCTGCCTGGCGTCCTCAAGGCGCTGTCCTATCTGATCGCGAACACCCGTCACCTGATGCAGTTGCCTGATCCGACCCTCCCTTATGTCAGCCTGTCCGGCAAGCAAGTCGTGGTACTGGGTGGCGGCGATACCGCCATGGACTGTCTGCGCACCGCCATCCGCCAGGGTGCTAGCCGCGTCACCTGTGCCTATCGCCGCGATGAAGAAAACATGCCTGGCTCGCGCCGGGAAGTCGCCAATGCCCGCGAAGAAGGTGTCAAATTCCTCTTCAACCGCCAGCCCGTCGAGGTCATTGGTGATGCGGCATCGGGCGCACGGGGGGTGCGCCTGGTCGAAACCCGTCTGGGGGAGCCCGATGCCAAGGGCCGTCGCCATCCGGAAATTGTCCCTGGCTCCGAGCAGGTGCTGGATGCCGATGCGGTGATCATCGCTTTTGGTTTTGATCCCTCCCCCGCCCCCTGGTTTGCGGAATACGGCATCAGCACGGACGCCCGTGGGCGGATCAGTACCAACGAACAATTCCAGACCACTAACCCACGTATCTTTGCCGGGGGCGACATGCGCCGCGGCTCTGATCTGGTCGTCACGGCGGTAGATGAAGGACGCCGGGCCGCCGAGGGCATTCTCAATCAACTGGGCGTATAGACGATGAAATCCACATTACAGAATGATAATTTCCTGCGTGCCTGCCTGCGCCAGCCGGTGGATCATGTCCCCATCTGGCTGATGCGTCAGGCCGGGCGTTACCTGCCGGAGTACCGTGCTACCCGCGCCCGTGCCGGGGATTTTCTCACCCTCTGCACCACACCGGAACTGGCCTGTGAAGTGACACTGCAGCCCATTGATCGCTTTCCGCTGGATGCCGCCATCCTTTTCTCGGACATTCTGACCATTCCTTATGTCATGGGACTCGGGCTGCAATTTCAGGAGGGCGAAGGTCCGGTATTCGAACGTCCCTTGCGTAACGCTGCGGACATCGACGCACTGAGTCAGCCCGATCCGGAAACGGAGCTGCGCTTTGTGATGGATGCGGTGCGCCTCATCCGCCGTGAACTGAATGGACGGGTGCCTCTCATCGGCTTTGCTGGCAGCCCCTGGACCCTCGCCTGCTACATGATCGAAGGTCGCGGCAGCCGCGACTTCATCCATATCAAAGGGTTACTATATAGCGATCCGGCGCTGCTGCATCGCCTCCTACGTCATCTGGCCGCATCGGTCAGCCAATACCTCAACGCGCAGATTGCCGCTGGGGCGCAGGCAGTGATGATTTTTGATACCTGGGGTGGCAGTCTCAGCACCCCGGCTTATACAGAGTTCTCGCTTGCCTACATGAGCGAGATCATCGCCAGTTTGAAGCGCGA
Organism: Acidithiobacillus sp.; assembly: GCF_023255755.1. Lineage (GTDB taxonomy): Bacteria > Pseudomonadota > Gammaproteobacteria > Acidithiobacillales > Acidithiobacillaceae > Acidithiobacillus. The sequence continues at coordinate 11,945 of NZ_JAGDVS010000027.1, read as the reverse complement.
GGCGGAAGGCCGCCAGGTACCGATCCTGCTCTTTACCAAGGGCGGGGGTAACTGGTTGGAGGCAATGGCGGCGAGCGGCGCCGATGTGCTGGGCCTCGACTGGACAACCGAGTTAAGTGTCGCCCGCCAACATCTGGGTGATGGCATAGCGCTGCAGGGCAATATGGACCCCATCGCCCTCTACGGCAGCGCCAGCGCTGTCGCCGCAGAGGCCGAGCGCGTTCTGGCCAGCCATGGACCTGGGCCGGGCCACATCTTTAATCTCGGCCATGGCATCACCCCGCAAACCCCCATCGGAAATGTCGCCACCCTGGTGGAGAGCGTTCAGAACTGGCGGCCTGCCTAACCCTCGCGACCATGCCGCCACGCTGCCCAGGCATCCCGGATAAGACGACGGCGGGGATTATGCAGATAGGTGATTGAAGCCCCCTGCTCCATCCGCTGTAAGGCATCGGCAATAACCGCCTGAGCCGTTGCTGCCAGTTTCCGGCGACCCAATTCTGGCGCCAGCGCGGGCAGGAATTCCACGCGCAGTGTCAACGGTGCCGCCGCCGCCAGTCTCCAGAGATGTCCAAACAAGCTATCTTCACCAATGAAGGGGCAGAGAGGGTCGGGCTGACCGGGGCACAGCACATCTTCGTAACGCAAAGCCACCGGAATCGTCGATGCTACTGCCCCAGAGGCAATTTCAAAAGGTGCCGCAAAAAAATCGCCTACCCTTTTGCCGTCGCTAGTGGTGCCTTCCGGGAAAAGGATGATGCTAGTGCCCGCTGCCAAAATTTTGCCGGCCTGGCGCACCGTGCGCTGACTCGCACGGGCGTCGCCGCGATCAATAAAGAGCGTCCCCAGCCACTCGCCCATAATCCCGAAAAAAGGCCAGGCACGCATTTCCTTCTTCGCCACAAAACGACCAGGAACCAAGGTCGCGAGTGCGAGAATATCCAGGTAGGAAACATGGTTAGCGGCGACAAGTACCGGCGATTTGGGGACGATTCCATCCACACGCAAATGAATTCCAAAGATACGCAAGGCCCGCCGACTCCACCAGGCAAAGGCCCGATAACTGACCGCGTCCGGTTCGGACTTGCGCGCACAAGTCCATACCGCCAACGGAAAGGCCAGAAACAGATAAAACGCCAGCACCGGTAGCCGCCAGATACGCCGCAAAGCCTTGGGCCGCGAACGGCGCCAGCGCCGCCCCGGGTAAGCCACCAGTACCGAGGCGGGCTTTTTACGGCGCATCATCTACGCGCGTCCACCGGTTCCAGGAAGCGTTGCTGATAGCGCGGGGTGATCAGACTAGACTCGCACCAGACGAAGAAATCTGCGCAATGGAATTGCGGATCCCAGAAAGGCTCGCCGCCGATGCGCACTCCCGCCCTTAAATAGCCCTTGAGCAGGCTAGGTAGTGTGGCGGGGCCTACCTGCGCCTGCACATCAAAATTGGGAACGGCGCGCAGGGGGAATACACGCTGCTCCTGCGGCGTAAGGTACGTATGGAGACTCTGGTACAGGGCGCCAAGGGCCGGGCCGTCGGTACTGTGTACACTCGCGCAACCCATGAGATAATCGATTTGCCACATCGCCATGGCCTCAGCCAGCCCCGACCAGAGCAGCGTAATCACTGCGCCCTGACGATAGTCGGGGTGTACGCAGGATCGCCCCAGTTCCATAATCCGCGTGTTCAACGCCAGCAGACGTGAAAGGTCAAACTCTGTCTCAGCATAATAGCGGCCTACCCGAGCGACCTTCTCGGGGAGGAAGAGACGATAGGTACCAACAACTTCCTGACGGACCTCATCTTCGACAATCAGGTGCTCACAAAAGGGGTCGTACTCATCCTGATCCAGCCCAGGACGACCACTAAACTGGGCACCATACTCGGCACTGAATACGTCATAGCGCAGTCGTTGCGCCGCTTCTACCTCATCCTGGTGACGTGCCAGATAGAGACGCAACGAGCGCTCTTTCTTCGTGGCGGCGTGACCAGTACTACCGTGAGATTGGGTGCTGAGCATGCAGAGCTCTCCGTGTAAAAACGATAGCAAACCTTGCGTATTATGACTCATAAACATGACAATAGTGCGACAGTTTTATGAACTTTTTGTAACAATGATACGCTGACCCTCACAGAGATGGTAACTTTTCTTCTTAAAACATTATGTTGACCTTGCTGCAAAAGTCGCCGCCCCCGGCGACCATCGTCGATACGGGTATTTTATATCATGATTCAAACAATGCCAGCCCTGATCGTCAAATCGTGGCGGTGCCGATGTGGATCGCGGCAGGCTCTTGCACCGCACGCTCTCAATAGTTACTGTATGCCTTTACTTTTTTTCATTGTATCAGAGGTGAAAGTTCCGCCATGTCCGCCGCCCCCGAGGAAGTCGATGACAGCCCCTATTGCTGCTGTTCGGCCGCCACTTTTCAGGAAATTCTTGAGCGTCAGCGCGCCGCACCCCTGCCCTTTATGGAGCTTTTGATGGTCCACGCCGGCTGCGGCGCTGGCTGCGGCAGTTGCATCGACGATCTGGAAGCCTATTTGCGCAGTCACGACGCCTACATAGAGGATTGAATCCTTCCTGCGCTTTTTGTCCGCCCTGGTGGTCGCGGGGTGGTGATTTTCAGACCATCTGGGCGCCCTTTTTCGCCCGCTCAGATCCGGTCGATTTTCGCCGGGAAATCTGGGAAACCCCAGATGGCGACCGGGTCGCTGTAGACTGGGTGGACGCGTCAGCCAATGCGCCCGTGGTTATTCTCTTTCATGGCTTGGCGAGCAGTTCGCGGGGACATTATGCCCGCTCCCTCGCGGCGGGTTTGCGGCGGAGGGGCTGGGCAGGCTGTTTTATCAATTTCCGCGGCTGCGGAGGAATAGACAACTTACTGCCTCGCGGCTACCACGCGGGTGATAGTGCCGAGATTCGCTGGATGCTGGAGCGTGCTACTGCACTCTTCCCGCGTCGCCCACGCTACGTCGTCGGCGTTTCCCTCGGCGGTAACGCCCTACTCAAATATCTGGGCGAGGTAGGAGACGAGGCGCGCAAAAATCTGGAACGTGCGGCTGCGGTCTGCGCCCCCATTGATCTGGTCGCGACAGCAGAGTATCTGCAATCCAGCCATCTTCGCTTCTACAACCGGTATTTTCTCCAGAAAATGAAGACTTCTGTCCGCCGTTACGAGGCCAGGTACCCGGATATGGCGGACTGGCCACGGGTCTTTTCGGCAAAAAGCGTGTATGATTTCGATGAATATTTTACGGCACCAGTACATGGTTTCTCAGGCGCCCGACACCTCTGGGAAGAGGGCTCCGCAGCGCCGTTGTTGTCACATATCAACGTGCCCACACTGCTTCTGAACAGTGCGGATGATCCTATTGTACCCGTCGACAGCCTGCGCAATGTTCAGACAAGCCCGGCCGTAACACGTTGCATCACCGAGCAAGGCGGCCATGTTGGCTTTATAGATGGAGCCTTTCCGGGCCATCTGCGCTGGTTGCCAAACACGCTGCTGGACTATTTTGAGAGGAAGATGATCCCATGACAGACCACCTGCAACCCCGTCTTCGCGTTCTGCTGGCGGAAGCCATCGCCATTGGCCCCGGCAAGGCCGAACTTCTGCGCCATATCCGCGAAGAAGGCTCCATCTCTGCGGCGGCACGGGCGATGAATATGAGTTACCGGCGCGCCTGGTTGCTGGTGGACACCATGAATCACTGTTTTTTGGCACCGGTGGTGAGCACCGCAACCGGAGGCAGTCACGGCGGCGGTGCGCATCTGACCGAGATGGGGGAAGAGATACTCATCCGTTACGAGGCTATGGAGGCCAAGGCAAACCTGACCCTGGCGCCCGATATCGCCGAATTCCGCAAACTCATGCAACTCCATAAACCGGAAGAAAGCGCTTCGTGAAAAATCTGCTCCGCGAAGTACTGTGCAGCAGGGTCTACGATGTGGCCCGGGAAACGCCCCTGGAAGCGGCGCCCAAACTGAGCGCACGCCTGCAGCGCGAAGTACTGTTCAAACGCGAAGACCTGCAGCCGGTGTTCAGCTTCAAACTGCGCGGCGCCTACAACAAGATCGTCCAGCTTTCGGACGCCGAAAAAGCACGCGGTGTCATCACCGCCAGCGCCGGCAATCATGCGCAGGGCGTCGCCTACGCTGCCCAGAAGCTGGGTATTCGTGCGGTGATCGTCATGCCCGGCACCACTCCGGAAATCAAGGTCAATGCGGTACGGGCGCGGGGTGCGGAGGTCATTCTTCATGGCGACAGCTACTCCGACGCGCAGGCGCATTGCGACGCCCTGATCGCTGAATCGGGCCTGGTCTTCATTCCGCCCTTTGACGATCCGCTGGTCATTGCCGGCCAGGGGACCATAGGCGCAGAGATACTCCGTCAGCGGGGCGCCGGCCTGGAAGCGATTTTTGTTCCAGTGGGAGGCGGCGGTCTCATTGCCGGGGTGGCAGGCTACCTGAAATCCATCGTGCCAGAGATTCGCATCATTGGCGTTGAACCCTTTGAGGCCGATGCCATGTATCAGTCTTTACTGGCGGGGAAGCGGGTGACTCTGCCCCAGGTCGGTATTTTCGCCGACGGCGTGGCGGTGCGCCAGGTAGGAGAACACACCTTTGCCCTCTGCCGCAAATATGTGGACGAGATCGTGCGGGTGAGTAATGACGAGATCTGTGCGGCCATCAAGGATGTTTTCGACGAAACCCGTTCCATTATGGAGCCGGCCGGGGCGCTGGCCCTGGCGGGTCTCAAGCGGATGGCCGTAACCGACCCCGGTCAGGGCGGGGCCTGGGTCGCCCTCCTCTCAGGCGCCAATATGAACTTCGACCGTCTGCGCTTCATCGCCGAGCGGGCGGAACTGGGCGAGGCCCGCGAGGCGCTGTTTGCGGTCACCATCCCGGAGCGGCCGGGGGCCTTTCGCGCTTTCTGTGCGGCGATTGGTCAGCGGGTCGTCACCGAATTCAATTACCGCCTGCACCACCGGGATCAGGCGCATATTTTTGTCGGTGTGGCCATCCGCGACCGGAAAGACGCCAGTGCGTTGCTGGAGAGCTTACGGATCACGGGTCACGAAGCGCTAGACCTGAGTGATGATGAAATGGCCAAACTGCACATCCGCCATATGGTGGGCGGGCATGCGGCGGCCGCGCAGAATGAGCGGATTTATCGTTTTGAGTTTCCGGAACGACCGGGGGCGCTGATGGAGTTTCTCGACAAACTGGGCGGACACTGGAATATCAGTCTCTTCCACTATCGCAATAATGGCGTCGACTTGGGCCGGGTGCTGGCGGGCTTTGAGGTGCCGGACAGCGAGATGGCACAATTCGAATCGCTGCTTGCCCGGCTCGATTACCCGCACGTGGCGGAAACCGCCAACCCGGCCTACCGGTTTTTTCTGGATCAGGGTCAGCACCGAGCCTCTGCTTAATCCCCGCGCGGGGCGAACATCAGGCGCAGGGACTCGCCGATACCCGCCGCCATACCCTGCCAGCGACGGGCAATATCCGCATCCATGTGATCCAGCATGGTTTCGTGAAAAAGCGCGAGCCAGTCATTCACCAGCGGATGGGTTATTCCGACCGGAGCATGCTTGTCGCCCAGCGCATAGCGGTAATCTTTGTAGGGAAGTCCGCCGGACACGGTCCACCAGTAGTGAACGAGACGATCCTTGTGCAACTCCCAGTCCTGGACGATGGAAAAAGGCTCTGCCAGTGTCGGGTGATGCTGGATGCGATTGTAGAAATCATCCACCACGACACGGATCACTGGCAGCGTAATCTTCTCGCAAAGGGGTTCGAGACGGCGTTTGGGAGGGCTTACCTGCTCCATGATCGGCTCCGGCGTCCGCAGACTGCGGAAATATGCAGTATTGCTGATGGAGCAACTGCGGGTCAACATCTAAAAACCAGCCGTTCAGAACCGCTCCGGTCGGTAGGGAGCGGGGTCCGTAAACGGCGTTTCACCCAACATCATCTCGGCCAGCAAACGCCCGGTGGTCGGCCCTAGGGTCAGGCCCTGGTGACAGTGGCCGAAGGCATACCACACACCCGGATGCCCCGGCGCCCGACCAATGATCGGCAGCATGTCGGGGGTGCAGGGGCGCACCCCCATCCAGGGGTCGGCGTCCAGACGCCCGCCGAGGGCAGGCAATAACCGCCGTGCCTGCGCCTCCGCCCGGCTAAGCGGAATAGCGGAAGGCGGTGCATCCCGGCGCGCAAACTCCGCACCGGTCGTCAGCCGGATACCGCGCTGCATGGGCACCAGCATATAGCCCTGATCGGCATCGAGCACCGGGTGACAGAGCGGTGTCGCCTCCGGCTGGGCGTAGTGCATGTGATAGCCCCTTTTTACAAAAAGCGGCGGGTGGTAGCCCAGAGATCCGGTCACATCCGGCGACCAGGCGCCCAAAGCCACCACCACCTCGGCGGCGTCCACCGGCTCATGCACCGTAGCGATGCGCCACCCCGTCGAACCGCGCTCTATGCTCCGCACGGCGCTGGTGCGAAACTCGCCGCCCATCCGGGTAAAATAGCTCAGGTATGCGCGAGTGAGCGCGTGGGGATCGACCACCGCCAGAGGCTGGGTCCAGTGGATACCGCCGGCCAGTCCGGGGCGTAGACTGCACTCCATCGCCGCCACCTGCACGCCGTCGAGTGCGTCGTAAGCCACCTCAAAGTTCCCGGCCTTATACGCGGCCTCTTTCAGGGCATGATCCAGAGACTCGGGATTTTGGTGTACCTGCAACCAACCACCGGGACGGAGCAGGTCGATCGCCCCCGCCGCACCGGCCAGAGCCAGATGATCATCCAGACAGTGGGTAATCAGTGCGGCATAATGCCGGGCAATCATCCGATGACGGTCTTCACGGGAGTTATACCAGTACTGCAGGAAGGGAATCGCCAGACGCGGCAGCATCGTCCCCCGGTAGTAGGCCTCGGTCGACTGATTGCGGGCATAGCTGAGCAGCGTCGCCAGGGCACGGGGAAAGGGATGCGGCATGACCGCCTCGCGCTGAATCAGGCCGGCATTGCCGAAGGATGTCCCCTCCCCGGCCCCCTGCTGGTCCAGAAGAATGGTGGGACGGCCCCGTAACTGCAACTGCAGCGCAATGGAAACCCCGACGATGCCTGCTCCCAGAACCACCACTTCGCCATGTGCTGCCATAAGAACCCCTGGGGAAAGTTGAGAAGGTTAGGGTCCGCCCGATATAGCAGAGGCCGCCGCCCTGGTCAATGTCAGGAAGCTAACCCACGGCACAAGGTTTCACCTGTAACTATATGTTCAACAAGCACCTGGCGAACAGCCGCGGATTCCCGTTTTATTCTTTCAACAGCGCCGGGCCCATGTTGCTGATCTCCTGCAACTTCACCTCATCAAAGACGTAAGTGCGTTGCTCCGTCTTCCGCCAGCGCAGCCAGAGCACATAAAAGATACCCAGCAGTAAAAACACCCCCACGGTCTGATCGATCCCGGCCGCAATATATTCGGGGCCATAGATGAAGAACAGCACCTCCACGGCGGAAAGGCTGATGATCACGACCAGCGATCCGAGCAGAAGACCGGCATGATGATGCGCCTTGAAATGGTGCCGGACGGAGCGGTGCTGAAGCAATAAAAAACGCATCATGTTGATCCCATTCAGTAAAAACTCCGCCACCAGAAAGAATCCCGCCGCGCTCAGCACCAGGTTGAACAGGTCCCGCATATCGGGGAAGAAAACCTGCATGAGGACAACCGCCATGGCCAGCAGGATGGGCAGGATGACAGACCAGTACGGCACGTGCCCGCGATTCAGTCGGCCCAGCCACTTCGGCATCACCCCATCCCTGGACATGGCGAAAAGGGCGCGGGACAGGATGAAGGTGGTGAGCCAGAGGCCACCGGCGGTCGACGCGATAATCGCCATGCGCATCCACGGGAGTAATTGGGGGGACACCGTTGCCGCCCAGAGACTCAGGGTATCACTGGTGTTTTGCAACTGGTCGAGGGGCACCTGATGCAGGAGCAGGGGCCAGATCAGCAGGTAGTAGAGCACCACGCTCACTGCCCCGATGAGTCCTCCCCATCCCGGGGTGATGCGCGGCCTTCTGGATTCTTCCGAGGCGTAGGAGTCGATTTCCCAGCCGTCCACGATGGTGGCGGCCACCACCATGCAGACGATGACGCCGGCCCAGTGAATATGGCTGAGGGAAAATGAACCCGCCCCCGCCGCCGCCGGCCCCCAGTGGGAATAGCCGACGATGGCCATGAGGGCGACGGATACGATTTCGATGAGCAGAAATATCTGGGTGACCCTGGCGGTGATGCGCGCTCCGAACAACAAAACGCCCGCCGCGAACAGTGCCCAGAACGTGGCTGCCACGATCTGCAACCAAACGCCGGGGTGATGTACACCCAACGCCCCCAGGGTGAACTGCGCCGCTGGGATCAGGATCGGCGGGATCGACCAGAAATAGGCCATGATCACGATCCACGCCTGAAAATTCGAGTAATCAATGCCCATTATCCGCCGGGACCAGTGATAGGAGGCACCGGCGTTGGGAAAGTGCTGGTTCAGCGACAGAAATATCCAGGAACACAGGATGAAAGGAATGGCAATCAGCACAATCGCCAGGGGCACCTCTGCTCCCGCTGCGTGGACCATGGCCGAACCTGCGGCCGCCACGCTGAAGATGGGACCCACGCTGGAGATGGACAGGCTGGACAAATCAAAGAGCTGAAATGTCTTGTGCAGCGTCTGACGGGTCTCCGCGGGCATGACCGCCTCCTGGGCACAAGGTATTTCAGGAACCGGCCAACACTTTTCCGGCCTCCGACAACGCCCTGTTACGATGCGCGCGCAACCAGGCAAACCACGGCTCCAGACCGGTTCCCGTGGCAGCAGATATCTGCAACACTTCGGCATGATGCGCGACTTCGTGCAAGTAACCGAGGCAACGTTCCAGGTCGAAGGAAAGGTAGGGCAGCAGATCGATCTTGTTGATCAGGATCAGGTCCGCGCCGTGAAACATGTGGGGGTACTTTGCCGGCTTGTCTTCGCCCTCGGTGACCGCCAGGATAACCACGCGTGCCGCTTCACCAAGATCAAACAGGGCCGGGCATATCAGGTTTCCCACGTTCTCGATGAAGACGACAGAACCGGCAGCCGGATCGATTGCCTGCAGCCCCTGCGCCACCATATCCGCCTCCAGATGACACCCCTGGCCGGTATTGATCTGCACTACGTTGCAACCCACCTGGCGTATGCGTTCCGCATCATGGGTGGTTTCCTGATCGCCCTCCACTACCGCCAGGGGGAACTCGTCCGCCAGTCCCGCCAGGGTTTTTTCCAGCAGGGTCGTCTTCCCGGCGCCGGGTGAACTCATGAGATTCAGGGCAAACACGCCCCGTCCTGCCAGCCAGCCGCGGTTGCGTTCCGCAAGGCGATCATTTTTGTCCAGAATCCGCGCCTCCAGGGACACCAGGTGGGCATCCCCTTCCGCCTGTGCATGGGGGTGGGCGTGTGAATGGGGCTCTGCGCCGCCATGGGCATGGGTATGTCCCGGCACGTCGCGCGATGATCCCAAGGTATCAGGAGCCGCCCCCCCCGCAACACTCAGGTGCGTTATTCGCGTTTGTGCTCCATCGGAGCATCCACAGGTTTTACACATCACTGCACCTCCATATCCTTGACTTTGAGTTCCTTGCCAGCCAGACAGATCAGGTCGCCGGCACCACACGCACAATGTTCGAATACCTGCTGGAGAGCGACGCGTTTGCCACAGGACCGGCATTCGCCCTCACCGGGAATCTCCAGCACTTCCAGATCCGCGCCCTCCAGCGGCGTGCCCCGACTGCACACGTCAAAACAGAAGCGGATGGCGTCCGGCACCACCCCTGATAACAACCCCACTTCCAGCCGCACCCGGATCACCTTACGACCATGGGCCTGCTCGCTGCAGATGGAAACAATGTTGCGGGTAATCCCGAGTTCGTGCATCGCCAGCCCCGTCTAACAGATTCGCGGCAACTGTTCGCCCACCAGCATGTCAACGATGCGTTCACCACCAAAATGACTGCTCAGCACGACCCTTCCGGGAGGGCCCACGAGCACCTCGCCAATAATCCCGGCATAGGTGCCCTCCGGGCAGGAGCGCAACGCCTCCAGGGCGGCCTCGGCCTCTTCCCGTGGCACCACCGCAAGGAGTTTGCCTTCGTTGGCCAGATAGAGGGGATCCAGGCCGAGCACTTCGCAGATGCCTCTGACCACTGGGCGGACCGGAATGCTATCCTCCACGATGCGCATACCCACCCCAGCCCCCTGGGCAAACTCGTTGAGTACCGTAGCCAGCCCGCCGCGGGTCACGTCGCGGATGCATCGGGTTCCCGGTGCCGCCGCCAGCAGGGCAGCGATAATCCCGTGCAACGGCTGGCAATCGCTCTGCACATCGGCGTCCAGGGCCAGATCGCCGCGCGCCTTCAAAATGGCGGCACCATGATCCCCGAGGTGGCCGTTCAACAGCAGTTGGTCACCCGGCTGGATCCGGGCAATCTCCAGATGGACGCCCTTCGGGATGATTCCGATGCCGGCGGTGTTGATGAACAGTTTGTCCGCACTGCCCCGGGGCACCACTTTGGTATCCCCCGTAACAATCCTGACGCTCGCCGCCTGTGCCGCCTGCGCCATGCTGCACATCATCTTTTCCAGAATGGTGAAGGGCAGTCCTTCTTCCAGAATCAGGGAGCAACTCAGCACGACGGGTCGTGCGCCGCCCACCGCCAGATCGTTTACGGTGCCATTGATGGCCAACGTGCCGATGTCACCGCCCGGAAAGCTGAGGGGATCGACGACGTAGGAATCCGTGGTAAAGGCGATCCGGCCACCGTCCCCCAGGATTTCCTGCACATCGATGCGGGCCTGATCCTCCAGCGGCGTGGCACTGGAGGCGCCCAGGGCGGGCAGAATCAATCCTTCGATCAGGTCCCGCATGGCCTTGCCACCACTGCCATGGGAAAGGTTGACGGCATCACCATGGGGTCTTTTGACGCGCGGTTGCGGATTTGCAGCCATCAGAACATCTCCTCTGCGGCAGCGGGGACCTCTGCCGACATCTTTCCGTAATTGAAATAAGCGGCACACGCCCCTTCTGAAGAAACCATCAAAGAGCCCAGCGGCATTTCCGGGGTGCAGGCCCCGCCAAAGACTTTGCATTCCCAGGGCGTTATGATCCCTTTGAGCACCTCTCCACACTGACACGCCTTGGGGTCAGCAATGGACAGATTGGGTACGGTAAAGCGGCGCTCGGCGTCGAAGGCCGCAAGGCGATCGCGGATCCTGACCCCGGAGTGGTCGATGGAGCCGAGCCCCCGCCACTCGAAGCACTCGCGAATCTCGAACACCTGATAGTTGCACCTCCCGGCGATTACGCCACAGGTTCCGTTCGCCCGGACTCCCGCATACGATCCATTTCCGATTGAGCTTCGCCCAGTTGCGTCAGCACGTCCAGCGTCATGGCCGCTTCCTCTTCGCTGATGCGACTCATGGCAAAGCCCACATGCACCAGCACCCATTCACCGACACAGGACTCCAGGATGCTCCGCATCGGCGATACAGGTGATGTTGACCTCCCGCCTTACCCCGTTGATTGCCACCTCCGCCCGTCGTTCCCGTGCGCTGATGATTTTCGTAATCTGTCCCGGGATCCCTAAACACATGACTCATACCCTCCTGCAAGATGATGCTGACCAGTGATGATTTGCGCGGCGCCAACCACGGCCTGACCGAAGGCCAGACCGCCGTCATTGGCAGGGATCAGATGCGGAACCAGGACCTCCAGCCCCTGGGATTTCAGCGCTTCCCGGGTCGCCCGCAGCAATGTCAGATTCTGAAAAACACCACCGGACAAGGCGACGGTGGATGTCCAGGGCGTAGCACCCAGGGCCTCCCTGAGCAATTG
>NZ_JAGDVS010000028.1 GCF_023255755.1 Acidithiobacillus sp. | reverse complement strand
AGGACGACGCTGATGCTAGCGACTCCCGCGCCGTTCCGCCAACGCCTACGCGCCTATGCGACCCTGATGCGCATGGATCGTCCTATTGGCACCCTGCTCCTGCTCTGGCCCACCTACTGGGGACTCTGGCTAGCTGCTAGGGGCACTCCGTCACTCGGTATCTTCCTGATTTTCACTGCGGGCACCTGGCTGATGCGCTCGGCGGGTTGTGTGATCAACGATTATTTTGACCGCGATTTCGACCGGCAGGTCGCCCGCACCTGTCAGCGTCCCCTGGCGACAGGCCTGATCACCTCGCGGGCAGCACTGCGCCTGTTCGTTATTCTGTGCCTGCTGGCCGCAGTCCTCTTGCCCTTTCTCAACTGGCTGACCATATGGTTAGCAGGGGGCGCCGTGCTCATTACTGTTACATACCCGTTATTCAAGCGTTTTACCCATCTCCCGCAAGCCTATCTGGGTATCGCCTTTTCCTTTGGCATACCCATGGCTTTTGCCGCGACCATCGGGCGAGTTCCGGCACTCGCCTGGTGGCTGATGCTGGCCAATGCCTGCTGGGTCATTGCCTACGATACGGCCTACGCCATGGCTGACCGTCCTGATGACCTCAAAGCCGGAATCAAATCGACGGCGATTCTTTTTGGACGTTATGATCGTCATGCTATTGCCGGACTGCAGGCGGTTATGCTAGTCATTTTCATCGGAATGGGTGTCGCGCAGGCCATGCATTGGCCTTATTGGATCGCCCTGGCAGGTGCTGCCGTTCTCGCGGCCTACGAGCAGATGCTGCTCAGCGGCGACCGGGATCAGGCTTTCCGCGCTTTTCTGCATAATAATTGGATTGGTCTGCTGCTCTTCTGGGGAATTGTCGCTGGCCTGGCGCCAAGCGGGACATCTATTATACCGGGAGCCCTATGAAGTTTGACCATTTTTGGGCCGTTCATGCGCGCCCAGAATGCTTTGAAAGCAACCATTGACAAACTTATACACAGTTTACTCATACACTGAGACAATTTTGGGCGATTCCACCACGTCTTTGGTGTCAACTATTAACATATTGTTTTTTATAAATTTTTATTTTGCACCTTTTTTAGGCGACCACTCTAACGCGTTGAAGGACAGGGGGTCTAGGACTTTTCAGGATGTTCATACACAGACTTATCCACAGAAGTTGTGGGCAACTTCATGAACACTGAAGCCAACTGCATTCAGGTCGCCGTCATGATACCGCTCCGCCGCATCTTTTCTTACGCCCCGCCGCCGGAGGGCCATCTACAGCCGGGTATGCGGGTGCGGGTACCTTTCGGCAAGGGCAGCCGGATAGGCATCGTCCTCGGTTACGCCAGTTGCCCGCCCGATGTAACTCTGAAGACCATTGAGCAGGTCCTGGATGCGCATCCCATTTTACCCGTTGCCTTGCAGCAATTGATAGAGTTCGGGGCGGAATACTACCATCACCCGCTCGGCGATGCCTGGGCCACCGCCTTGCCGACCCTGCTGCGCCAAGGACGGCCGCTACCAAAACCGGCTCCCTGGGGCTACCGCCTCAGTGCTACCGAAGCCCAGACGGCACCGCGCCAGCCTGGAAAATTGCAACAAGCGCTCCGGGAATTGCTCGTCACCACAAGTGTTGTGCCTGAAGCAGAAATTCCCAAAGAATTACGCCACATTTTACGACAGGCCATCCGGCGTGGCTGGATAGAAACGGTGATGGAAACCATCTCACCAGAACAGGCGGCACCCTCTCCACATCGCCTGAATGCAGAACAAGAAAGCGCCGTGTCGCAATTACGCATGGCCGGAGGCTTCAACGTGTGGTTACTGGAGGGGGTGACTGGCAGCGGTAAAACAGAAGTGTATCTGGAAGCAATCCGACCGCATCTGGAATCTGGGGCCCAGGCCCTCATTCTGGTCCCGGAGATCGGCCTCACCCCCCAACTCGTAGAACGCTGCCAAACGCGTTTTGGCGAGCATCGCGTAGCCGCCCTGCACTCTGCACAAGGTGACGGCGAGCGTTTACGCATCTGGGCAGCGGCAGCGGCGGGACAGATTCAGGTCATCGTTGGCACCCGCTCGGCACTTTTCGTGCCCCTACCCCGTCTTGCCATGATTATTGTCGATGAAGAACATGATCCCTCTTTTAAGCAACAGAACGGCTGGCATTATTCGGCACGGGATCTCGCGATTCAACGCGCGCGCCTGGAAAACGTTCCCATTGTCCTCGGCTCTGCTACACCCTCTCTGGAAAGCCTCTATAACACGCAAAAGGGCCGTTATCGACTCTTAGAGCTGCGTCAACGCGCTACTTCAGCCGATTTACCGAAGATGACCATCGTCCCACTGCGTCGCGAGAATCTGCAGGGTGGCATTTCCTCTACCCTGCTAACGGCGTGTAGGGAAACCTTGGAGGCAGGCAATCAGGTATTACTGTTCCTGAATCGTCGGGGCTACGCCCCGGCAGTACTCTGCCACGATTGTGGCCATGTGGTGCAGTGCCCTCGTTGCAGTGCGCCCATGACCTGGCATCGCCAGCAAGAACGCCTCCGCTGTCATCATTGCAGTCACGAATCGCGCTGGCCACAAGTCTGCCCCGCCTGCCGCAGTGCGGCGCTGATTACCGCCGGACAAGGTACGGAGCAACTGGAGGAGGTACTTCGCCAGCGCTTTCCTCAGACCCCCATTTGGCGCATCGACCGCGACGCACTGCATGGTCGCGATGCCCTCGCTACGGTGGTCGCCAATATTCGCCGGAATCGTGCTGCCATCCTCGTGGGTACCCAAATGCTGGCTAAGGGACATCACTTCCCGGCCGTCACCCTGGTCGGCATTATCAACACGGATCAGGGTCTGTTCAGCGCTGATTTTCGCGCCCCTGAACGACTGTTGCAGACCGTTCTGCAAGTCGCAGGCCGCGCGGGTCGCGCAGAGCGACCCGGCCAGGTACTACTGCAGACCCATCTGCCCGAACATCCTTTACTGCAAAGCCTCGCTCAGGGCGACTACCGCCCTCCGGCCCAGGCGCTCCTGGATGAACGCCGGGCCGCGGGCCTACCGCCCTTTGGAGCCCTCACCCTGCTGCGTGCCGAGGCGCACCAACGGTGCCGGGTAGACGAATTCCTGAGGGCCGCCTGCCAATGCGCACCGCCCGCCCCGGTGGAAATCAGCGGTCCGACGCCGTCGCTCATGGAGCGTCGTGCTGGTTTCGAGCGTGCAGAGCTTTGGATACAAGCACCAAGCCGGGCGCAAATGCAGAAAGCGCTTAAGCTCTGGCTGCCACGCTTTGCCGAGCTTCAGTCCGCCAGAAATGTGCGCTGGATGCTTGATGTGGACCCCTTACTGATTACCTGAATGCTAAAGATCTGGTCAGGCATATAAACTTGCATCGGACTGTAGATATGTTATCCTTGGCGACGGTCAGTTGGGCCATCTTTGATTAATTTGGGGTGTAAAATGGCGGTTGGTACAGTGAAGTGGTTCAATGACAGCAAGGGGTTTGGGTTCATTACGCCGGAAGATGGCAAGGAAGATGTATTCGTGCATCATTCCGCTATTGAAGGTACGGGGTTCAAGACCCTGGCCGAAGGCGAGCGCGTCAATTTTGAAGTGACTCGTGGCCCGAAGGGTTTGCAGGCCGAGAAGGTCCGCCGGGCTTAATTAAGCCCAACGGGTGGCTCTCTCAGCCATCCGTCCCCCCCTGCGGGGAAAAATAACTTTACCGGTCTGGCTTTCGCGATTCCGGTTTTCTTTTGCCCGGCTAGCGCGCGGGTTTCTTCCGCTTTGCTGCACCAGCGCTACGCTCCTTCGATTTATACTCACTTTTTGCCGGCTTGGCAGAGAGTATCTTGCGCGGTACCTGCGGCTCCTCACGGGCGGCCGGACGTGGCTTGGCAGATGCACGTCCCACAGGCGCACCAGCATCGGTCGGAGCGATCTGCAAAGGCCTTCCAGAGACCCACACCTTTTGCAGATGCTGCAAAACCGACGGCTGTATATCTGCGGGAAGCTCGACAGTGGTATGCTCCGCGTTAATCTGTACCTTGCGAATATTGCGGCTGGGTATCCCGGCCTCATTAGCGATCGCGCCGACAATATTTTTGACTTGTGCACCATGGCTTTCACCCACATCCAGACGGAAGCGGCGCATAGGCACATCCTCCCCTCCCGATGCGGCACTACCACGCGGCGGCCGTGCGCCCCGATCGTCTTCAGAGCGACGACGTGATGAGGGCGGACGGCCCGAACTGGCGGAGTCGCTGCGCATCGGCTTGGTTACTGCGGCCTCGACGGGGACCAGGGGACGCTCTTTTTGCACCATGTAAGCCAGTGCCGCCGCGATCTCCCCTAAACCTACGTCCTTTTCCTGCTGGTAATCCGCAATAAGGGATTCAAAAACCGCAAGATCCTGACTATTCAACACTTCCGACAACTGGTCCTTGAACTGGCTCATCCGCCGATCCGCAACATCTTCTATGCTGGGCAGATGCATGGCCGTAATCGTCTGGCCCGTCGCCCGCTCTATGGCGTGCAGCAAGTGGCGTTCGCGCGGCGCGACGAAGAGAATAGCGTCCCCTGTACGCCCAGCACGCCCGGTGCGGCCAATGCGGTGGACGTACGCCTCGGTGTCATTAGGAATGTCATAATTGATTACATGGGTGATCCGTTCGACATCCAAGCCGCGGGCTGCCACGTCGGTCGCAACAACAATGTCCAGCGTCCCCGCTTTCAGGCGCTCAATGGTCTGTTCGCGCAGCGCCTGACTGAGATCGCCATTGAGGGCGCCACAGGCATAGCCGCGCGCTTCCAGGCGCTCCGCCAGTTCTACCGTCGCTGTTTTGGTGCGCACAAAAACCAGCCAGGCGTTACTCTCCTCTACTTCCAAAATACGGGTAAGGGCATCCAGCTTGTGGGTACCGCTGACTTGCCAATAGCGCTGGCGAATGGCGGCCACCGTAGTCGTCGCCGATTTAACACGGATTTCCAAGGGATCGCGCAAATAGGTTTTGGCGATGCGACGGATGGCGTCTGGCATCGTCGCGGAAAAGAGTGCCACCTGCCGGCCATCGGGCGTGTGTTTGAGTATATCCTCCACCGCATCAATGAAGCCCATGCGCAGCATTTCGTCTGCTTCATCCAGCACCACGGCCTGCAACTGGTCCAGACGCAGGGTTTTGCGGCGCAGGTGATCCTGAATGCGCCCGGGCGTACCTACCACCACTTGTACGCCTCGCTGCAGCTGCTTGAGCTGCAAGGTCATGGACTGTCCGCCATAGATGGGCAGTACGTGGAATCCGGGGAGGAACTTAGCGTAACTTTGCATGGCCTCAGCTACTTGTATGGCGAGTTCCCGGGTCGGTGCCAGCACCAATAACTGCGGCACGCGCAGGCTAAGATCGACGCGGCTTAACAGCGGCAAAGCAAATGCCGCAGTTTTGCCGGTACCGGTCTGCGCCAGACCGATAACGTCGCGCCCGGCCAGCAACGGCGGGATGCTCTGCGCCTGAATGGGCGACGGTTGTTCGTAGCCGATCTCTGTCACCGCTTTCTGGATCGGTTCAGCGAGGGCGAAATCAATAAAGCGGAGATCGGATTCTTGAGACATGAGCACACCTGGACAACGAAGGGAATTCAGCGTCCGCACTATACGCCAATTATAGATAACTTGCAGCGATTTTTGGCTACGTCGACAAAAGACTGAACTCAGTCAGTGTCCAGCACCGTCTGCAACTGCGTTTGGATGGCCGCATCGGCATCCGGCCCGATGGGGGTCTGGTCCGGCGTAAAAGTATCGGTGAAGGCATAGGCATAGCGGACATCCTGCAAGCCCAGGCTACCGAAGAGACGCATCTCCCAGGAGACATCGTCAGCATGTGGCACCAGAGTCGGCCACTGCTCCGCCGTTTTGCTTTCCAGGATCGGCCCAAAAAAGATGGCACCCGGCTTGTTACGCAGGCGCATAGCGCAACTCCCGGCCGTACGTCCAGACATGGGCAGAAAATCGATGGTGCGGGTCAGACGCAGCTTACTATCCAGTGGCACATCAATAGGAACACCCAGAACCTTACCTTCTGCCGGCTGGGCCACCAGCTTGCAGCCCGCCGACTGCCATTGCGCGACATCCTGCGCCCCAAAGCGACTGGGCAGGAAAAGCACCTGCAAGGGGGCGACGGCGCTCAGTTCGGCTTGCAGCCCGGGGCGGAAGCGCGGTGCGTTAATGAGAATACCGCCCGCATCTTTATCCGCCATGAAATAGACGGCGGGGCTGCCTTGCCCGCCCTCCACATGGTAAATGTCCCGGTCAAAAAAGCCGCAGAGCTTCTGCATCGTCCTTCTCCTGCTACCCGACTGAATGTATCCCGCAAGTATAACCATAATCCGCAGCAGAACTCATCCCGCAGTGCATTGCGGGGTGCAGAGTCTGTGGCATAATGCCCCCATGAACATCCTCCTGCTGGTCGCCGCGCTCATCATCATCCTCGCCGGTGCCGAGGCTTTTACCAACGCGCTGGAGCACCTGGGCGACCGTCTGGGTATTTCCGAGGGCGTTACCGGTTCCATTTTCGCGGCGGTGGGCACGGCGCTTCCCGAGGCTATGGTGCCGGTGGTTGCAGTTTTCGCTGCGACCAGCGGGCAACCGGCACACCTGGGGGAAGAAGTGGGGGTAGGTGCCATTCTGGGCGCCCCCATGATGCTGTCCACGCTGACGTTGTTCATGATGGCGCTGTTTGTATCGCCACAACGCGGCTGGCGCGGAGCGTTAAATCCGGAACCTACGGGCTTGCGTCGCGATCTCGGCTGGTTTCTGTCCGCCTTTGGTCTGTCCGCCCTTGCCCTCTTTGTGCCCCATCACATTACTCTGGCGCGTATTGGCATCGGCCTGATACTGGTCACACTGTATTTTCTGTATGTGATGGTGACCCTGCGTGCCTCTGCGGCGCTGGTCGCCGAGGGGCACGGCACCGAAGCAGGGCATGCCTTGTACTTGAGCAAGACCGGCCTGCCCACGAAGATGCCGGTCATCTTGATCCAGCTTGCCATAGGGCTAGGCATGATTGTCTTCGGTGCCAACCTCTTCGTCGATGGGATTGAGGGACTCTCGCACTGGCTCAGTATTTCTGCACTGATCCTGTCTTTGCTGGTGGTGCCCATCGCCACGGAGTTGCCGGAAAAGATCAACAGCATCCTCTGGATTCGCCGCGGCAAGGACACGCTGGCTTTTGGTAACATCACCGGGGCGCTGGTCTTTCAAGGGAGTCTGCTGCCCGCTATTGGGGTACTGTTAACCCCCTGGTCGCCCTCACCCCCCGTTCTGCTGGGCGCAGGACTCACGCTGCTGGCCGGGGGATACACTTATCTTCTGGTGCGCCGCGGCGTCACCCTGCGGCCCTATCATTTTCTTTTCAATGGGGTATGTTACGGGGCTTACTTCTTCGCCCTTACCTGACCGCCCGAAAGGTCTCGCCGCGCGGTGGTACCTTTTGCTAGAATGTGAGCCGTAGCCCCGGTAGCTCAGTGGATAGAGCAACCGCCTCCTAAGCGGTAGGTCGCGCGTTCGATTCGCGCTCGGGGCACCAAATATTCCCCTGCCAAAAACAGCAATCCCGCGGCGGCTGCCGCCACCACGGGATCATCTGTCACAGGCTTAGCCTGCGCACCCTCAGATAGTGTGATGCATATCCTCCAGCATCCGTTCAATACGCGGGCCGAGAATGATTTCCATCGCAAAGCCCATCTTGGTCCCTGGGATTACCAGGGTATTGGAGCGAGACATAAAACTACCCGGCAACATCTGCAGGAGAGCGGGGAAATTCTCTTCCTTATGGTCCCGGAAACGGATGACCACCATGCTCTCGTCCGGTGTCGGAATATCGCGGGCAATGAAGGGATTGGACGTATCCACCAGCGGCACCCGCTGAAAATTGATGTGGGCACGTGAGAACTGCGGGGTAATGTGGTGGATGTAATCCGGCATACGACGCAGGATGGTATCCACGATCGCCTCGGCAGAGTAGCCGCGCTGGGCATTGTCACGGTGAATCTTCTGAATCCATTCCAGATTGACCACTGGCACCACACCAACTAACAAGTCAACGTAATTGGTCACATCCACATCGTCTGTCTTCACACCACCATGCAGCCCTTCATAAAACAGCAGATCACTACCAGAGGGGATATCCTGCCAGGGGGTAAAAGTACCCGGTGCGCTGCCACGCAACTCTGCCTCGGGCTCGTCATGGACGTAGTAACGCATCTGTCCATGACCGCTCTCACCATACTCGCGGAACAGACGCTCCAATGCTTCAAAATCGTTGCCCTCCGGGCCGAAATGGCTGATAGTTTTACCCTCGGCCGCAGCCTTGGCAATGGCTTCGCGCATCTCGTTACGGTTGTAACGATGGAAACTGTCACCTTCAATGACGACCGGGTCAATTTTCAAGCGCCGGAAAATATCGTGGAAGGCGTGCTTGACGGTGGTGGTACCCGCCCCTGAGGAACCAGTCACGGCAACGACGGGATGTTTTTTAGACATAGAAATATAACCTCTTTGGTGAATAAAACCTGCAGGGGTCTGCTCTGCGAACAGGCATGCTTTTGGCCAGTTTAGCAAAGGGCGTCCGCTGGTCAATATAAAAGCCACCACAGGGCCAGCGTGCTGGCCCGACGATGGCATCAATGATGACTAAAGACCGAGATTGCGCCAGATCGCTGTCGTCGCCTCAGCCTGATTCAGGGTATAAAAATGCAGGCTCGGCGCACCTTCCCGCAGCAACAACTGACACTGCCGGCTCAACAAGTCGATTCCAAGTTGATACTGGGATTGTGGATCATCTGCGTAGGCTTCCATCCGTCGTCGCACATACTGCGGAATATCTGCTCCGCACATGGCAGAAAAACGGGATATTTGCTCAAAGTTAGTGATGGGCATGACACCGACCACCACCGGCACTTCAACCCCCTGCCGTTGCAACTCATCGCGCAACTGCAGGTAAGCATCGGGATTGAAAAAATACTGGGTGATAATCGCACTCGCTCCGGCCCGCACCTTGGCCACGAGATGTGCCACATCATCACGAGCCGAAGTCGCTCTGGGATGAATCTCCGGATAACCTGCCACATACACGTCAAAACCACCAAAATGACGGATAAATGCAACCAAATCTGCGGCATGCTGAAAATGGCCGGGGTTCTCCATACCTTCCGGCAAATCACCACGCAAGGCCACGATACGCCGTACACCCTGCTTCTGGTAATCTTCGAGAATCTCCCGAATCCCGGCTTCCGTAGACCCGATGCACGAGAGATGCGGCACCGCCTCCAGATCATAATCCTGACGGATCATGGTCACGGTAGCAAAGGTCCGCTCGCGGGTGGACCCGCCCGCCCCGAAGGTCACCGAAGCATACTCGGGACCCAAGGGGAGAAGCGCGGTTATCGCCTCCCGCAGACGTTCCTCACCCGCGGCATTTTTGGGGGGAAAGAACTCGACGGAATGTGCCATCAGTAGCGGTACGCATCCGCTTTGAAGGGGCCATCAATGGACACGCCAAGGTACTTGGACTGCGCGTCAGTCAGACGGGTCAATACCCCCGCGAAGCCCTCCACCATATAACGGGCCACTTCTTCATCCAGAGCCTTCGGCAGGACGGTAACGGCGATGTGACCGGCCTTCTCCGCAGCAGGCAAATCGGCAAAACGCTCGCCGTACAGATGAATCTGCGCCAGCACCTGGTTGGCGAAAGAACCATCCATGATTCGGCTGGGGTGACCCGTCGCATTGCCCAGGTTCACCAAACGCCCTTCGGAGAGCAGGATCAGGTAGTCGTCACTATCGGGATCAAAGGCCTGGCCGGCAACCGTATCGCGGTAGACCTTGTGGACCTGCGCCTTCACTTCGTCCCAGGCCCAGGTTTTGCGCATGAAAACGGTATCAATTTCGTTATCAAAATGACCGATGTTACAAACCACGGCACCCTTCTTGATGGCCTTGAGCATACCGGCGTCACAGACGTTGAAGTTGCCCGTCGCAGTCACCAGCAAGTCCATCTGGCCCAGAAGATCACGATCAATACTGGCATCTGTACCGTCGTTGATGCCGTTTTTATAGGGTGACACGACTTCATAACCATCCATGCAGGCCTGCATGGCGCAAATGGGATCCACCTCAGTAACGCGCACAATCATCCCTTCCTGACGCAGGGAGGCCGCTGACCCCTTGCCCACATCGCCATAGCCCAGCACCAGCGCGCGCTTGCCGGAAAGCAGATGGTCGGTGGCCCGCTTGATCGCATCACTGAGCGAGTGACGGCAACCATACTTGTTGTCGTTCTTGCTCTTGGTCACGGAGTCGTTGACGTTGATGGCAGGAATTTTCAGGCTGCCTTCCCGGGCCATTTCCCAGAGGCGATGCACACCGGTAGTGGTTTCCTCGGAGACACCATGGATACCGGCCAGCAGCTCCGGATATTTCTGGTGCAGCAGGCCGGTAAGGTCGCCACCATCATCCAGCAGCATGTTCGGGCGCCAGCCATCCGGGCCGGTGATGGTCTGCTCGACACACCACCAATACTCGTCTTCCGTCTCACCTTTCCAGGC
The DNA here is from genome assembly GCF_023255755.1 of Acidithiobacillus sp. Classification (GTDB taxonomy): domain Bacteria; phylum Pseudomonadota; class Gammaproteobacteria; order Acidithiobacillales; family Acidithiobacillaceae; genus Acidithiobacillus. The sequence goes on along the minus strand of NZ_JAGDVS010000028.1, from coordinate 9,390 downwards.
AAAAACCGGAATACCCGCCGCCGCGATGGCCGCCGCCGCCTGATCCTGGGTGGAGAAAATGTTACAGGAGGACCAACGCACTTCTGCACCAAGCGCTACCAGCGTTTCGATGAGTACTGCGGTCTGGATGGTCATGTGGATGCAGCCGGCAATACGCGCGCCTTTGAGGGGTTGCTGCGCCTGATATTTGCGGCGAATGGTCATCAAAGCCGGCATTTCTGTTTCGGCAATGCGGGTTTCTTTACGTCCCCAGTCAGCAAGGGAAATATCGGCGACTTTGTAATCAGCAGAACTTTTGAGCACAGCATTCATGTAAGTCATTCCTTGAGCATGAAAGCGAGCGCAGTTTTACAGATGGGAAGCATAGGTCGAGCCTGATCGTCGCCCCCGCCGCCTTACCGGCCGGGAAAGCATCCAGCCGGGACGGCAAAGCGAGGCATGACGACTGCAGCGCCCCTCGACCCGATCTTCCAGCGGGGGGAACCCCCGCCAAGGCATTTTTACCGCAGTCCGGCAGCGTCGCGCAAGGCGGCGGCCTTGTCAGTACGCTCCCAGGTAAACTCAGGCTCTTCGCGACCAAAGTGACCATAGGCAGCCGTTTTAGCATAGATGGGCCGCAACAGGTCGAGCATCTGGATGATACCTTTGGGGCGCAGGTCAAAGTGCTCACGCACCAGAGCGGCGATCCGATCGTCGTCGATCACTCCGGTACCGAAAGTATCCACCATCAGACTCACCGGCTGCGAAACGCCGATGGCATAGGCCACCTGTACTTCGCAACGCCTGGCCAGACCAGCGGCCACGATGTTTTTGGCCACATAGCGTCCGGCGTAGGAAGAGGAACGATCTACCTTGGAAGGATCCTTGCCGGAGAACGCACCGCCGCCATGGCTACCCTGACCGCCGTAGGTGTCCACAATGATTTTGCGCCCGGTCAAACCACAGTCACCCACGGGCCCGCCGATCACAAAACGGCCGGTGGGGTTGATGAGGTATTTAGTATCCTTATGGATCATCTCAGGGGGCAGGACGGGCTTGATGATTTCCTCGCGCACGGCTTCGACAAGATCTGCATGGCTGATATCCGGGCTATGCTGGGTGGAAAGCACCACGGTATCAATGGCGACTGGGCGACCATCCTCATAGCGTACCGTCACCTGACTCTTGGCATCGGGACGCAGCCAGGGCAGACGACCATCTTTGCGCACCATCGCCTGCCGCTCGGTCAGACGGTGGGCAAAATAGATGGGCGTCGGCATCAGCACATCCGTCTCGTCACAGGCAAAGCCGAACATCAGGCCCTGGTCACCAGCGCCCTGATCGAGGTCAAGGCCGGCACCTTCGTCCACGCCCTGAGCGATATCAGGGGATTGCTTGTCCAGGGTCTGCACCACCGCGCAGGAGGCCCAGTCGAAACCCATATCCGAGGAGTTATAACCGATCCGGCGCACGGTCTGGCGCGCCACATCCGCATAATCCACCACCGCTGTGGTGGTAATTTCACCCGCGAGCACGATCAGACCGGTAGTAATCAGCGTCTCGGCCGCCACGCGACCGCGGGGGTCCTGAGCCAGAATCGCATCAAGAATGGCATCGGAAATCTGATCCGCAACTTTATCGGGGTGACCTTCGGAAACAGATTCAGAGGTGAAAAGATGACTTTTGGACATGCGCTAAGCTCCTCGCTGGCTAGGCCGACTGTCACAGTCGACAGGGACAGCGCGCACTATATCAAAGGAAAGCAGCACAAGCGAAGTGAAACGCGCTCACCGCAAAGGCAAAAATTGCTCAAGCGTGGTGGGTATACGGCTTAAGGATGCGCCGGACCGACCACCGGAAAAGAGGATTTTTTGCTACCGCCCCAAAAATAGGAAATACCACCTGTCACCTGTACGTCATTGAGGTTAGCACTGCTGGGCGTAGGGGCACTAAAGAGCAACTGATCCTGCACACCTAGACGCAAACCAATCTGATCATTCAATAGATACTGATATCCTACCCCGAAGACACCCATCAACGAGGTGCCCCGCCCGAGCTGGTTATTAAATAGGTTGCTGGATGCCCCCAAACCTAGAGAGAGGTAGGGAGTGTCCGGGCTGTCAAAAGCGTAAAGATTACCGAGGACCGCGCCACTGTATTGATTGGCGGCGCTAGCGTGCGCGGGGCTCTGCAACTGAGCAAAGGCTGCCGCCACTTGCGCTTCAACCCCCACATGGGCATCCACACGATGCCCCAGGCGCAAGCCAACCACACCAGCATTACCTCCGCCGGCCAGTCCGCTGGATGCATCAAAAAAGGTGCTCCCGCCAAAGAGATTGATGTAGGTCTCATCATGCGCAGACTGGCCCGCCGCCCAAGCCGGAATAGCAAGGACAAGCCCGGAGAATACCAGTAAAGCGCGCAACCCCCACTTCATGACCTAATGCACCTCGTATATAGCAGCACTGTGAACTGAAACCTGTTACAATCGTAGCCTGATTTAGATGAATATACCACACCAATTAACCCATTTTGACAAAAAACCAACAAGGAGTTTTCATGTCCACTCTCGTCTGCGGTTCTCTGGCCTTTGATACTATCATGGTCTTTCAAGACCGCTTCAAGGCGCACATTCTGCCCGATCAGGTACACATGCTGAACGTGTCCTTTACCGTCCCAGAAATGCGGCGCGACTTTGGCGGCTGTGCTGGCAACATCGCGTACAATCTAAAATTGTTAGGTGGCAACCCACTGATTGTCGGCACCGCTGGCCAGGACTTCACACCCTACCTCGATCACCTAGGGGCACAAGAGTTAGACACCAGCCTACTGCGGATTCTCCCAGACCATTACACCGCGCAGGCCTTCATTACCACTGATCTGGACGACAATCAGATCACCGCCTTTCACCCCGGCGCCATGTTTCAGGCCCAGGAAAATCATCTGGCCGGCCGCATTCCCGAGGACGTGCATTGGGCCATTGTTTCACCCGATGGCCTCGGCGCCATGGTGCAGCACTTGGAAGACCTTACGAATGCTGGCATCCCCACGCTGTTTGATCCGGGCCAGGGCTTGCCCCTCTTTGATGCGGAAACCCTGACGCATCTGATTGATCGCGCCGACTACCTCACCGTCAATGATTATGAGTGCCAGATGGTACAGGCACGCACGGGTCTCAGTGTCGACGAGCTCTGTCAGCGTCTGAAAGCCCTGATTGTCACCCGCGGCGAGCATGGCTCGGTGATTTATCATGATGGCGAGGAGACGATCATTCCGGCCGCCAAGCCCAAAGCCGTTTTGGATCCTACCGGGTGCGGTGATGCCTATCGCGCAGGGCTGCTATATGGACTGGAGCGCGACCTCGGCTGGGAAACGATCGGCAAGGTCGCCTCGCTGATGGGCGCCTACAAGATTGAAAGTCCGGGCACCCAGAACCACCGCTTTACCTGGCCGGAATTTCAGGCGCGCTATCATGAAAACTTTGGCGAGAACATTGGCTAGATTTCGAGCCACTTAGGAAACGATGGGCTTATCCTCGGCATCCCAGACATTGATGCCGCCGCCAAGGTTATAAACTTCGGTAAAGCCCATCTCCTGCAAAGTCACCGCTGCCAGCGCGGAGCGCGTTCCACTGTCACAGTAAAGGACAACGACCCGACCACGCGCCAAGGCCAACTCCGGACGACAATGGCCATACTCCGGATCGGCCAAAGCCTCCAGATAGCCGCGGGGCACATGGATAGCATCGGGCAAATGCCCCTCCACGAAGGCGCAGGACTCCCGGACATCCACCACCAGCACATCATCGCGGCTGCGCAGCCAGCCCTCCAGCGTATCGCAGTCTATTTCGCGAATTTGACTGCGCGCATTCCGTATAAAATCTGCCAGCGATTTGGCCACTACTTCCCCCTCATGGACACATGACCTGGGCGAGATGCTTACTGAGCTCCTCAACACCGATATAAGTATAATCCTTGCTCAAAGTGCCTGAAACCATTGCGCTGGTAGGTGCGTCCAGTTTTTCGCGCAGCAAACCCAGAATATGCGGAGAAGCGACAAGCACTAGGTGTTGGAAAGCATTCTGCTTTCGCGCCTCACCTAAATAGGTCGCCAGTTCACTGGCGAAGTGCAGCATTTCCGTCTCTTTAGGACTGGTTTGCCATTCGATGCCAGGTCGTGCCCCGGCGGCGAAACTCTGCTGAACGCGCCCTCCCGCATCTGTCACCAGATCGTCCTGATGTTTGCGGCTGTCGGGGTGGGTCCAATCCTGCAAGAGATGCAGCCCTGTATCGCAACCTTCATTTTTAAAGAGGCGCGCCTCCGCGGCATTACTCACCAACACCCAAGTTACGGTAGCCATCATGCATTCTCCTTTATCGATTGGTCCCTTCTATAGATGGATGCGGCAGTGACAAAAAACAAGCAATAACCCCCCTTTCCTTGGGCCATAACATCACTCTATGATGGATTATCTGTCACCCGCCTTTTGAGGAGTTTCACCATGCCTGCCCCACGCCTTAGCAAAACCGCGTGTTCTCTACCTCCTTTGGGTATGGATGCCTCCAGTCTGTGCATGGACACTCGTCATTATCTGCTGCGCACTCTGGGCGCCGAAGAAACGGCAAACTCGGGGAGCAGCGTTTATACCGCTCTGGCCATGAGTCTGCGTGACCGCTTGGTCGAGCGCTGGAAGGGCACCCAGAAAAAAGCCGCCGCCGAGAATGGCAAGCGCACCTTTTATCTATCCCTGGAGTTCCTGCTCGGGCGGGCTATGGGCAATACCCTGCTGAATCTGGGTTTGGAAGATGCCGCACGCGAGATACTTACCCAGGAGCATCGTGAGCTGACGGACATCATCGAGGTTGAGCCTGACGCCGGCCTGGGTAACGGTGGCCTGGGCCGTCTTGCGGCATGCTTTCTGGATAGCTGCGCCTCTCTGTGCTTGCCGGTCACGGGTTATGGTATCCGCTACGATTACGGCATGTTCCGTCAGGAAATTCGTGGTGGCGAACAGGTAGAGGAACCTGATCACTGGTTGAAGAACGGCTATCCCTGGGAACTGAAACGGCCAGAGCGCGTGCGCCGGGTCCATTTTTTTGGGCGTAGCGACACCTATTATGATGCTCAAGGGGAAATGCATTGGCGTTGGGTCGACACCCACGATGTGCTTGCCGTACCTTACGACATCCCCATTCCCGGCTATCGCAATGAAGTGGTCAATACCCTGCGCCTCTGGCGTGCGGCATCCACCGACATTTTTGATCTCGGCGAATTCAACGCTGGCGCTTACCCCGAGGCGGTCGCGGCAAAAAACAACGCAGAGCATATCAGCATGGTGCTCTATCCCAACGATAGCAGCGAAAACGGCAAAGAGTTGCGCCTGCGCCAGCAGTACTTTCTGGCCTCCGCCAGTCTTCAGGATGTGGTCGCGGACTGGGTCGCTGTCCATGGCGAAAATTTCCGCGATTTTGCCAAACATCACTGCTTCCAGCTCAATGATACCCATCCCAGTTGCGCCGTGCCGGAACTGATGCGCCTGCTGATGGATGAGCATGGCCTGAACTGGCAAGACGCATGGGACATCACCAGTCACACCATGGCCTATACCAACCACACGTTATTGCCCGAAGCACTAGAGCGGTGGTCGGTGCGTTTATTCCGACAGCTCCTGCCACGCCTGCTGGAAATCATCTTCGAAATCAATGGGCGTTTCCTGCAAGATGTGGCACGGCGCGCACCGGGCGACACCGGCTTGCTGCGGCGGCTATCTATTATCGAAGAAGACGGCGAGCAGATGGTGCGTATGGCGCACCTCGCCGTGGTGGGCAGCTTTTCGGTCAATGGGGTCGCGGCATTGCACACCCAACTCCTCTGCGATGAGCTTTTCGCCGATTTTCACCGTCTCTGGCCGACGAAGTTTAACAACAAAACCAATGGGGTGACACCGCGACGCTGGCTGCAATGGGCCAACCCAGGGCTGCGTGACCTCCTCACCGAGCGCATCGGCCCCGACTGGAAGCACGACCTGGAATGCTTACGGAACCTGACACCGGCAGCAGACGATGCGGAGTTCCGCAAGCGCTGGACAGAGGTACGTCGCGTTAACAAGGAACGGCTGGCGGCACTCGTGCATCAGCATACCGGCGTCACCTTCATTTCCGATGCCTTAGTGGACGTGCAGGTGAAGCGCATCCACGAATACAAGCGGCAACTGCTCAACGCCCTGCATGTCATTCACCTCTACGACCGCATCAAGCGTGGCGAAGCTGCCGAGGTGACCCCCCGCAATGTCCTGTTTGCCGGCAAGGCGGCGCCCGGCTACTTTATGGCCAAGCGCACCATCAAATTCATCAATAACATTGCCAACGTCATCAATCACGACCCCGATACGGAGGGCTTGCTGCGCGTGAGCTTCCTACCGGACTACCGGGTCTCCCTCATGGAGCATATCTGCGCGGCGACTGACCTCTCCGAGCAGATATCCACGGCGGGTAAAGAGGCCTCCGGTACCGGCAACATGAAGTTCATGATGAATGGTGCCCTGACCATCGGCACTCTGGATGGTGCCAATATTGAAATTCGCGAAGCGGTCGGTGCGGAGCACTTTTTCCTCTTCGGGCTCAATGCCCAAGAGGTCAGACAACTGCGCGGGCACTACAATCCAGAGATATATATTCAGGCGGACCGTGATTTGGCGCGGGTCATGGACCTGCTGCAGAGCGGCTATTTCAACGCCTTTGAACCAGGTATTTTCGACCCCGTCGTCCATGCCGTCACCCATCCCCATGACCCGTGGATGGTGCTCGCCGACTTCACCAGCTACAAGCTGAAGCAACGGGAAGCGGCGGAACTCTGGCGTGATCAGACCGAGTGGCAGCGTCTCAGCATCCTCAATACGGCGGCCAGCGGCGTTTTTTCCAGTGACCGGACCATCGCCCAGTACAACACGGATATCTGGCATCTGAAACCGCTGGTCATGGCCCCATGACAGGATTCGCCCGATCTGTTCTAATGCCTTTCACTAACGGGGTGCGTTCGCCACATAGAGGAAACTGATGACTCATAAACCACGTCCGGTGTTACTCCTGATCCTCGACGGCTGGGGTTATCGCGAGGAACTCGAGGATAATGCCATTGCCCAGGCACGCACGCCGAACTGGGATGGCTGGTGGCAGAGTTATCCCCATGGCCTCATCAGTGCGTCTGGGGCCTCTGTAGGACTTCCGGGCGGGCAGATGGGTAACAGCGAAGTCGGGCACATCAATATCGGTGCCGGTCGCGTGGTGTATCAGGAGTACGAACGTATTAATCGTGCCATCGTCGATGGCAGCTTTTATTCTAACGGCACCCTCTGTGCGGCGGTGGATGCCGCCAAGGCACAGGGTGGTGCTGTACATATTCTTGGCCTGCTTTCGGCGGGCGGGGTGCATTCCCACGAAGAACACGTTCTCGCGGCGCTGCGCCTGGCACGAGATCGGGGCGCCGAACGGGTTTACGTGCATGCCTTTCTGGATGGCCGCGACACCCTGCCACGCTGCGCGGAAGCGTCTCTGGAGAGGCTGGACGCGGAGATAAACACTCACGGCGGTACTCTGGCTTCAGTGATTGGCCGTTTCTATGCCATGGATCGTGACCACCGCTGGGACCGGGTACAGCAGACCTATGATCTGCTCACCCTCGGCAAGGGTGAGCACTATGCTACGGGTGTCGAGGCGCTCGCTGCCGCCTATGCGCGTGGCGAAAGCGACGAATTTGTCGCCGCCTCCCGGATTGGTGCCAGCCCGGCGTGTATCAGTGATCACGATGCCGTGTTATTCATGAACTTTCGCTCTGATCGCGCCCGGCAGATCACCCGCCCCTTTATTGAAGCAGACTTCGATGGCTTTACGCGGCAGGCGATACCCCATCTCGCAGACTTCGTTACCCTCACAGAATACAGTGAGCGCTTTGACGTGCATGTCGCTTACCCTCCCACCCGCCTGAAAAACACCTTTGGTGAATGGGTATCGCAATTCGGCTTGCATCAACTGCGCATCGCAGAAACGGAAAAATACGCCCATGTCACCTTCTTTTTAAATGGCGGTGACGAAAAGGTCTTCCCGGGTGAGGATCGGGTGTTGGTTCCCTCCCCCAAGGTCACCACCTACGATCTGCAGCCGGAAATGAGCGTGAATGAACTGACCGATACGCTGGTCACCCGTATTGAAAGTCGCCAGTACGATGCCATCATCTGCAATATCGCCAATCCTGACATGGTCGGCCACAGTGGCAAACTGACTGCCGCCATCGCTGCAGTAGAAGCGGTAGACCGCAGCCTGGGTCGCATTGTCAGCGCCGTGCGCGCCGTAGGCGGCGAAGTGCTGATCACTGCCGATCATGGCAATGTTGAACAAATGCTGGACGTCGACAGCGGCCAGGCACACACCTCCCATACTTGTAATCCTGTGCCCCTGCTTTATATCGGGCGTCCTGCCAAGGTTCTTTCCGGCGGTGCTCTGGAAGATCTGGCCCCCACCCTGCTTCAGCTCATGGGCTTACCGATACCTCCTGAGATGAGCGGGAAAAACCTGGTACAGACCTTCTAAGCTATGTCGCTTTTGCCCCATCCCCGCATTGGCGCACTGCTTGCTTTGACCATTCTCCTCCCGGTCGGAGGGGGAGCGGCGACGTTGCAAGAGAAAATACAAAACAGTCGGCAAAAGCTGGAGCATATCCACGAGAACTTGGGGCAAATGCAGGCGCACCTCGCGGCGGGGCAGAAAACCCAGGCACAACTGCGCGAAGAAATAATCGTTATTAATCAACTTGTTGCTTCTACACAAAAAAGACTGGCCGGTATTCAGCAGCAGCAGCACCAGGCACAAGCGCAGATTGCTGACCTGCGGGCAAAAATCAGTGCACTCCAGGCCGAACTGGCTCAGCAAAAAGGCATTCTCGCCCAGCAGCTACGTGCCGCCTACACGCTGGGTGGTGTCACGCCGCTGGCGGTCTGGCTGCAAACGGAACGTCCGGGAGAACTGGGGCGTATGAGCGTCTTTTATGGGTCCCTGGCTAAGGCGCGCAGTACACTTATTGTCAAGACGCAAGACACAGCGCAACAAATACTGAACACCAAGCACGAGGTGCAAACCCACGAAACGCACCTCGCCCAGTTGGCACGGCAAGTCGGTGCTCAAGAGCAAACCCTCCAGCAACAGCGCCAACATCACGCCGCACTGGAAAACCAGTTGGCAAACCGCATTGCCGCCGACAAGGCGAAGATTTCCGAACTGCAGGCGAACGCCAATATTCTCGATGGGTTGGTGGGCCATCTGGTCGTACAGTTCCGCCATCAGGAAGAGGTCGCCCGCGCCAAAGCGGCCGCGGCGGCTGCCGCCAAGGCGCAACGCAAGGCCAAAACCGAAGCGGCGG
>NZ_JAGDVS010000071.1 GCF_023255755.1 Acidithiobacillus sp. | reverse complement strand
CTCGACAGCACGCCCTCAGCGCCCTGAGCTTCGAGAATCCGGGGTGTGCTCCTTGAGCCAGTCACGCAGGGCCGCATTCATGCGACTTTGCCAGCGCGGGCCTTGGGCCTTGAATGCCGCCAGAATGTCGGCGTCCAGGCGGATGCCGGTATGCACCTTGGTGACGGCCGCCTTGGGTCGTCCTCGGCGCACCAGTTGCTCGCCTTGGTAGAGGTCGGCCGTTGCAAACCAGGCATCGCTCAGCTCCGGCGCATCGTCGGGATCACTCCAGGTGGTTTTGGAAACGTGCTTGTTCCCGCTCATTGGCTTCTCCATCATGCTGATGATGCGGCGCGCTGTGCCGCGCTGCGTCCAGACGACCACCACCAGGCGGCCTTGCAGTGTGCCCACAGTGATGTGGCGCTCTTCCCCGTAATCAGTCCGCGTATCCCGCTGAGAGAAGTGCCGCCCGGCAAAAACCTCGCCAGCTTGCGCGAAATCCAGACCGCGCGCATTGAGCGTCTGCTCGCGTTTGTCGGGGTCAAATTCAATCTGCACATAGATTATCGTAGCAACAATAATTCTGTGCTTGGCGTGACCTGGGCGCTTTGCCCCCATCCAGACTATTTGGCGGTGTCACAGGCATTGCGCTGCAACGCGGGTGGCTGCGGATGAGAGCCGCTGGTCGTTCCGTCCATCGTCGCCGCCGGCACCCATCGATAGAGCGTCGGCACCGACACCCCGAGAGTGGCCGCCACATCCCTGGCCGGCGTGCCCTGCTGCATCAGTGTCCTGGCCGCCTCGATCTTGGCCGGTGTCATGCTGCGCTTTCTGCCGCCGACCCGTCCGGCCTTTCTCGCGGCGGCAAGACCCGCCTTGGTGCGCTCGGCAATCAGCTCGCGCTCCATCTGCGCCAAAGACGCCATCACATGGAAGAAGAACCGCCCGGACGGGGTGGAGGTGTCGATGGCATCGGTCAGGCTCCTGAACTGAATGCCCTGGGCCTGCAAGGACTCCACCAGCTCGACCAGGCCCTTGACGCTGCGCCCCAGGCGGTCGAGCTTCCACACCACCAGGGTGTCGCCCTCTCTGAGCGCATCGAGCGCGCGTGCCAGCCCGGGGCGGTCGGCCCGCAGCCCGCTCATGGCATCCTCATAGACCTTGGCACAGCCCGCAACAGCCAGCGCCTGGCGCTGCAATTCCAGGTTCTGATCCTGCGTGGACACACGCGCGTAGCCGATCAGCATGATTTTTCCGAGTTGGACTCTTCAAGCAGCTTGGCCAGCTTCTCACGTCCGACTGCATCAAACCCTTGCCGATGCGCCGTGCCCTCGATGTAACCCGAACTGAAGGCCAGGCCATCGAGCTCGGGCGGGATGATGTTGGGACGGCCTTGCAGACCTGCGGCATAGCCCGCTTGCCACGCCTGGTGATCCATGCTGATGACAACGTATGGCGACACGGGGATTCTCCTTCTCGCATCCTTCCGGGGAGCGGCATCCTCAGTGTGGCCCGCCCATCACCGCACAACGGGCCAGATAACCCGAGCGGGATTCTCCGGCGGCCTGAGCCGCCGCATCGATGCGGCGCAGCACCCGGGCGGGCAGGGTGATGTTGATGCGCTCCACGCGGTCGGACAGCTTTGCCAGATCCACCGGCACGACAGCCCAGATCCACCCGGCAAATTCGGGCTGTTCCTGGAGCGCGGCCACAGAGGACGGAGCGGGAATCGTGCCGCCGTCATCCATCACTGTTTCCAGCCAAAGTTCGATGGCCTCACGGGCGTTGGTCATGGCGTCGTCCAGCGTATCGCCCGCCGAAAAACACCCCGGCAGATCGGGCACCACCACGCCATAGGCATGGCCCTCATCGCCAGGTTCGATTGCAATGGGATAGTTCATGGTGCAGTCCTCGGTTTCAGGCCAGCCTGCTTCAAGAGCTTGTGGCTCAAGCCCACTCCCAGATCCTTCTTGGGATGCGGCACACTGAGATGCCCGGGCTTGTCCGGGTGGGTGTAGATGTGATGCGACCCTTTGGTCGCCCGCAGCACCCACCCATCGGCCAGCAGCTGCTTGATCAGATCGGTGCTGTTCATGGTGTGCATTATACACACCATCAAAACGGCACCGCAGACTTCTCGGAACTCACCTCCATGCTATTCAATCGAGAAAAAACAATCAAGACAGGATTTCGAGAACGAAAAACCCGCGCAAGTCCTTGATCGATGGTCAAGGCATTGCGCGGGTGGCGGGCTTCTCAAAAACGGTGGTTAACAAGGCGGCGGATTGAACGTTATGTTTCCGCTAAATGGATCTACGCTTGGCGCAACGTTCAGGTGGACATGGCGTCCGTTGTCATAGGTTCGCCAGCAACTGCCATTAATGCACCGTGTGTTGCAGGTTGTCTCGCCGGGGACTTTTTCTGGCCGTGCAGGCCACGGGCTGTTCCCAGTGGTTCTGATCGACTTAGGTGATGTGCCACCTGGATTCTGATTGAATGCGGTGCGTTTCTCTACAGGCATGGCATTGATGGCTTTCAGTACCCCAATACTCTGCATGCGCTGCGTCAGTTGTTGCGCCCTCTCGATTTGCTGCTCCGTCATGATTGAAGCCAGATGAGTGCGGTTGGACGTTGCAGGGTTGTCCTTGGAGGGATTGCCCGTCGCGGAGAGGTTGTAAAGCGCATAGGCAATCACATAGTCCTGCGGCACGCCCTGGCCGTTGTCGTACATGAAGCCCAGGTTGTTTTGCGCAGCGGCGTAGCCCTGGTCGGCGGCCTTGCGGTACCAAGCGAGTGCCTGCGCATAGTCCTGCGGCACGCCCTGGCCGTATTGGTACATGACGCCCAGCCAATCTTGAGCGTTGGCATCGCCGCTTTGCGCTGCCGCTTGAAGTTTTGCAAGCGATGAGGCGTCCTTTTGGAGATAGGCAGATCTGGCTAATGCTTCCGCCTGTTCGCTTGTCATGGCTTGTGCTGTTGCTCCAAACAAAGCCAGAGAGAAGGCGATGGATATGGCGAGGAGATGATGTCGCATGGATTGGCTGAACATAATCGGCAGTGATTTCTTCGCCAGGAATTGGCGGGTATAAAAGAGCTTTTGCGCGGCCATGACGTCACGTTAGCGCATCGACTGATGCCTATGCAGTGGCGCACTACGCCACCTCAAAAAACGGTGGTTATCGACAGGATGCTGGAAGATATTGTGATGGAACCGCGTTTGCGGGCATCGTTCCGCCTGGTGCATTCGTACACTTCCAGTTTATTGAAGAATTTCCAGCGCTACCGGAAAGAAACAAGGTCTTGTTCTGAATTGCAGAATTTGCTTTGTTGCCGCCGTACTGAATAGTGACAAGAACGCC
>NZ_JAGDVS010000193.1 GCF_023255755.1 Acidithiobacillus sp. | reverse complement strand
GCGCTTACTATTTGCGCATTCATGCCCATAATCGTGCTGGTGTTTTAGCCCAGGTGGCGACCATGCTGGCGGAACACCAGATTTCCATTGAGGCTTTGCTGCAAAAAGAATCGCCGGAAGCCGATACGGTTCCTATCGTTCTGTTGCTGCACCGTTGCCGTGAAGGCGATCTGGAGCAGGCTATCCGCCGGATTGAAGCCCTTCCGGTAGTGGCTCGTCCCGTTTTACGGCTGCGTGTCGAAAGTCTGGCCGAACAGTGAATCCGCTTTCCGAATCCATTTTTTATTGCTTCAGGAATTAGTCATGACGCGTTACACCGGTATTATTGATCGTTACCGTGATTTTTTGCCTCTGGCCCCGGATACCCAGGCAGTCAGCCTCGGTGAGGGGAATACACCGCTCATCGAATGTCTGAATCTTCCGCGCCAATTGGGGGTGGATATCCGCTTGTTTCTCAAATTCGAAGGGCTGAATCCCACCGGTTCTTTCAAGGATCGGGGCATGACCATGGCGGTGACCAAGGCCAAGGAAGATGGCAGTGAGATGGTCATCTGCGCTTCTACGGGAAATACTTCTGCGGCTGCAGCGGCCTATGCTGCGCGGGCCGGAATGCAGGCTTTTGTGGTGATCCCGGAAGGGAAAATTGCTTTGGGCAAGTTATCTCAGGCCATGATGCACGGCGCGTTGGTCTTGCAAATTCGCGGCAATTTTGACGAAGGCATGCAGATTGTGCAGGAAGTGGCTGCCAATGCGCCCATTACCCTGGTCAATTCCGTGAACCCCTACCGTCTGCAGGGACAGAAAACCGCTGCCTTTGAAATTATCGAGGCCTTGGGCGAGGCGCCTGATTATCACGTATTGCCAGTAGGTAATGCGGGTAATATTACCGCGCACTGGATGGGTTATTGCGAAGCCACCGATGGCCGTGCTGATGTCTCTCAGGTGTTGACCACGGCCTGCAAATTCTGCAACGGGGTGTGTCGCTATGGTCATGGCAAACCCGGAAAACGTCCGAAGATGCTCGGTTTTCAGGCAGAGGGCAGCGCGCCGTTTATGGCCGGTGAGTTTGTGAAAAATCCGGAAACCATTGCGACGGCCATTCGTATCGGGCATCCCATGTCCTGGGATCAGGCGCATCGGGTGCAGGAAGAAAGTGGTGGCTGGTTTGGCAGCCACAGCGATGCTCAAATCCTCGAAGCCCAGCGCTGGTTAGCCAAATTTGAAGGCGTGTTTTGTGAGCCTGCCTCCGCCACTTCGGTGGCGGGCGTTGTTGCTGCTGCCCGCGCCGGAAAAATCGAGGCGGGGGCTACGGTGGTTTGTACGCTTACCGGACATGGTCTCAAGGATCCCGACACGGCCATTTCCCAGGGCGGCGAGGTGGTGACCGTCAATGCCACTCTGGATGCGGTACAGCGCGCCATACTGGATCGCTGATGGCCGATGTCTGCCTCTGGCTGTCGGGGTTGCACGGCATGCCGGAGGAGGACCTGGGCGCAGTATTACCGCGCTACTGGGGGCGTGGGCAGCGCACCCGATTGGTAGCGGAATCTTCTCTGGAAGTGGCCGGTCGTTTGCTGGGATTTGCCGGAGCACTCCCGGCGGCGGCGCTCCTGGCAGAAGCCGAAGGGATAAATACCGCCGGACATTGGGTCATTGCTCTGGAGCCGGTAGCTTTTCGCGGTCAGGCAGGGCGGGCGGTATTGCAGCCGTTGCCGGGTCTGGAAGAAAGTGATGCGGTGGCGTTGTTTGACGCTGCGGTCGAATTTTTGGCAGAAACACCCTGGATTTTAAAGCGTGGAGCGCGGCGCTGGTATGTGCTGAGCAGTACAAGTCCCGATCTGCACTGTCCTGATCCGGAACAGGTGTGGGGCCGTGAGCCTCTGGCTTTGCAGGTCACCGGGGCGGATGCCCGGCGCTGGAATGCCTTTCTCAATGAATTGCAGATGTTTCTGGCGGCCCATCCCGTCAATCAGGATATCCATGCAGTGGGAATGGAATCCTGGTGTTTGTTCTGGGCCTGGGGGGAGGGTTGCTTGCCGGAACAGCGTCCGCTGACCAAGTGGCAAAGTTTGGCGGCGGAGGCCGATTATCTGCAGGCCGCTGCTGCCTGGCTTGGGTTACCGCTCGCTTATCCCAAAGCACTGCAGGCAGCCGGTAATCTTCCCGATAATCTGCTCTGGGTCTGGTCCGGAGCCTGGTTGTATCCCGATGCCGCAAAATCATTCGCGGCGCTGCATCCTGCCCTGCAAAACTTCTGGCGCCGGGGTGGAACTCTGCAATGTTTGACCGGCGTGCTCGCCCATGGTGGGGTGGAGCGACTGACCCTGCGCAGTGCTGATCGCTGGCGCTTCTGGCGCAGGCTAGCCCGACCGGGTCATGCGCTTCCGGGAGTCTGGTGAATGGCTGTGAAAATACCCGAGGCGGGCGTGGTCAAAGGAGCGCGATAAGTTGCACGGAGTCAATCAGAACAAGAGTAGCGCGTGATGCCAGAACCCATAAAAATCATCGACAGGCCATTGTCACAAGATGTTTTTAATGCGGCAGTAGCGGCTGGTTATACGCCACTCCAATCGCGTATCATCGCCGGTCGATTGGGTGATGAGGATGCGGGAAGGGTGGGATTGCTTGTGCGCCCGCCGCTGAGTGCGCTCGATCCACCAGACCGTTTACCCGACATCAACGTCGCCGCTGAGGCTGTAGCAAGGGCTGTGAAACAAGGGTTGCCGTTGATTCTGCTGTCGGACTTCGACTGTGATGGAGCGTCCGGGCACGCGGTGCTGAAGTTTTCGTTGCGTGACTACTTCGGTGTGCCCGAACACCGGATACACAGCTACATCGGCCATCGCCTGCGGGAAGGGTATGGCGTATCGGAAAGCGTCACCCAGCGGATTCTGGACTCGGCACCGCGTCCTGCACTTGTCATTACTGCGGACCAGGGCAGTTCGGACCATGATCGCATCGAGAAGCTCCGC
This sequence comes from Acidithiobacillus sp., assembly GCF_023255755.1. Lineage (GTDB taxonomy): Bacteria > Pseudomonadota > Gammaproteobacteria > Acidithiobacillales > Acidithiobacillaceae > Acidithiobacillus. Next base: position 368 of record NZ_JAGDVS010000193.1, on the reverse strand, counting down.
GATCATGGTCTGACGACAATAGTGACGGACCACCATGGGGTTCCAGAGCAAGGCCCGCCGCACGCCGCCATCGCCTGTGTCAATCCCGTCCGCACGGATTCAGGCTTTGCCGATCCCTACATCGCGGGCGTGCATGTGGCCTGGCTACTCTGCTGCGCGGTACGGCAAAAGCTCATCGACTGGGGGCACCTTCCGGCCAATGCGCCCCGTCTGGGCGGTCTCCTCGACCTGGTTGCGCTGGGAACCATGGCGGATTGTGTTGATCTGGCCCGCTCGGCGAATAATCGTGCGGTTCTGACACGCGGCCTCGCATTGATGAACGTACCGGAGGCGCGACCTGTGTGGCGTGCCCTGTACAAGGTCTCTCG
>NZ_JAGDVS010000163.1 GCF_023255755.1 Acidithiobacillus sp. | reverse complement strand
AGATTCAGGACCGCCTCGCGCAGAAGCAGGATGTCTCCGTGGAGCGGGAGCGCCTCAGCGAACTGGAGCGCCAGATTGCCGCCCTGGAACGCAAAATTAAAGCCATTCCCTTCATTGACGAGGCGGACTTGCGCTTCGCCCACATCGACCAGCAGCCCCACCCCATTACCAATGCGGTAATGTTCTGTGTGATGGATGTGTCCGGCAGCATGGGCGAGAAGGAAAAGGATCTGGCCAAACGCTTCTTCCTGCTGCTGTATCTGTTCGTGCATCGCCACTATCAGGCGGTGCAGATCATCTTCATCAAGCACCACAGCACCGCCTCGGAGTGCAGCGAGCAGGCCTTTTTTGGTGCCCGCGAGGGAGGCGGCACGCTGGTCTCACCAGCCATCGCCCTGACCGAGGAAATCATGCAGCAACGTTTTCCGCCAGACCGCTGGAATGTCTATCTGGCGCAAGTATCTGACGGCGACAATTATTTTGCCGACAATGCAGTAGTGGAAGAGCATCTTATGAATCTATTGCCACGCTTGCGCAACCTCTTTTATCTGGAGGTCAACCGTGACAGTGAGAGTGATCTGCTGCAACTGTACGAAGCCATTGCTCAGGATTTCCCGGAACTGATCACCGCCCGCGCCAGCGATCGCGAGGATATCTATCCGCTCTTCCGTACCCTCTTTGCCACTGAGGAGATGCCGAGCCATGTCTAAATTCCTCTTTACCGACAACGACTGGACATTCGCGCGGATTGACGCCGTCACCGAAGCCATCGCGGCCATCGCGGCCGAAGAACTCCAGCTCGACACCTACCCCAATCAGTTAGAGATCATCAGCGCCGAGCAGATGCTCGATGCCTACGCCTCCATCGGCCTGCCGGTCTATTATGCCCACTGGTCCTTCGGTAAGCAGCGCGCCATCGAGTCCGGGCAGTATCGGCGCGGCGAGATGGGCCTGGCTTATGAACTGGTGATCAACAGCAACCCCTGCATCAGCTACCTCATGGAAGAAAACACCATGACCATGCAGACCCTGGTCATCGCCCACGCTGCCTACGGGCATAATGCCTTCTTCAAAAACAACGTATTCTTTCAGCAGTGGACCGATGCCGAGGGCATTCTCGACTACCTGGAATTCGCCCAGCGCTACATCGCCCATTGCGAGGAGCGCTACGGTATCGACGCGGTGACCGACGTGCTGGACGCCGCCCACGCCATCAGTCGCAATGGCGTGGATCGCGCCCGCCGCCCGCGCCAGCTCTCGGCGCGCGAGGAAGAGCAGCGGCGCGAAGAACGCGAGCGTTATCTGCAGCAACAGCTCTCGGAACTCTGGCGGACACTGCCCCCGCACAGCGCCGCTCAACCCGCAGCATCTGCCAGCTTTCCACCCGACCCGCAAGAAAACCTGCTCTACTTCATCGAAAAAAACGCCCCGCACCTGGAAGGCTGGAAACGGGAAATTCTGCGCATCGTCCGCAAGATCGCCCAGTATCTCTATCCCCAGGGGCAGACCAAGATCATGAACGAGGGCTTCGCCTGCTTCGTGCATTACCATATCCTGCACAGCCTGCATGCCAAGAAGCTGGTGACCGACGGCACCCTGCTGGAATTTTACGCCAGCCACACTGCTGTCACCTTCCAGCCAGACTTTGATGATCCGCGCTACAGCGGCATCAACCCCTATGCCCTCGGTTTTGCCATGTTCCAGGACATCAAACGGATTTGTCTGACGCCCACGGACGAAGACCATCGGTGGTTCCCCTTTGCCGGGGATCCCGACTGGCGCAAGCATATCCACTTCGCCATGCGCGAATTCCGCGATGAGAGCTTTGTCCTGCAATATCTCTCACCCAAGGTCATGCGGGATCTGCATCTCTTTGCCCTGAGCAACGATCCCAGTGCTACGACGTACCGGGTGAGTGCCATCCATGATGACTCCGGCTACCAGTATCTGCGCCAGGTGTTAGCCCAACAAATCGCCGAAAGCACCCGCCCGCCGGACATTCAGATCGTGTCCGTGGATCGCTGGGGCGATCGCCATCTGCGTTTGCGGCAGATGGATACCCAACCCCTCGCCCAGGATGAAGCCCAGAAAACCCTCAGCTTTGTTCATAGCCTCTGGGGATATGATGTTCACCTGGATATGGAAGACCTTTCCCTGAGCGAGCCGCTCACCTCCTGAGGGTGGATACTCTGCAACTTCCAGCATACCGCACCATAGCAGTGCACAACGCATTATTATGGTGCAACTCGCCGCTTAGCACCTCGATTATTTTACTAAACACATTGATTTTTAACTCGTTATAAATTGGCATCAAGTTTGCTAGAAGCTCCCTGCAATTTCATACAATAGGGAGAGGCAAACATGAAGGTTTCGAAAAACGGTTATCGTTATAAAATCATCTCGCTGGCAATGCTCGCGGCACTACCCATGATGATTGAGACCGGCCACGCATCGCCACTGGCACTGCCCAGCCCGCTAACCTTTGAGGCGGGTCCACTGGGTAAACTCAACGTGCAAGGTGTGGCAAGCGGCTATGGCGTCTGGCAGGACAACAAGTTCGCCCCCACCACTTCCGGCCCGGCAAACACTCCGGCAACGAAATCTGCGTCCGCCGACATCAGCAACGGCATGGTCATCATCCAGAAGAACACCGGACTCGTGCAATTTTATCTGCAGGCAGGGGCGTATAACGTCATGACCCTGGGCTCCAACTATTTCTCCACCGGCACCTTCACCCAGAACACCTTCGGTGCCCTGCCCGTCGGCTATGTCGAGATCGCGCCGACCGACAACTTCAATATCCAGATTGGCAAGCTCTATACCCTGATCGGTGCCGAATACACCTATAGCTACCAGAACTGGAACATTGAGCGCGGCTTGCTCTGGGGCCAGGAGAATGCGGTCAACAAAGGTATTCAAGCCAATTATACCGCAGGTCCGGTCACTGCATCGGTATCCTGGAATGATGGCTTCTACTCGAATCGCTTCAACTGGGTGACCGGCATGTTGACCTGGGCGATTAACAAACAGAACAGTGTGTTCTTCCAGGGTGGCGGGAATCTGGGACAGACCGATTATGCCTACTCCTCCATCGCTACCACACCGTTGCAGAATAACGAAAGCATCTTCGACGTAGGTTACACCTATAGTGGCAGCAGCCTGTCGGTCACGCCTTACGTGCAGTATACCAGCGTGCCGGCCGGCGCAATTCAGGCGCTGGGTGCTGGCACCAGAAAGACCAGTACCCTCGGTGCCGCTATCCTCGCCGATTACAGCCTGACGGACAAAATATCCGTCGCCGGTCGGGTGGAGTACATCAGCAACTCCGGCACCGCTACAGATGGTGCGGC
>NZ_JAGDVS010000092.1 GCF_023255755.1 Acidithiobacillus sp. | reverse complement strand
TTGGGTGGTAGGGATTGACGCTGGCCATCTCATCGGACAGATCGGCACCGCTGCCACCCATGGCCTTACCGCCTACGATCTGGCCCGTTTTGCGGATCAGCACCCCATGAGCGCCGAGGGCATCGGTAAGGCTGCACGCAGCCTGTTTTAAGTACCCCACCTTATCCGTCGTTAAAAAGGATGCATCATGACCAAGCATGAAGAAGACAAAATTACGGGAAAACAGCATTATAAAGAAGAGTTACATCAGCTCCAGATTGAGCTAGTCAAACTGCAACGCCACATTATCCGCAAGAATGACAAAATCCTGGTCATTCTGGAAGGACGTGATGCCGCCGGTAAGGACGGCAGCATCAAACGCATCATCCAGCACCTCAGTCCCCGCGAAACACGGGTCGTGGCTTTAGGTAAGCCTTCGGATCGCGAAGAAAGTCAGTGGTATTTCCAGCGCTATACTCCTTATTTTCCCGCCGCCGCAGAAATCGTCTTTTTTAACCGGAGCTGGTATAACCGCGCCGGCGTGGAAAAAGTCATGGGTTTTTGCACTGATGCGCAATATGAAGAATTTTTTGCCGAGGTCACGGATTTTGAAGGCATGCTGGTCCGCTCGGGTATCCATTTCATTAAGGTGTATCTGGATATTTCCAAAAGTGAGCAAAAAAAACGGCTGGAAGCGCGCAAAGACGACCCACTCAAACAATGGAAAACCAGCCCCATTGATGAGCAGGCAGTCAAATATTGGAAGGACTACAGTAGCGCGCGCAACGTCATGTTTGCGCGTACCCACACCAGCTTTACACCCTGGACTATTGTCGATGCAGACGACAAAAAAATCGCCCGCATCCAACTCATCAAGGGGCTATTGAGTCGTTTGGATTATGCCAACAAAGATACCAGCCTGATATTATCCGATCAAACTATTATCTTCGACTATGATCCGCTTTATCTGGAAAATGGTATGATTAAGGTATGAACACAGAACCCTGGCGCCGCCCCTCCGCAGAGCGGCGCCAGGGGCGCTTCTCTAGTCTTTCCTGCTCCGCCGACTCCTGCGACTTTTCGCGGCGCCACCACCCTGTCCCTCTGGCATGACCCGCTCGAAGTCGATTTTACGCTCATCTAAATTAACATTCATGACCCTGATCTCAATTTCATCGCCCAACTGGAAGGTTTCTTTGCTGCGATCGCCAATGATGCGGTAGTGTTGCGCGTCAAAGTGGAAGTAGTCTTCACCGAGGGTGCTGATATGGATAAGACCCTCCACATAAATTTCCCGTAACGCCACAAAGAGACCAAAGCCGGTGACGCCGGTAATAATGCCGGTATAGGTCTCTCCTACTTTATCCATCATAAATTCGCACTTGAGCCAGTTTATCGCCTCGCGACTGGCTTCGTCGGCCCGCCGTTCAGTCATGGAACAATGCTGGCCGAGTTCTTGCAGTTCCTTTTTCGGAAACCACTTCGGTTCAGCACCCGCAGCGTCCAGTAAGGCCTGAATACCGCGATGCACCACGAGATCCGGATAGCGGCGGATGGGTGAGGTAAAGTGCGTATAGGCCGGGAAGGCCAGTCCGAAGTGCATACCCGTATCCACGGTGTAATAGGCTTGTGCCAGGCTGCGCAGAATGACCGTCTGAATCAGACTGGAATCACTGCGCTCACGGGTATCTTCAATGATTTTGGCCAGATCAGCACTGCGCGGGTGGGTAGGCAGACGCACCGGCACGCCGAGCTCCCCGAGAAAGCGACGCAAATCTTCCAGCTTGTCGCTGGACGGCTCCGGATGCACCCGGTACAGCATGGGCAGCTCATGGATGCGGAAATATTGCGCCGCACACACATTCGCCGCGAGCATACATTCCTCAATGATCCGATGCGCCACATTGCGGGTGACAGCCACAATTTTTTCAATACGCAACTGGTCGTTGTAGATAATACGGCTTTCCTGTGAGTCAAACTCAATAGTGCCACGCCGCTCACGGGCCTTGGCAAGGCTTTCATAGAGGCGGTGCAGGGCCTCCAGGTGCGGGGCCATAGCCGCGTCCTGCGCCCTTAAGACCTCGTCACCCGCCAATATGGCCGCCACTTCATCGTAGGTAAAACGGCGCTGAGAGCGCATGACGCCCCGGTCAAAACGGAAACGCTGCACCTCGCCCGTCGCATCCATCTCCATCTCACAAAGCATGCAGAGGCGATCCACATGGGGGTTGAGGGAACAGAGTCCGTTGGACAGTATCTCGGGCAGCATGGGAATCACCCGCCGCGGGAAATAGACTGAATTGCCGCGGGTCACTGCCTCTTTGTCCAGCGCCGAGTCCGTGCGCACATAAGTGGCCACGTCGGCGATTGCGACAATCAGCCGGAAGCCATTTTCGATTTCCTCGGCGTAGACCGCATCGTCAAAGTCCTTGGCGTCGGCGCCGTCAATGGTGACCAGCGGCAGGTCTCGCAGATCTCGGCGACCTTCCTTCATCACCTCCGGCACTGTCTCCGAGAAGTGCGTGATTTCGGCAAGCACTTCTCCTGACCACTGATGGGGCAGACCATAGTTACGGACGGCAATTTCGACTTCCATACCCGGGGCCATGTGCTCACCGAGAATCTCGACGATGCGCCCTTGTGGCATATTGCGCCCATCGGGGTACTGAGTAATTTGCAGCGTGACAATCTGTCCGTGCACGGGCGCTAATTCACCACCCTCTACCACCCCGAACTCCTGGGGAATACGGCGGTCTTCGGGAACCACGTAATGTACACCACCATCCGCATAGTAACGGCCCACAATCTCCTTGAGCGCGCGCTCCAAAATGCGCACAACCGCGCCTTCAATACGTCCGCGCCGATCCTCCCCTACCGCCCGTCCCAAAATCGTATCGCCATGGAACACCTTGCGCATTTCCCGCGGAGAAAGGAAGAGATCCTTCCCGCCCCCCTCGGGGATCAGGAAACCAAAGCCATCGGGGTGGGCGCTGACCGTACCACGCACCAATTCCATCGCCTCAACGATTCCGTAAGCGCCGCGACGGTTGCGAACCAGTTGCCCGTCCCGTTCCATGGCCCGCAGACGACGCCGCAAGGCTTCCTGATCATCTTCGGCCACCTCGAGCTCAGTGATAATGCCTTCCAGAGTCAGTGGCTGGCCAGCACCCTCCAGATAGCTGAGAATGTACTCCCGGCTAACGATAGGCCGTTCATATTTTTCTTTTTCGCGCTCGAACATGGGATCGCGGTCACTCAGCGATGCGGGTTCTTGTGTTTCCGGCATTGACAAATGCTCCTTAATAAATGATTATTCCGTTCACGCCGAGGTGGCGGAATTGGTAGACGCGCTAGGTTCAGGTCCTAGTGAGCGAA
>NZ_JAGDVS010000118.1 GCF_023255755.1 Acidithiobacillus sp. | reverse complement strand
ACGCGAAGGCGGCCGTACCGTTGGCGCTGGCGTGGTCTCCAAGGTGGTCGAATAATGGACAGTTCTAAAATTCGTATTCGCCTTAAATCGTATGATTATCGCATGCTCGACATTTCTGCTGCGGAAATCGTAGAAACCGCGCGGCGGACCGGTGCGCGCGTTTGTGGGCCGATTCCTCTTCCTACAAAAATAGAACGCTTTACGGTTTTGCGCTCGCCGCACGTGGATAAAAATGCGCGTGATCAATTTGAACAGCGTACGCACAAGCGCTTACTCGACATTCTGGATCCCAACGACAAGACGGTGGATGCCCTGATCAAACTTGATCTGGCGGCTGGCGTCGATGTCGAGATCAAGCTGTAATTATAAAGGACGATACAATGGTAATGGGCCTGATCGGACGGAAAGTAGGTATGACGCGTATCGTTGCAGACGACGGGCGTGTGCTGCCGGTAACCGTCATTCATGTGGCGCCGAATACGGTGGCACAGGTTAAAGATATCGCCACAGACGGTTACTGTGCAGTGCAGGTGGCAACCGGTACACGCCGTCCACAGAGGGTAACCTCTGCTCTGGCGGGACACTTTCGTAAAAATGGCATTGCTCCTGGGCGGCTATTACGGGAGTTCCGTGTGGCGGATACCACTACTTATGCTTGCGGTGCGGATATCGATCTGGACATTTTCGCCGAAGGACAGCGCGTGGACGTGTCTGGCGTTAGCAAAGGTAAAGGCTTCGCTGGCGCCATCAAGCGCCACAATTTCCGGAGCAACCGGGCTAGTCACGGTAACTCGCGGGCCCACAATGCACCTGGTTCTATTGGTTGTCGCCAGACACCTGGACGGGTATTTAAGGGTAAGAAAATGGCGGGGCATTTGGGCGCGGAACAAGTCACGACGCTTAACCTTGAACTGGTGCGTATTGATGCAACTCGGCGCTTGCTCATGGTGAAAGGCGCTGTTCCCGGTGCCCGTGACGGGGACGTGATGGTTCGTCCCGCCGTGCGTGGTTAGGAGAAAAATAATGCAAGTGCAAAGCTTGGAAGTGACCACCGGGAAAAGCAGCGATATCGAGGTCGCCGATGGTGTGTTTGGAGTGCCTTATAATGAGGCATTGTTGCATCAGGTCGTGGTGGCTCAGATGGCCGGTATGCGTTCGGCGAACGCCGTACAGAAGAATCGCGCGGCAGTGCGTGGTGGTGGACGCAAGCCGTGGAAACAGAAGGGTACCGGTCGCGCGCGCGCCGGCAGTATTCGCAGCCCAATCTGGCGCGGCGGTGGACGGGCCTTTCCTGGTGGGAATGAAAACTACACCCAAAAGATCAACAAAAAAATGTGGGCCGGGGCAATGCGCACAGTGCTGGCGGAGTTGCTGCGTCAGGGTCGCTTGCAAATCATTCAGCAAGAGGATCTCGGCGAGCCGCGGAGTCGATTAGCCAAAGACTGGTTGAGCCGCGCGGGCGGAGATAATTTTTTGCTTGTCATGGGTGAGGTTCCGTTGAATCTTTTCCTGGGCTTGCGTAATTTTCCGAGAGTGGGTATCGCTGGTTGGCAAGATATCGGGCCTGCTGACCTTCTCCAGTATGGTCGAGTGTTGTTGGATACCGAAGCGGCAGCCAGGTTAGGTGAGGTGTACGGATGAACGCGGAACGTCAATATCTTGTCTTACTGGCACCTATTATCAGCGAAAAAAGCACGATGGTGCAGCAGAAGGCAAATCAATTCGTGTTTAAGGTCGCCCGTGATTCTACAAAACTGGAAATCAAGTCGGCGGTTGAGAAGCTTTTTGAGGTACAGGTGCTTTCTGTTCAGACCTGTAACTATATGGGTAAGGAAAAGCGTATGGGTCGTCATGTGGGGCGCCGCTCTTCCTGGAAGAAAGCCTATGTACGGCTGGCCGAGGGCAGCAGCATAGATTACGGCGTTGCCTGAGGAAAAGGGATAAAACATGGCATTAATTAAAACTAAGCCGACCTCTGCAGGGCGGCGGTTCGTAGTAAAAGCGCTAGACACACGCCTTCACAAGGGCGATCCACATCCGACTTTGGTTGAGGCACAATCCCATAGCGGCGGGCGCAATAATCTCGGTCGTATCACGCGGCGTCATCAGGGCGGTGGTCATAAATCGCATTATCGCCTGGTAGATTTTAAGCGTAATAAGTTTGATGTACCGGGCAAGGTGGAGCGCTTAGAGTACGATCCCAACCGTTCGGCACATATTGCTCTGATTTGTTACGTGGACGGCGAGCGTCGTTACATACTTGCGGCAAAAGGTATGGCGGTTGGGGATCCCGTACTTTCGGCGGAGCAGACGCCTGTTAAGCCAGGTAATTGTATGCCACTGCGAGGCATTCCGGTGGGCTCCGTGGTGCATAATATTGAGATGCGACCAGGCAAGGGCGGTCAAATCGCGCGATCCGCGGGGGCTTCAGCTCAGCTTATGGCGCGCGAAGGAGATTATGCTCAAGTGCGTTTGCGCTCTGGTGAAGTGCGACGGATTCATGTATCCTGCCGCGCTACTATAGGTGAGGTGGGGAACGAAGAACACGGGTCCCGCCAACTGGGTAAAGCAGGTGCGATGCGTTGGCGCGGCGTACGCCCCACCGTTCGCGGGGTAGTGATGAACCCAGTGGATCATCCGCATGGTGGTGGAGAGGGTCGTACCTCTGGTGGACGTCATCCGGTATCGCCATGGGGACAACCGACTAAGGGTTATCGTACCCGTAGAAACAAGCGTACGAGCAGTATGATTGTGCGCCGTCGTTCGCGTTAGGGGTTAAGAGGATTTCACGTGCCACGTTCGATTAAAAAAGGTCCGTTCATTGATGAGCATTTGGACCGTAAAGTGCAGAGTGCTCAGGCGAGCAGCAGCCGTCGTCCGATTAAGACCTGGTCGCGCCGTTCGACGATTACACCTGATTTCATTGGCTTGACTATTAGCGTCCATAACGGACGTCAACATATTCCTGTAGTCGTAAACGAGAATATGGTTGGCCACAAGCTCGGCGAATTTGCATTAACGCGGACCTTCAAGGGTCACGTCGCCGACAAGAAAGCTAAGCGCTAAAGGGGAGTGTGATGAAATCGTCAGCAGTGCTAAAAGGACTTCAGATGTCTCCCCAAAAGGCGCGTCTCGTCGCTGATCTGGTACGCGGACAGCCAGTGGGTAAGGCGCTGGAGATCCTGCGCTTTACCACAAAAAAGGCTGCACTTCCGATTCGCAAATGTCTGGAATCTGCTATTGCTAACGCCGAAAATAACGAAGGGGCAGACGTAGATGCTTTGGTGGTCGAGCAGATCATGATTGACGGTGGAGCGGTGCTCAAACGCTTCGCGGCTAGAGCGAAGGGGCGCGGCTCACGGATACTAAAGCGCACTAGCCATATCACCGTTGTCGTCGCAGAGAGTTAACTGAGGAACATATGGGACAAAAAACCAATCCAATCGGACTGCGTCTGGGAATCATTAAGAATTGGAATTCTCGGTGGTATGGTAAAGGCGACTTCCAAGAGAAGTTGTTGGAAGACATCAAGGTCCGTCAGTTTATTCGTGAACGACTTGCCGGCGGCGCTGTTTCTGACATTATCATTGAGCGCCCCGCGCGTAGCGCGCGTATTACTGTGCATACCGCGCGGCCCGGCATTGTTATCGGTAAAAAGGGCGAAGATATTGAAAAGCTTCGTCACGACGTACAGAAGCGCATGGGGGTTCCTGTCCATATTAATGTGGAAGAAATCCGTAAGCCCGAACTGGACGCGCAGTTAGTGGCCGAAAGTGTTGCGCAGCAGCTTGTCCGCCGCATTATGTTTCGCCGCGCGATGAAACGCGCAGTTACTAACGCCATGCGTTTTGGGGCGTTAGGCATGCGTATCAACTGCGCTGGTCGTCTTGGCGGAGCAGAAATTGCCCGTACTGAATGGTATCGGGAGGGCCGCGTTCCATTGCATACGTTGCGCGCTGATATTGACTATGGTTTCGCAGAGGCGAACACCACCTACGGAATTATCGGGGTAAAGGTGTGGATCTTCAAAGGCGAAATCCTTGAGTGGAGCACGGCGCAAACGGCCGCTGCCCGCCAGAAGTGACGGGAGTTTCCGATGCTGCAGCCTAAACGAACAAAATTTCGCAAACAACATAAGGGTCGCAATCGTGGTATTGCTACTCGCGGTAATAAGGTAAGCTTTGGCGAGTTTGGTCTTAAAGCCGTTGGTCGTGGTCGTATCACCGCGCGTCAGCTTGAAGCCGCGCGCCGCGCCATCAGTCGGCATGTAAAGCGCGGCGGCCGCATGTGGATTCGTATTTTTCCGGACAAGCCGATCAGCAAAAAGCCAGCGGAAGTGCGTATGGGCAAAGGTAAAGGTAATCCGGAATACTGGGTCGCCTTGATTCAGCCGGGTAAGGTACTTTACGAAATGGAGGGCGTAACGGAAGAGGTGGCTCGTGAGGCGTTTGCGCTAGGCGCGGCCAAGCTTCCGGTACAGACAGTCTTTGTGAGTAGGCGGGTGATGGGATGAAAGCTCAGGAAGTTCAAAAACTGGATCTGGCAGGCTGCCAGGCGCAATTGATGCTCCTTCTTGAGGAGCAGTTCAGGTTGCGTATGCAACACGCGACTGGGCAGCTTGCAAAAACGTCGCGTTTACGCACCGTGCGTCGTGATATCGCGCGCGTGCGGACAGCCATTACTGTGAAGAAGGAAGCGCACTCATGACCGAGGCGAAGAACCCACGTAGTTTGGTTGGTACGGTGGTTAGCAACCTTATGGATAAGACGATAGTCGTCAATGTTGAGCGTCGTATTCAACATCCGCTCTATAAAAAATACATTCGGCGATCCAAGAAATTTCACGCCCACGATGCGGAAAACGCCTGCCGGATCGGCGACACCGTGAAAATTGAAGAATGCCGTCCTTTGTCGAAAACCAAGAGCTGGCGTTTGGTGAAAGTGCTTGCCGAGGGTATCGTGGAAGGGGATAACGCATGATACAGATGCAGACCAGGCTGAGCGTTGCCGACAATAGCGGTGCACGGGAAGTGATGTGTATCAAGGTGCTCGGTGGTTCACATCGGCGTTACGCCGGTATCGGTGATGTCATCAAGGTGAGCATCAAAGATGCCGTCCCGCGCGGGAAGGTAAAAAAGGGCGATGTTTACAACGCGCTCGTCGTGCGTACTCGCAAGGGGGTGCGCCGCGAAGATGGATCCTTGATTCGTTTCGACAGCAATGCGGCTGTGCTCTTAAATAACCAGTTGCAGCCTATTGGTACACGTATTTTTGGCCCGGTGACACGCGAGTTACGCGGGGCGAATTTTATGAAGATAATTTCATTGGCGCCGGAAGTGCTGTAGGGGATGACCATGTTGAAGGTACGTAAGGACGATGAGGTCGTGATTCTTACCGGTAAGGACAAGGGCAAGCGTGGTAAAGTGCTCAAGGTGCTCCGGGAAGAGTCACGGGTGGTGGTCGAAAAGGTGAACATGATCAAGCGGCACGTTCGTCCTGATCGCATGGGCAAGCCTGGCGGCATCGTGGAAAAAGAGGCGCCAATTCATGTATCCAATGTGGCAATTTTTAATGCCGCTACCGGTAACGGGGATCGAATTGGTTATAAGGTGCTTGAGGACGGGCAGAAAGTGCGTGTTTTTAAGAGCAACGGCGAAGTTATTGGCCGCCGTTAAGCAAGGGAAATAATATGGAAGCACGTTTGCATTCGTTGTATAAAACGTCCATTGCGCCGAAGCTGATGCAGGATTTTGGCTTCAGTAGTGTGATGGAAGTGCCAAAACTGCGGAAGATCACCCTGAACATGGGAGTGGGTGAAGCTGTTGGCGACAAAAAAATTCTCGAAGCAGCGGTTGGTGATATGACCAAAATTGCAGGTCAGAAGCCCGTAGTCACGCGCGCACGGAAGTCCGTAGCGGCTTTCAAAATACGTGATGGTTACCCCATTGGGTGCATGGTGACTCTGCGTGGGATTTTGATGTACGAGTTTTTGGATCGTCTTGTCAGTGTGGCTATTCCCCGTATCAGAGACTTTCGTGGTCTTTCGCCGCGGTCGTTTGATGGGCGTGGAAATTATACGATGGGCGTGAAAGAGCAGATCATATTCCCTGAAATTGAATATGACAAAATTGATCGTTTGCGCGGGTTGGACGTGGTATTCACTACCACAGCCAAGAATGATGAAGAGGGCCTTGGGCTTTTGAAAGCCTTCAAGATGCCCTTTCGGTCTTGAAGGAGTTTGACGCGTGGCAAAGAAATCATTGATCGCAAAGTCTGAAAGGACTCCAAAATTTAAGGTGCGTGCGTATCACCGGTGCAAATTGTGCGGGCGTTCACGCGGTTACTATCGGAAGTTTGGCCTCTGTCGTTTGTGCTTTCGTAAGCATGCCTCGGCTGGGTCGATTCCCGGTATCGTTAAAGCGAGCTGGTGAGGAAACACGATGAGCGTGACGGATCCTATTGCTGATATGCTGACGCGCATTCGTAATGCGCAACAGGTAAATAAGGCGAAAGTGCAGATGCCCGCTTCCAAGCTGAAACGTGCTATTGCACGGGTTTTAGTGGAAGAGGGGTACATTCTGGATGTGAAAGAAGACGTGGCGAACGGTCATCCCGTTCTGAACGTAACGTTAAAGTACTATGCGGGTGCGGGTGTTATTGCCGAGATTCGGCGGGTGAGTCGGCCTGGTGTTCGCGTTTATCGTGGTGCCGAGGACTTGCCGCGAGTGCGCGACGGATTCGGCATCGCCATTATATCCACTTCTCAGGGAATTATGACTGATCGCGCGGCTCGCACCGCGGGCATCGGTGGTGAAGTTCTCTGCGTCGTATCCTAGGGGGAGGACAAAAATGTCTCGTGTAGCGAAACAGCCAGTGCCTCTACCTAAGGGCGTCGAAGTCCATGTTGCGGATCACCGCATGGTGGTGAAGGGGCCTAAAGGCGAGATGTCAGTCCCTTGCCATCCGGCTGTGGAATTGCAGGTAGATGCCGGTATCGCGTCACTCACTTGGGCAGAAGACCAAAATGCCCAGGCTGGGACCATGCGGGCTTTATTGAATAATATGGTAGAAGGCGTCTCACAAGGCTTTGAACAAAAACTAGAAATTATCGGTGTGGGTTACCGGGCCCAAGCGAAGGGTAAAACGCTCAGCTTGAGTCTTGGTTTCTCCCATCCGGTGGATTATCCAGTGCCCGACGATATCACCATCGAAACGCCGACGCAGACGGAAATTGTCATTCGGGGAATCGATAAGCAAAAAATCGGGCAGATCGCGGCAGATATCCGTGCCTATCGTCCTCCGGAGCCCTACAAGGGTAAGGGCGTACGCTACGCCGGTGAAAATGTTAGACGTAAAGAAGCGAAGAAAAAATAATGCTTGAGGCTTACTACTATGAATAAAAATTCGGCAAGGCTTCGTCGGGCGCGCAAGACGCGGGCCCGCATTGCATCGCAAGCCAAACCACGGCTCTCTGTTTTCCGCTCTGGTAAGCATATTTATGCTCAGGTGATTGACGACGCGCAGGGCATAGTTTTGGCGCAGGCATCTAGCTTGGAGGCTGAACTCCGGACGCAAATGGCGCGCGGCGCGGATGTGGCCGCCGCCGCAACTATCGGACAACGGGTTGCAGCGAAGGCACTGGCTGTGGGCGTTAAGGAAGTGGCATTTGACCGTAGCGGATATCGTTACCATGGTCGGGTGAGAGCTTTGGCCGACGCCGCCCGCGAAGGCGGGTTGTCGTTCTGATGGAGAGCTAAGATGGCACGGGAAAATCGCGATACGCAATCCAACGATGGAATGCAGGAAAAACTTATTCACATCAACCGCGTTTCCAAGGTGGTCAAAGGCGGGCGGCAGTTCGGCTTTGCGGCGCTCATGGTGGTGGGCGATGGAGATGGAAAGGTTGGCTTTGGCCGCGGAAAGGCCAAAGAAGTCCCTGCGGGTATTCAAAAGGCCACCGACCGGGCGCGCCGATGGATGACGAGCATACCTTTGATGAAGGGCGGCACGATTCCTTACCCGGTAGAAGGGCGCCATGGCGCAGCGCGAGTAATGCTGCGGCCGGCTCCAGAAGGTAGTGGCGTAATCGCTGGTGGTGCGATGCGTGCAGTTTGTGAGGCCGTGGGACTGCGGAATGTGGTTGCCAAGTCTCTGGGTTCTAACAACCCTATCAACGTTGTTCGCGCGACTTTCGATGCTTTTAATAAGCTTGCCAGTCCTCAGGCTATCGCTATGAAACGTGGCAAAAGTTTGAAGGAGATTCGCGGCCAGGGAGGGCACGATGAGTAAGCAACTGCGCATCACGCTGGTAAAAAGTCTGATTGGCGTCGCTGAAAAGCATCGTCGGGTTGTGCTGGGATTAGGGTTGCGTCACACAAATCATTCGGTAGAACGTTTGGATACTCCAGAGATTCGTGGGATGGTCAATAAAATACCTTATCTACTTCGCTGGGAAGAGCTGTGATGAAATTAAATACGATTGCGCCTGCAGAGGGCTCGAAAAAAGACCGTCGCCGTGTTGGACGTGGTATCGGAAGCGGTTTAGGCAAAACAGCCGGTCGTGGTCACAAGGGTCAGCATGCCCGCTCCGGTGGTTACCATAAGGTGGGTTTCGAAGGCGGTCAGATGCCGTTGCAAAGACGTATTCCTAAGCGTGGGTTCCGTAATGCATTAGGTGTCCACGTCGTTGAGGTGGCGTTGTCCCAACTGGAGTCTGCGGCGATTGACGGCGTAGTAGACCTCGAAGGCTTGTTGCTTCGGCGCATCGTTCGCGGCTCGCCGGATTCGGTTAAAGTTATTTTGACCGGCGAACTCACCCAGGCTTTAACCGTGCGTGGCCTGCGCGTAAGCGCGGGTGCCCGGGCGGCCATTGAGAATGCTGGCGGAAGGATAGAAGGTTAATGGCCGGGTTACGTAGCATTGGGGGCGCCGCACAGGGGGCCGGAAAGATCAATGAGTTACGTAACCGCATCCTTTTTCTGCTGGGCGCGCTTCTGGTTTTTCGTGTTGGGGCACATATACCCGTGCCAGGAATTGACCCTGCGGCGATGGCGGCTTTTTTTAATCAGCAGCGGGGAACTATCCTGGGCATGTTCAATATGTTTTCGGGGGGCGCACTCTCCCGACTGACGGTTTTCGCACTAGGGATCATGCCTTACATCAGCGCGTCAATCATATTCCAGTTGGCAGGGGCAGTTTTTCCGAAGCTGGAAGAACTTAAAAAGGAAGGTGAGGCGGGGCGCCGTAAAATAACGGAGTATACACGTTATGCCACGGTCATACTTGCCCTGATGCAAGGCTTGGGAATCGCTATCGCGATTGAAAAGATGCACGCCGGACATCTTCCTGTGGTAATTGATCCAGGTCCGCTGTTCCTGTTCACGACAACCATTTCGCTTGCCTGCGGCACCGTCTTTTTGATGTGGGTTGGAGAACAAATTACGGAGCGAGGAATCGGTAATGGCATCTCTATGATTATATTTGCCGGTATTGTCGCAGGCCTGCCAGATGCCATCGGGACAACTTTTGAGCTAACCAAAACCGGACAGTTTCAGCCGCTGTTCATTGTAGCGCTTTTTGTCCTTGCGCTGGGAGTGACCGGCTTTGTGGTATTCATGGAGAGTGCGCAGAGACGTATTCCCATCCAATACGCCAAGCGGCAGGTTGGCCGTAAGATATATGGAGGCCAGAGCACGCACATGCCGCTCAAGGTGAACATGTCTGGCGTAATTCCGCCGATCTTTGCATCTAGCATCATCCTTTTGCCAGCGACACTATCTGGATGGTTCGCTAATGTGCCCGGGATGGAGTGGCTGGCGCGCTTTGGACAAGCCTTGAGTCCAGGGTCTGCGCTTTACGTCGTGGTATTCACCACGGCGATTGTGTTTTTTGCCTTTTTTTACACCGCCATGGTGTTTAATCCTCGCGACACCGCAGATAATCTGAAAAAGTCTGGCGGCTTTGTGCCGGGGATTCGGCCTGGCGAGCATACAGCGAAATACATGGATCGTATCCTTACCCGGCTCACGCTTTGGGGTGCCATATATCTGACCCTGGTTTGCCTGCTGCCAGAGTTCCTTATTGTCCAGTACAACGTACCATTCTATTTTGGTGGTACCAGCCTGCTGATCGTCGTTGTGGTGATGATGGATTTAATGGGGCAGATTCAGAGCCATCTGCTAACGCATCAGTACGAAGGGTTGATTCGCAAAAACCCTCTCAGTGGACACTGATAGTGGCAAAGCATTTGATTTTTCTTGGTGCGCCTGGCGTCGGTAAGGGCACGCAGGCCCAACGCCTTGCCCAGTTAATGGACTTGCCTCACGTCTCCACTGGTGATATGCTCCGCGCCTCGGTTCAGTCTGGTAGGGAGATTGGACTGCGTGCTGCGGCAGTGATGGAGTCCGGCGCGCTGGTGGGTGATGAAATTATTATCGGTATCGTCGCGGAGCGGCTACTTCTTCCAGACGCGGCGGCAGGGGTGGTCTTCGACGGATTTCCCCGAACCATCCATCAGGCGAATGCGCTTGATAACTTAGTAAGTGCGCATGGCGACCAAATTACCGCGGTGCTGCATATAAATTTGTCTGACGAAGAAATTGTCGAACGTCTCTCCGGGCGGAGGGTGTGTTCGAAATGCGGGGCGATTTATCACATACGCTACCACGCGCCTGCGGTTAATGGGGTCTGCGATATCTGTGGGGGTGTGTTGTTGCAACGTGAGGATGATCAGCCCGCAGTAATTCGTAAACGGCTGGCTGTCTATCAGGCGGAGACTGCGCCCTTGATCGCTTATTATCACGATCGACCTGCCTATCATCTGGTGAGTGGGGAGGGCGAAGCCGATGAAGTATTCTCTAGAATCGTGGAAGCGGTAGGGGTAGTACGCTAAATGTCGAAAGAAGATACCCTGGAAATGCAGGGTGAGGTAATAGAGAATTTGCCGAGTGCGACGTTTAAGGTACGCTTGGAGAATGGTTATGTCGTTAATGCACATATCTCCGGTAAAATGCGGATGCATTATATCCGCATTTTACCAGGGGATAAGGTTACCGTAGAGATGACGCCCTATGATTTAACCAAGGGTCGCATCATTTATCGTGCCAAATAGGGGGTAGTCATGAAGGTTCGCGCATCGGTAAAGAAGCTTTGTCGTAACTGCAAAATTGTTCGTCGTAATGGTGTGGTTCGCGTGATTTGTGTTGAACCTCGCCATAAGCAGCGCCAAGGTTAAGGCGGTAGGCGAAACTGTTTAGTCTGTGGGGTCAACCCACTCAGTCTCTTGGAGGAACTGCGGATGGCCCGCATCGCTGGTGTAAATATTCCGAACAATAAACAAATAGAAATTGCCTTGACGTATATTTATGGCATTGGTAAGACGCGAGCTCAGCATGTTTTGAGCGCGGCGGAAATTGCCTTTGATATGCGAGTCAAGGATATCAGCGAGCCCGAGCTTGAACGCATACGGTCAGAGGTTGCGAAGTTCCTGGTGGAGGGCGATTTACGCCGCGAAGTCACCATGAATATCAAACGTCTGATGGATTTGGGTTGTTATCGCGGAATACGGCATCGCCGCGGTCTCCCCGTTCACGGCCAGCGGACAAAGACCAATGCGCGTACGCGTAAGGGTCCCGCTAAGTCCATTACGCGTTAAGCAGGAAGATTCTAGCAATGGCGAAAACACAAGCGAACTCCCGTGTGCGAAAGAAGGTCAAGAAAAACGTTCTTGACGGTGTTGCGCACATTTATGCGTCCTTCAACAACACGATTATCACGATCAGTGATCGTCAGGGCAACGTTTTAACTTGGGCCAGCTCTGGCGGGTCGGGGTTCCGTGGTTCACGTAAAAGTACACCTTTCGCTGCACAGGTGGCAGCGGAAAACGCGGGCAAAAAAGCGCAGGAATATGGTGTTAAGAACCTGGATGTCGAAGTGCGGGGACCGGGGCCGGGTCGAGAGAGTACGGTGCGTGCACTTCATTCTATTGGCTTCCGTATTGCGAGCATTCGCGACGTGACGCCGATTCCCCATAACGGATGCCGTCCGCCTAAAAAGCGGCGTGTTTAATTTTTAGGTGGAGGTTATCTGTGGCTAAATATACGGGTCCGAGTTGTCGTTTGTGTCGGCGCGAAGGTGGGAAATTATTTCTCAAAGGCGAGAAGTGCTTTTCTGATAAATGTCCAGTGAGTATACGAGCCTACGCCCCAGGGCAGCATGGTCAACGACGCGGACGTGTCAGTGAATACGGCGGTCAGTTACGTGAAAAGCAAAAAATCCGGCGTATCTATGGCGTACTGGAAGGACAGTTCCGTCGCTATTTCCAGCGTGCCAGCCAGACGCGGGGCGTTACCGGCGAGTTGTTGCTGCGTTTTCTGGAGTTACGTCTCGACAATGTGGCCTATCGTTTAGGGTTCGGAGCATCTCGTGCTGAGGCGCGGCAGGTGGTTCGCCACGGTCACATTCTGGTGAATGGACGGCGTGTGGATATCCCGTCTTATCAGGTCCGCGCCGGTGACGTGGTGAGCGTTGCAGAGGGTGCTCGAGCGCACATGCGTATTGTCTCTGCGGTAGAGGCTGCGGCTGGCCGTGGTTTCCCGGAATGGGTGAGTATGGACACTACCGAACTCAAGGGCACTATCAAAGCCGTACCGGTGCGAGAAGATATCGCTCCGGATTTGAACGAACAGGTCGTCGTGGAGTTGTACTCTAAGTAAGACCGGGGGTTGAGGAACGCTTATGACTGAGGTAGGAGAGCTGTTGCGTCCGCAGGGCGTCGATGTGGAAGAAGTTTCAGCACACCGTGCGCGTATTGCCCTCGGACCCTTGGAACGTGGCTTTGGTCACACCTTGGGTAGTGGGTTGCGCCGAGTGTTGTTATCGTCTCTCAAAGGTGCGGCGGTTACGGAAGTCGAGATTGAAGGAGTGTTGCATGAATATTCCAGCATCGAAGGGGTGCAGGAAGATGTCGTGGATATTCTGCTCAACTTGAAAATGTTGGCAGTTCGTGCGCATGGACGCGGAGACGCGGTGGTGACGCTGCGTAAGCGTGGCCCAGGTCAAATGACGGGTGCGGATATCGTGTCCGAGCACGGCATTGAGGTGGCCAATCCTGATCAAGTGATTGCCACTTTAACCCGCGACGTTGAACTGGTGCTTCATTTGCGTATTGACGAGGGCAGGGGCTACGACGCAGCTGCCACGCGTCGGCAGAGTCATGAAAAGCGCATCGGTGTGATGGCTCTGGACGCGAGTTTCAGTCCCGTATTGCGCGTAAGCTATCTGGTGGAAAGTGCGCGGGTAGAGCAGCGTACTGACCTGGACCGTCTGATACTCGATGTCGAGACGAATGGCGTGGTCGACCCGATTTGGGCGGTGCAAGAGGCTTCCCGTATTTTCCGCAGTCAGCTCGGTGTGTTAGCCGGTGCGGAAACGAAGGAAATACCTGAGGCGTCACAGGCGCAGGCCAATGAAAGCCTTACGCCATTGTTGGTCCGCCCGGTCGATGACCTGGAGCTTACGGTACGATCGGCGAACTGTTTGAAAGCCGAGGATATTTTTTACATCGGAGATTTGGTTCAGAAGTCGGAGCAGGAGCTTCTGAAAGCGCCTAATCTCGGACGCAAGTCTCTCAACGAGATAAAGGAAGTTTTAGTGGCGCATGGCCTTACGTTGGGGATGCGACTCGACAATTGGCCACCGGAAAATTTGCCACCGGTGCCTGGGCGAGCTGCCGATGCGGATTCGATCAGCAGTTAACGTTAGAAATTTTGTAGAGGGAATGGGGTTATGCGTCATCGCAAAAGTGGTAAACAGTTAAATCGTAATAGTAGTCATCGGCAGGCGATGTTTGCCAATATGATGGTGTCCTTGTTTCATCATGAGCGAATCGTTACCACGTTACCCAAGGCGAAAGAGCTGCGGCGTTTTGCGGAGCCGATGATCACGCTGGCGAAGGATGCGACAGTGGCCAAGCGGCGGTTGGCGTTTTCGCGTTTGCGTGATCGCCAGGCTGTGGTCAAGTTGTTTGATGATCTCGGTCCACACTATCTGGCGCGTCCAGGCGGTTATCTGCGTATTGTTAAGTACGGCTTTCGGGCTGGTGACAATGCGCCGTTGGCTATTGTTGAGCTTGTAGATCGGCAAGCGGCCACTGCTGAATAGTCAGAGATTGTTCTGAAAAAAACCGGCCTGATGCTCGAGGCCGGTTTTTTATTCACTATTTTCAGGATACGCGGAGAAGCCGGGCGGTATCGCGGGTCCTGACATATTGGCGTCTACTGACGTCCGGTGCTGCCAAAGCCTGCGACGCCCCGTTCGCTAGTGGTAAAACTGGCCACCAGCGTAATGTCAGGGCGAATAATCGGCACCAGCACCATTTGCGCTACGCGCTCACCGGGTTCAATGACCATCTCTGCAGCGCCCCGATTCCACAGAGAAATCTTTAGTGGTCCCTGATAATCCGCATCGATGAGACCGACCAGATTACCCAGTACCAGGCCGCGATGTCCGAGACCCGAGCGCGGCAGCAACAGTGCCGTAACCTGCGGGTCGCCGATATGCATGGCAAACCCGGCGGAGACGAGTTCTGCCTGCCCGGGAGCCAGTTGCAGCGGGGCGTCCAGGCAGGCGCGCAGGTCCATGCCTGCGGCGTCGGCGCTGGCATAATGGGGGAGGGGCCATTGCTGGCCGATGCGTGGATCAAGAATGCGAATTTGCAGATTGCTCATGTAAGGTCTTCGTACTCCGTACCGGAAGGTGGAAAAAACGTGCTGAGGTGACGCACCAGATGGCGCGCGAGATCCATTTTGCTGCAACGGGGGATGTGCAGTACCCGTTCGCCCTGCAAAATACTGCAGGCATTGTCGGTAGCACCCATCCCCATATCGGCGGAAGTAATATCGTTGACTACGATGATGTCCGCCCCCTTGCGCTGCGCCTTGGTGCTTGCAGTGGCGAGGTGGTTGTGGGTCTCGGCGGCAAAAGCGACAATATAGCGTGGTCGCCGAGGGTCCTGATGGACCATGCTGACGATATCGGGATTAATGCTGAGAGGCAAAGGGTTTGCGATATCCGTTTTGCCTAGTTTATGCGCGCTGAACTGACTCGGCCTGTGGTCGGCGACGGCGGCATTGGCGATGAAGATATCCGTGGGCTTGTCCAGTGCCTGCAGGCAGGCCGCGAGCATGTCCTGTGCAGAGAGAACATCCTGGCGGCTTACTCCCGGCGGCGTTTGTTCATGGGTAGTGCCGGTAATCAGCAACACCTCCGCCCCCGCCTCCGCGCAGGCCTGGGCGAGGGCAAAACCTTGGCGGCCACTGGCGCGATTGCTCAGACCGCGAGCGGGATCGATCGCTTCCCAAGTTGGCCCGGCGGTAATGAGGACACGTTGCCCGCGCAGGGTTTTCTCGGCCAGAGCGAGACGTAGTTCACCCACCATGCGCTCTGGTGCCAACAGTCGTCCGGTACCTTCCTCACCACAGGCGAGACTGCCGCTGTCCGGACCCAAAAAGTGGGCGCCATCCGCCTGCAACTGGGCGACATTGCGCTGCGTCGCAGGGTGTGCCCACATGGCACTGTTCATCGCGGGTGCGAGAAAGAGCGGCGCACGGTTGGCGAGAACGACGGTACTGAGCAGGTCATCGGCCAAGCCTTGGGCGAGGCGGGCCATTCCATTGGCGGAGATGGGTGCGATTAGGAGGGCGTCGGCCCAGCGTGCCAGGCGGACGTGGTCCATGGCCGCCTCTTCGGCGGCGGCAAAGAGGTCGCTACGCACGGGCTCCCCACTCACGGCTTGCAAAGTCAGCGGCGTTACAAACTGTGCAGCGCCCCGTGTCATGACCACGCGCAGTTCTACTCCTGCCTGGCGCAGGGCGCGCACGATCTCCGGGCTCTTGTAGGCGGCGATGCTGCCACCTACACCCAGAAGAATTCGTTTGCCAGCGAGGGGCTCTGTCGTGTTGAATACGCTTTCCATCATCACATTCCTAGTGTAAGGGAAGGAGGGAGCGTATGGCCATCACTGATTGGCCGGCGGACGAGCGTCCGCGGGAAAGACTATTGCAAAAAGGGGCAGCGACTCTGTCGGATGCAGAGCTGCTGGCGATATTTCTGCGGGTGGGCGTGGTGGGCAAAAGTGCGGTGGATCCGGCCAGGGACTTACTGCAGAATTTTGGTAGCCTGCGGGCATTACTCACCGCGTCTCATCATGATTTTTGTGTGCATAAAGGGCTCGGGGATGCCAAATACGCGCTTTTGCAGGCGGTGCTGGAAATGGGTAAGCGTCATCTCGCCGAGGAATGGCAGCGAGGAGACAGCCTTGATTCGCCGCAGCGGGTGCGACAGTATCTGTCTGCCACTTTGCGCGACCGCTGCCGTGAGGTTTTTGCTGTGATCTTTTTGGATAATCGCCATCGGGTGCTGCGCTTTGAGGAGATGTTCCTGGGGACCATTGACGGCGCTACCGTGCATATTCGCGAAGTGCTGAAGCGCGCCCTGGAGTTGAATGCGGCAGCCCTCATCGTTGCGCACAACCATCCTTCCGGCGTGGCGGAACCCAGTGCGGCAGATCTTTCCCTCACTCGGCGTCTGGATCAGGCCATGCAACTGGTTGACCTGCGCTTGCTGGATCACTTTATAGTCGGCGACGGCGAGCCCTTGTCTCTGCGCGAACAGGGGGGCTGGTGAAAAAAAACAGCGCACTCTGGCGGCGTGCCTTTTTTGCAGGGCATGGGTTGTGGGTCGCTGCCCGTGAGGAAGCCAGTTTTCGGGCAGAGTTGTTGGCAGTCGTGGTGGGCGTGATTCTTCTGTACTGGACTCAGGCATCGCTCATCTGGTGGGGGGTTGGTATTTTGCTCATGGGTGCAGTGCTGGCGGCAGAGCTGCTCAACAGCGCCGTAGAATCTCTCGCTGACTTGGTAAACCCGGAATATCACCCCCTGGTAGCGCGCGCGAAGGACTATGGCGCGGCGGCGGTGCTGGTGCTGAGCATCGCTGCAGTATTGATTGCCGCGTTGTTGTTGTGGCGACGCTTTCATACGGGGTTTTGAAATTTGCGCGGACCACAACGCTGGGAGCTGTTGGCTTTATTGCTGCTCGGCTTGGGGGTGGCAGCGTTGCTCTGGCTTTACGCTGGTGATTTTCTGGCGGGTGTGCTCTTGCGTCGGGGAACACTGTTGGATGCCCGTTGGGAGGCGGAGATTCTACAGTCCCGGGACCCTGTCTGGCAGCCGTTCTGGGCCGGGGTGACCCGGCTTGGCGGCCCAGATTTTCTGCCTTGGCTGGTAGCAGTGATGGCGGCTGCCTGCTTCGCTGCATGGCGTTTTTTCGATGGCATTCTGCTGGTTTCAGGCGCGGTAGTATTCGCCGTGCTCGTTCAGTTGGTAAAAGTGACTACGGCACGTGCCCGGCCTCCGACCGCGGCAGAAATGCTGTCGCCTGCGTTCCCAAGCGGGCACGTGAGCCTCAGTGTGGTGGTCTATGGCCTTTTGGCCCTGTACATCCTTGCTGCGGTACGGCATCGCGGCCTGCGTCTGGCGATGGTGACATTGCTCGCGGTATTGGTCGCAGCCATCTCCTGGAGTCGCCTAATCCTGGGGGTACATTGGCCTAGTGATGTGTTTGGGGCCTGGTTACTGTCCGGATTATGGCTGGGCCTGCTCTGGGGGGTCTGGCAAACTTATCGCTACCGACATCCACGATACTTACTGACTGGTGCTCGCAAGATTTGGAGCAGAGTGGCCTTGGGATTGCTGAGTGTCGCCGGACTGGCCGTGATGGGGTATGTATTGTCATTCTGGTGAAGCCTGCGCGCGTCATATCGGCACCCGCGATTTTACCCAGACGGCAGATGCGGCTTATAATGCGATAAGATGACGGGGTGGGCCAGGGGTCATAGTCGGGTTGTTGCTCTTCACTGCGTTAAGAGGGTTGCTTTCGATATGCGGAAGCTCTGGGGGAAAGGATGAGTGTCAGTGCGGGGGTAACCATCATTGCCATTGTCATGATCATTATTCTGTTGATCATCGCGGTGACAGCGGTTGTGCTGATACGGGCCCAGTTGCGTCTGAAAAGGCTGCTGGCCAGGGTTGAACAGGACATCGGACCGCTGGTATTTGATGCCAAGGTGGCCTTGGCGGACATTAAACACATCACCCAGACCGGGCGAATACAGATGGGGCGGGTGGATTCCACACTCAGATATCTGAGTCAGGAGATCATGGATACGACGGATACCCTGGTTCGGCCGATACACGAGATGGGACTGTGGTACCGTGCGCTGCGCACAGGGTGGCGTTATTTTTCCCGGAAACATTAGCTGGAAACAGCGAGGAGACGACAATGAAGAATGCAGAAGGCTTTGTTATCGGAGTGCTGGTTGGCGCGGTTGGCGCCCTGTTGCTGGCCCCGGCCAGTGGCGCAGAGACACGCCAGGAATTGCGCCGCGCTATGGATAAGGGACGGGATCGCTTGCGCAATATGGAGTCGCTGGCCGAAGAACGTATCAGTGTGCTCATTGATGAAATCCAGGAAAAAACCGCACGCCTGATGGATGCGGGTGGTGACTTGGTCGAGTCCAAACGCCAGGATCTGCTGGAGGCTATTCAGGTGGCCAAGCGGGCATTGGCAGAGGAGCGGGATATTCTGACCCGGGCCAGCCGGGCGCGCCGTATTGAGGCACAGGAAACCGATATCTAAGAACGCTTGATATGGCCCTGTGACTTTTTATGGTGTAATCAATCATTTCATGGCGCGGCGCCGGACTGGGACGGCTATGATGGGCAGGCCGAATTTTTTAAGGAGATATACATGGCTGATAAATTGTTGATGGTTATGGTGAACACCGATCCATCCAACCCCCAGGAGTTGGGTGCGCCTTTCTTTCAGGCGACGGTGGCTGCCGCGATGGATTTTGAGGTCGAAGTGGTGCTGACCGCCCGCGCTGGCGAGCTGGCCAAGAAGGGGGTTGCGGAGAAAATGTTTGTTATGCCGGGCAGCCCCAAGAGCGTCTATGACTTTATCAAGGATGCCCATGAAGCAGGTGTGAAATTCTTTGTCTGTACCCCGACCCTTGAATTGTGGGAATGCACCAAGGAAGACCTGATCCCCGAAATCCAGGACATCGTCGGTGGCGCTTATGTCATTGAGCAGGCCATGGACGACGACGTGGTCACCTTTACCTACTAATGCCATTATGACACCTACCCACTTAGGGCCCGCTGAGCATCTGTTTAGCGCGGAAGAGGTGGAGGCGGCCATCCAGCGGATGGCCGTTGCCATTAATAAGGACCTGGAACATCTGACGCCGCATCGTCCGGTGGTGTTGCTTTGCGTGCTGACGGGTGCCGTCGTGGTGGTCGGTCAACTGATGCCTCACCTGCATTTCCCTCTGGTGCTCGACTGTGTACAAGTCGGTCGCTACGGTGCGAAAACCAGTGGTGGTACCTTGCAGTGGCGTACGCGCCCCAAAGAACCACTGGCAGGTGCTGTGGTTTTGCTGGTGGACGATATTCTTGATGAGGGCGTCACCCTGCAAGCTTTGCAGGAATACTGCATGGCGGAGGGCGCTGCCGCCATTCATACGGCGGTGATGGTGCGGAAAGTCCGTCCTCGCGCGATTGATGTACAGGTGGACTACGTGGGGCTGGAAGTGCCGGACCGCTTTGTGTTCGGTTACGGGCTGGATGCCCGCGGCCTGGGGCGGAATGCACCGGGTATTTTTGTTTTGCCGGAGGACGGCTGATGGGTGTGGTGGGCATTATCGGTGGTAGCGGTCTGACCAGGCTCAAAAATTTGCAGATTCGCAACCGTCGGGTGATTCGCACCCCCTTCGGTGAAACTTCTGGCCCGCTGACTTTTGGCCAGCTTGGTGGACAGGAGGTGGTGTTTATTGCCCGTCATGGTTATGGGCACACCATTCCTCCGCACCGGGTCAATTATCGTGCCAATATCTGGGCGCTGCACCATGTCGGGGTGACGCATGTTATCGCGGTGGCGGCGGTGGGTGGAATCACGGCATCCATGCAGTCAGGCGTCCTCTGTCTGCCTGATCAGATGATTGATTACACCAGTGGGCGTCCCAGCACCTTCTTTGAGGGTGGGGAAAGCATGGTGGTGCATATTGACTTTTCTGAGCCCTATTGTCAGCGGGTACGTGAGCGTCTGCTGCAGGCGGCGGGATCTGCGGATATCGTGGTTATTGACGGCGGCACTTATGCGGCTACCCAGGGCCCGCGCCTGGAAACCATCGCCGAAATTCGCCGTATCGAAGGGGACGGTGGAGATGT
>NZ_JAGDVS010000124.1 GCF_023255755.1 Acidithiobacillus sp. | reverse complement strand
CCCCGTCAGGCCCGGAAGGGAGCAGCGGCAGCCGGTGATCCAGGTGCCGGGGTGCGGCTGGTTGGCGTCGCCACCCTATATTTCGGGCGCGCATGAGCGCCTACCTCGCGCTTGCCCGCCGCTGGCGGCCACAACACTTTGACGATTTTGTAGGGCAAGGGGCTGTGGTCGCTGCCTTGCGCCATGCCCTTGATTCCGGTCGCATTCATCATGCTTTTCTGTTCACCGGGACGCGGGGTGTCGGTAAAACGACCTTGGCGCGGCTACTGGCTAAGTGCCTGAACTGTGAGCGTGGTGTTAGCAGCAATCCTTGCGGAGAGTGCAGTGCCTGTCGCGGCATCGCCGCGGGAAATTTTGTTGATCTGCTGGAAGTGGACGCGGCGAGCCGCACCCGGGTGGATGAAACCCGTGACCTGCTGGACAACGTGCAGTACGCGCCTACGGTGGGTCGATACAAGGTGTACCTTATCGACGAGGTACACATGTTGTCCACGCACAGCTTCAATGCGCTGCTGAAAACCCTCGAAGAACCGCCGGAGCATGTCAAGTTTCTGTTGGCGACTACGGATCCGCAGAAACTTCCGGTAACCGTACTCTCCCGCTGTCTGCAGTTTAATTTGCGGAGGCTGGATATTCCGCAAATTCAGGGACGATTGCAGCAGATCATGGCGGCCGAGCAGCTACCTGCCGAGGATGCCGCACTGCAGATATTGTCCCGCGCTGCTGATGGGAGCCTGCGCGACGCCCTGAGTTTGCTGGATCAGGCCATTGTTCATGGTGGTGGCGTGGTTCAGCGTGATGGCGTGCTCGCGATGCTGGGGCGCAGCAGTGACGACGCAGTGCTGGGTCTGGTCGAAGCGTTGGTGGACCGGGATGCTGCGCAGGTATTTGCCATACTGGATGATCATCTGGCGCGAGGCATAGATGGCGCCGGCCTGCTCGATTTGGTCATAGAGGGCATGCACCGTCTTAGCTTGGCACAATTTCTTCCGACTGATCCGGAGGGTGATGGTGCGGAGGTGATCGTGCGCCTGCGCGAGCGGATCAGCCCGCTTACCCTGCAGTCCTGGTATTTTTTGCTGCTCTCGGCACGACGTGACTTTGCGCTTTATCCGGACCATCGGATGGCACTGGAAATGGCTTTTCTGCGGGTGTTGAGTTTTTCCGGACCGGACTCGCCGCCCGCGGCCCTTCCGAGCGAGGACAAGCGGTATCTTGTCGAGTCATCACCCCCGACGCACGAGTGCGCTACGCCCGAGGGGACTTCGCCGGTATCGCACCGTTCAGCACCCCTGTTATCCACCCGTTCGCGGGATGAAGTCCGGGAACCGCCGTTGAAGGTGACCGCTGCACTGCCTGAGAGGCCGGCCGACGCCGCACTTTCGACGGACTGGCGCCATATGGTGGAGGCGCTGGAGGTGTCGCCCATAATTGCTGAGTACCTGCGCTATGGACAAGCTTTGCGCTGCAATTCAGAGGTTGTGGAATTGGCCGTGGAGCCCAATTATTTGCCATTCCTCGTCAAGGCCGAGGCCCGCAGGGCATTACATCAGGCGCTTACTGCGTATTTTGGCCGGGAGCCGCGTCTGAACATCGTACCCCTGACCAAAGAGGCCGGAGTGGGGAGCCTAGTGCAGGAAGAGAAAGCGCGCGCGGCATCCCGGCAGGCTGAGGCGGAGGCACGCGTCGCCGTGGATCCACACATAGGCGCATTCCTGGAAGTTTTGGATGCCCGTGTGGAATCCATTGAAATTATGGCACCCGCCGCAAAGAGCGGTGCCGTCAGCTCACAGTGAAAAGTAAACAGGGAGGTAATGAAAGATGAAGGGCGGACTGGGAAATATCATGAAGCAGGCGCAGCAGCTCCAGGAGCGGTTGCAAAAGACGCAGGAAGAGCTTGCGCAGGTAGAGGTGCAGGGCCATGCGGGCGGTAATCTGGTGGAAGTCACTATGACCTGCCGACATGACGTACGGCGGGTTCGCATTGATCCCTCTCTGCTTGCCGATGGCGATCAGGAAATGCTCGAGGATCTCCTGGCTGCAGCCATTAATGACGCCGTGCGCAATGCCGAGAAGGTCAGCGCGGAGCGGATGTCGGAAGTGACTGGTGGCATGAATATTCCGGGCATGAGCCTGCCTTTCTAGGCACTTTATGGCGGACGTTCCGAGTATGGATGCCCTGGTGGCGCTGCTCCGCCGCCTGCCGGGTATTGGCCCGCGTTCGGCGCAACGGATCAGCTATGAGTTGCTGGTGCGCAAGCGCGATCTCATGCCGCAACTGGCCGCGGCCTTGCAGCAGGCCCATGCCGTGGTCTGTTTTTGTAAGCGCTGCAATAATCTGAGCGAAGCGCCATTGTGTGCCGTCTGTCGTTCCGACCACCGGGACCGCTCCATTTTGTGTGTTGTGGAATCCCCTGCTGATCTGCGTGCTATCGAAGATACGGGTGTATTCGTCGGCGAATTCTTTGTGTTGATGGGGCATTTGTCGCCCTTGGACGGCATCGGTCCCGAAGCCCTGCATATTGATCGCTTCAGCACGCGTTTGGGTGAAGCAGATTTGCGGGAAGTGATTTTCGCGACTAACCCTACCCTAGAAGGGGAGGCAACGGCCCAGTTTCTAGCGGGGCTGGTTCCTGACAGTATCACGATCAGCCGTATTGCACGCGGGGTACCGGTGGGTGGCGAGTTGGAATATGTTGACCGTAGCACCCTCGGGCGTGCGTTGCATGGTCGCCGCTTGCTTGATGACTAAGCACTTACCCATTATTTCGTAAATATAAAAGCAATTAAATTTTGAGAGGAAGCAGCGATCATGACAGCCACAGGAGTCACGCCTCCAGGCGGAAATGTGTTTTTTTTGCTGATGGGCGCCATTCTGGTGTTTGCCATGCACGGCGGATTCGCCTTTCTGGAACTGGGTACGGTACGCCGTCGCAGCCAGGTAAATGCACTGGTCAAAATTCTCAGTGATTTTGGTATATCCACCATCGTTTATTTTTTTGTGGGTTATCATATAGCCTATGGCATCAGCTTTTTCGGTGATGTGAAGACCCTGACCGCAGGCAATCATGGCTTCGAGATGGTGCGCTTTTTTTTCCTGCTCACCTTCGCCGCCGCGGTGCCAGCTATTATTTCCGGTGGTATCGCCGAGCGGGCGCGGTTTTATCCTCAATTGCTGGCAACGGCCTTTCTGGTGGGGCTGGTTTATCCCTTTTATGAAGGCATCGTCTGGAATAACCATTATGGCATTCAGGCCTGGTTTACCAGCACTTTTGGCGCGCCTTTTCACGATTTCGCGGGCTCGGTGGTGGTGCACGCCATGGGTGGATGGATGGCGCTGATGGCGGTCTGGCTGCTGGGTTCACGCAAGGGGCGTTACGGGAAAGATGGTGC
>NZ_JAGDVS010000177.1 GCF_023255755.1 Acidithiobacillus sp. | reverse complement strand
ATTCTCTCAACACACTTCCCCGAAGAACAAAACCATTATGCTGAATGGTTCAGCAAGAAACGCCAGGCGGGGCGGGGCTGGCCTGTCCGATATCTTATCCAGCGAAGCGCCGCGCGTCCTTCAAAAGCAGGATGAGTTGCCGGTCGTCGTCTGGCGTCGGTTCGAATCCGAAACGGCGATAGAATGCATCAGCATCGGCGTCAAGGGGGTGCGTCAGCAAAGCCCGGATGCCCGCATGCTCGGCAATTGCAAGCGCCCGATGGATAGCATCTTGCAAAAGACTAAAGCCGATACCTTGTTTTTGATAATCGAGATCCACGGCAAGGCGTGCAAGAATAACTAGCGGAATCGGGTACTGTCCCATTCCCCGACGAATGCGTTCAGGTGCATCGAGTGTATCGATTTGGCCCACCGTCAGGCTGAAATAACCGACAACACGAGTTTTATCACAAACCACGAAGGTTCTCGCCGAGCCGCTACCTTGCGCCTGGCGGGCGTGACGCAACAGCCAGTCGGTGAGACCGGATTTACCGCAGTCAAAATCTTCCAGCCGATGTTGCGCATCGAGTGGCTGCGGCGCGGACAAGCTCATTTTTTGGCCCACACCGGGGCTCGGGAGAACAGATCGGCCAATCCGGGGTTGTCAGATTCTGGCCGATCGAGCATTTCCAGAATCGCTTGATACTGACTGCCGGTCACCATGAACAGGCGCTGGTCGAGCAGGGTCTGCTCGGCAGCCTGGTAAGCGGCATCGAGAATGAAATCAGTCAGTGATTTATGGTCGACCTCGGCGGCGCGACGCAGTACAGTTTCCTGAGCCGGTGTTGCGCGCAGTCCAAGGCGGGCCGAGCGCGTCGTAGTGTTTGTGGTCAGCATGGCAACCGTCCTTGTGGTGTACATTGGGTGTCATGTTAGTACAAATGACGCTACTCGTCCAGGCGACTGTAAGCGGGTGACAGGGCTCATGTACATCCATGTATTTACATTGCTACCCAAACGGGCCGGAATAGAACCGGGCATAGGTAAAATGGGGGAGGGGGGACCAAGTGATCACGAAAATTTTCAGAAATGGCAATTCGCAGGCCGTCCGCATCCCGGCGGAACTGGCCTTCAAGAATTGGAAGAAAGAACGTTTTTACTTTGGTCTGAAAAACTGTGCTCCCAAAAGTTGATGTCTTTCTGTGACAATCCCAGGTCCTGCAAAACCGCACGCCAACCTTGCAGCGCTTCACAGCACTCGTGGACAATATGTGTCGCTTCCGACCTATCCAGACCAAAGGCCTCCACCATGGACAGCGCGTTTTGCAAAGTGGCCTGACGCCCTTCTTTACCGAGAGCGATGGATAAGTCGAATTGGGTATGCAGACCGGGGCGACTATGCGTTGGGTTGATGTCATATGCCGGTGATAATTGCCAGGTGCCGTCCACGCCCAGAATTACCGCATGATTACGCAGATGGTCATCCGTATTTCGGACCAGCCAGTTGAAGATCATTCTCCTGAAAAGCTCCGTCGCTCCAGACAGGTCCCCGAACATCCTCAGATGGTTGGCCAGGTCAGGATAACTGCCTAGCCGGTTTTCGCTTTCATCGAAATTCAAAAGAGACAGGCCACTGACCATGGCCAAGTGCCGCCTGTTTTCTGGGGTGCCGACCCGATCAAAGCGTTGCGACAGAAACACATGGCGACCATCCTGGAGTGGATACAGTTCGGTATTCGGCGTTGTGATTCCAGCGCGGCGGGCCAGCATCATGGTGGCCTGCTCCAGGAGACCTACGTCATAACTGTCCCGATAGGCGGGCAGCTTGGCCAGCCACATTTGCCCCTGGTGGTAAACCGAGAGTTTCGGGCGAGCGCCCCCCATACTGGTTCTTTGTACCAGAAAATCCGCCAACGGCTGCAGGGGATAGGATGATGGGCCTTCCTGCTCCAGAGATTCGACGGCCTGCACAATCGCAGACAGATCCGGCAGGTCATCGGTCCTATTCACGGGCGCGGGGATCACCGGACCGCTCTCCAGGTCTCTGGAAAACGCCAGAAATCCGGGGCGATCCTGAACATCCGCCTGCAATAAGTCCGAGAATTGCACGGACTCTACTGCGATACCCAGATTTTTGGCATAAACCAGCGTGCCCCAGTAATCCGGCAAGGCATCCCGAATCGGTCCCGGTAGTCCCCGGTTCATTGTCTGGGTCAATATAGGCGGGCCGTCTTTCCGCCATGCGGGCATAGGAGCGATGGGCGGCAAATCGTCGCGTTCACGATAACTGCGCACATACTGAAAGGTGCTGATCGCCGCGCTTTCGTGGTAAGTCAAAATGCCTGCCAGGTACCTTTGTGTCGCATCAGGGCAGACGTACACATAGAACAACGGCGCATTATCCGTGCGGCTCATAGGCTATCCGCCAGATCATCGGGTGAAACACTTCTGGATCGACGGCGGGTACGCAGGCTTTGTTCGAGGGCCGCCCCCTGGTAGTCACGGTCATACAACAGCAGGTTATCAAGGTCCCCCAGCATCCCCAGTAAAGACAAAACCGCCACCCAGGTGCCAATGGCGGTCCCCGGGTCCGCCTTTTCCATTTTGCGGTAGGTAACAATGCTCACCTGCAGTAATCTGGCCATTTCGATTTGTGACCATCCACGGCGCTTACGGGCGCGTTTCAGCCGCTCGGCAAGGCTCCGCAGAGAGGACTCCATGCGGCGGGATTGACCATGAGCCGGCTCAGTCCGCTGCAGCTTTTTGTTAGGCAAAATATCCATAATAAATACTATAATATCTACTATTGGTTTATTTGGATACTATTTTATGGATGTTTTTTCCCAATTCGAGGTTACGGCGATAGATCGACTATAAGCAGATGACAGGGTTTATGTACCTCTATGTATTTACAGTATTTCTCAGCGGTAACGCTGGTTCTCGAAACTTTGACTGATTCAAAACTAATCACTATGATTTGAAAAAAACCAAACCACATCAGAAAGGCTCGTGCCCGATGGACATCAAGGAGGTGCAACATGACCGCAGCAACCAAAGTGCTGACCGCACACGTACCGCTTCCGTTGGCAGACAAGGTAGATCAGATGGCTTCACGACTTGAGCGTTCGCGCGGCTGGATCGTAAAGCAGGCGCTTTCCGCCTGGATCGCCCAGGAAGAGGAGCGCGACAGACTGACCCTAGTAGCGCTGGCTGACGTAGACGCCGGCCGCGTCATCGATCACCAGGCCGTGCAAGCGTGGGCGGAGAGCCTTAGCACTGACCAGCCGCTGCCGGTGCCGCGTTGATGGAGCTGAAGTGGACCAGCAAGGCGCTTTCCGATTTGGCGCGCTTGTATGAATTTCTAGCTCCGGTGAACAAGCCCGCCGCCGCGCGGGCGGTGCAGGCGCTGACCAAGGCCTCGACCATTC
>NZ_JAGDVS010000021.1 GCF_023255755.1 Acidithiobacillus sp. | reverse complement strand
GCTGGCCTTATGGCTGGCTGGCCGTTTTTTTGTCGGAAATGCCCGGCTGCTGGCCCTGCCGGTATTGTGGATTTTGGGGGAGTGGGCGCGGGCACATTTCTTTACGGGCTTCCCCTGGCTGGCGACGGGATATACCCAGACCCATGCCTTCCTCGGCGGTTTCGCGCCCTGGCTGGGGCAGTACGGAGTGGGATTGGCGACCGCCGGTGTGGCGGCCATCCTGGTCTATATGCTGCAGCGGCGGCAGTCCCGTCATGTACTGATGGGGGGTGTCGCCTCGCTCCTCGTGATTTTCGGCGTGGCCATGGCGGCGGCTTCGATGCCCTTCACCCATCCCGCAGGCAAACTGCTGCGGGTGACTTTGCTGCAGGGTAATATTCCCATCACTGAGAAGTGGAATGCTGGCAAAGTCAGTGCCATCCTGCATCACTATGTAAACCTGATTTTACAGACACCGCCCGATACCCAGTTGATCGTCCTGCCGGAGACCGCTTTCCCCATTTTTCAGACGGAGCTGCCCGGTCTGATTGAGCAGTTGCAGCAGTGGTCAGCGATGCACCATAAAATCCTGCTCATCGGTATTCCCGAGGAGGCCGGCCACAAATATTACAATGCGGCCATGGAAATCGACGGGAAGGCACCCTTGCGCTGGTATCAGAAAGAGCATCTGGTGCCCTTTGGGGAGTACATCCCTATGCCCAGCCTGTTCGGGCCGCTGGTGCATCATTTTTTACCGGGACTGGGAAGTTTCTCTTCCGGGCGTGGGCCTTATGCCCTGCCTGTAGATGGGCAGAAAGCCGGTATAACCATCTGCTATGAAGAGTCCTTTTCCCGGGATGTGCGCAAGGGCGTGGAGGAGGGGGCCACCTTTCTTTTGAATATCAGTGATTATGCCTGGTACGGCCACAGCATCGCCGCCGCACAGAGTCTGCAGATGGCGGCCATGCAGTCCCTGCAGGAGCAGAAGCCCGATGTTCGCGCGACCAATACGGGCATTACCGCCCTGATCTCACCGCATGGACGGGTGGTTTCGCAATTGCCCCAGTTTGTGGTGGGCACCCTGAACGGGGCCATACAGCCGATGGCCGGAGAAACACCCTTCGGACGCTGGGGCAGTCTCCCCTATCTGCTGTTGAGTTCGGTTCTTCTGCTGGTGGCCGTTGTCCTCAGTCGCCGGCAATCATCATCTCGTCGATGAGGATGGAGGGGCAGCCGGTGTTGCCGTGAATGAGCAAGTCATTGCCCACGGCGCACATGCCCTGGAACATACCCTGCAAGGTCCCGGCGATGGTGATCTCTTCGACGGGGTACTGAATCTCCCCGTGCTCTACCCAGAAGCCCGCCGCGCCCCGTGAGTAGTCGCCGGTTACCATGTTGATGCCGAAGCCGATGAGCTCGGTAACCAGCAGGCCGCGCCCCATCTGGCGGAGCAGTTCATCCAGAGATGCCTTGCCCGGCTGCAAGGTGAGATTGTGGGCGCCGCCGGCATTACCCGTGGTCTTCATGTTTAATTTGCGGGCGCTGTAACTGTCGAGGATGTAGCCTTCCAGTACGCCCCCGGAGATGATGTTGCGGTTGCGGGTGGCGACCCCCTCGCCATCGAAACTGCAGCTACCCAACCCGAGCCGCCGTAAAGGTTCTTCATAAATGCGAATGTGTTCCGGGAATATCTGTTTGCCAAGACTGTCCACCAGAAAGGAGCTTTTGCGATACAGGCTGCCGCCGCTGATGGCGCTGGCGAGGTGGCCGATAAGGCTGGACGCGACTTGGTTTTCAAAAAGCACCGGGGCCTTGGTGGTGGCCACCTTGCGGGCATCCAGACGGCGCAGGGCGCGTTGAGCGGCTATCTTACCGATAGCCTCCGGTGTCGCCAGGGCGTCAGCGGCACGGGCCACATCGTACCAGTAGTCCCGTTGCATGCCCCCTTTGCTGTCTTCGGCAATCACCGAGCAGGACAGGCTGTGTCGCGACGAACGGCTGCTGCCCATGAAACCCAGGCTATTGCCATAGATCGACGTGCCCTCGCCGGTGCCGAGGCTGCCGCCTTCGGAGTTGTGAATGCGCGGATCGCTGTCACGGGCGGCCGCCTCGCAACGACGTGCCAGATCAGCGGCGGTGTCAGCATCTATGGACCAGGGATGATAAAGGTCCAGATCCGGGAAGTCCTTGGCGAGCAGTTCGGGATCGGCAAGCCCGGCAAAAGGGTCTGCCGCCGTATGCCGGGCAATGGTGAGCGCCGCTGAAACGGTTTCTGACAAAGCCTTGCGGGAAAAGTCCGAGGTGGAGGCGCTGCCTTTGGACTGACCCAGATAGACCGTGACCCCCAGCCCCTTGTCCTGGTGGTATTCGATGGATTCCACTTCCCCCAAGCGCACGGTTACCGACAAGCCTTTGCCGGTGCTGGCGGAAGCCTCTGCCGCACTGGCACCTTGCTCGCGGGCAAGGTTGAGCATGTCGTCAACGATTTGGGTCAGGGCGCTGGTATCGAGGGTGGAGTGGGGGGCTTGGCTCATGAGGTGTTTTCCCGCAGGTGATGGAACGATCTTTTCATCTTACCCCCAAGCTTTAGGGCAGGGGAAGCTTGGGACCGCGAAGATTGCCATACGACAGAAACTGGGTGTTTATACGTAAATGAGAATTGTGAACGTTATTGCTCAAAAGACATCCGTGCGATCCTAGCTCATTGTTTATTAATATATAGGAATGGAATAACGCTTTTCTGACCCAATGTCGCATTTAAAAGGAGCGTGACTACGATGAAAGGAGTCGTCGAACATCCAGCAGCAGGTTGAATTGGTCATGCGAAAGCCATCGTTTCGTGAAGTCAGTGTCCTGTGCGTTACCATGGAACGGTTTTCTGAATGCCCGTCATGACGGGCATTTGTAAGTGTCTGGTGCGAAAGGGGGGACTCGAACCCCCACGGCCGTAACCGCTGGAACCTAAATCCAGTGCGTCACGTTTTTTGTCTATTTTGAATCAGCGACATACGGCACGTTATCTTTTTAATACAACGGCTTGTGTAAGTTTTTGCATTTCGCCATTCCTTGCGATTCCCTGTCATTCCCGCCCTGATTTGCACGCCACTTGCACGCGGTACCCTTCCAAAAACCGATACCCGACTTAGACTGATTCCATTGACGGGATTTATTTTCATGAGCGATCCGCGCTTTTATCAACTCACAGTAAACTTTCAATGAGTTTTGACAGACGCGGTGAACCTCGCTCACGTTTAGCCCCAAAATAACGCTATTGTGTATAACATAGCGTTATTTACTCTATTGATTAGATTGACGAAAATATTGACGGCTACGTAAAATCGGCTATATTTGATGACCAGGGTGCTGCGCAGCTCCAAACTGCGCGGGCCGGGTTGGAGCCCGGTGCTTTTTTTCTCCTGGCCACCCTCGCCAAAATAAATAGGCG
>NZ_JAGDVS010000038.1 GCF_023255755.1 Acidithiobacillus sp. | reverse complement strand
TCGCGTACTTTAGCGACCCAGCCGCACGGACAGCCGTTGGCATCGCGCTGGTGGTAAAAGAGGGGCACGACTTCGTCTTCCAGCAGACGATAGAGCTGCTGCGCTTCCTGTTGGTCCCATGTCAGATCGGTATCATGTTCACGGCCGTCGCCCAGCGCCCATCCGGCCTCCGGGCAATAGGCTTCAGCCCACCAGCCATCCAGTTCAGAGAGGTTGAGGCCACCGTTGACCAGTACCTTCATGCCACTGGTGCCACTGGCTTCCCAGGGACGGCGTGGAGTGTTGATCCACAAATCCACGCCCTGGACGAGTTGTTCGGCCACGAGCATGTCGTAGTCGGCGATGAAGATCAGGCGGGTGGCCAGATCCGGGTGTTGATGCATGAATTGGATCCATTGCTGGATTAGGGCCTTGCCGACCCCGTCTTGGGGATGTGCCTTGCCCGCGATGATCAGTTGTACCGGATAGTGAGTATGAGTGAGGAGACGATACAGCCGATCGGGATCGCTTAACAGCAGGTTGGGGCGCTTGTAGGCGGTAAAGCGGCGGGCAAAGCCAATCGTCAGCGTGTTGGGATCGAGGGCGGTCTTCGCCCTTTCGATCTCACCAACGGGCGCGTTCACCGCCGCCAATTGCTTCTGAAGGCGTTGGCGAGCAAAAGTGATGACTTGTTGGCGTGCCGTACCCAGCAATTGCCAGAGATGAGTGTCTGGCGCCTGGCGAAAGTCCGCTTCGATATCCTTTAAATCTCCCAGCCAGCGTGCCTTGCCGCAGTGGTTGGTCCATAAGGCGTCGGCTTCGGCGGAATCCCAGGAGGGCATATGCACGCCATTGGTAACATGCATGACGGGAACTTCGTCCTCGGGCCAACGGGGGAACAAGGGTTGGAATAAACGACGGCTGACGGCCCCATGCAGGCGACTGACGCCATTGATGATCAGGCTGCCGTGAATGGCGAGCCACGCCATATTGAAGGGTTCGCGGGTATCTTCGGGGTTCTCCCGGCCAAGAGCGAGGATGGTCTCCACACCCACGCCGAAAGCCTCGGGGGCACCGGCGATGTAACGCGTCAGCAGTTCTGGCGGGAAGCGGTCGAAACCAGCGGAAACGGGGGTATGGGTGGTGAAGATGTTGCCGGCGCGGGTGGCGGTGAGTGCACAGGGGAAGCTGGTACCATGATCCTGCATGTGGCTGTAGGCACGGGCGAGAATGGCGAAGGCGGCGTGCCCTTCATTGAGGTGACAGATATCCGGCTGAATACCCAAGCGGCGCAACAGCATCCAGCCGCCGATGCCCAGACAAATTTCTTGTTGCAGGCGGTTCTCGGGGCCGCCACCGTAGAGTTCGGCGGTGATACCGCGATCGGCAGGGGTATTGAGGGGGTCGTTGCTGTCGAGCAGATAGAGGATGACACGACCCACTTGGGCCTGCCAGGCGCGCAGGATGACGGTGCGGCCAGGGAACGGCAATTCCAGGCGGAGCCACTCGCCTTCGGCATCGCGTACTGGAGTGACCGGCATCTGGGTGGGGTCATTGTAGGGATAGAGTTCGATCTGGCGGCCGCAATCATCAAGGCTCTGGCGAAAATAACCCTGCTGCCAGAGCAGGCCGATACCGAGGAGGGGGATACCGAGATCGCTGGCGGTTTTGAGGCAGTCACCGGCGAGGATGCCCAGACCACCCGAATAGATGGGCAGGGACTCGGAGAGGCCAAACTCCATGCTGAAATACGCCACCTGGCTGAAGGGTGGGTGGGTATAGGTTTCGCTGAACCAGCCTTTTTGGGTGAGGTGCTCGCGGTGCTCGCTGACGAACGTATTGAGCATGGCGATAAAATCTTTGTCTTGGGCTAAACGCTGAAGTGTGTCGCCCCCGATATTTTGCAGAATGATCCAGGGATTCCTGGTATCTTCCCAGAGTTCTGGAGCAACGTGTTGCCAGAGATTGTCTGTGGCATGACTCCAGGACCAGCGCAGGTCGAGGGCGAGTTCGGCCAGACCAGCCAGTGATTCAGGCAGTTGCGGGAGCAGGTAGCAAGGGGCGATGGTCACAAAGTCCTCCGATTCAATGGGATGCGCGGTGGGCAGCGACGCGGTTGGGGCTGTCCTTACCGGTGCTATAGTCGTCGAGGTTCTGAATCGTCGTGTCCGCGATGGTTTTTAGTGCCTCACGGGTGAAAAAGGCCTGATGGCCCGTGATGACGACATTGGGAAAAGTGAGCAGCCGTTCGAAGCTGTCATCGCAGATAATGTCGTCGCAGTGATCCTTAAAGTACAG
Source organism: Acidithiobacillus sp. (assembly GCF_023255755.1). GTDB lineage: Bacteria > Pseudomonadota > Gammaproteobacteria > Acidithiobacillales > Acidithiobacillaceae > Acidithiobacillus. Next base: position 1,156 of record NZ_JAGDVS010000038.1, on the reverse strand, counting down.
ATCAGCCTCTTCTTCATAGACATCCAAACCCACCGCACCCAAGTGACGGCTCTTGAGCGCGACGATGAGTGCAGCCGTGTCAATAAGCGGACCGCGGCTGGTATTGATGAGCATGGCGCCTTCGGGCATCCGGGCGAAGCGTTCTGCATTCATGAGATGCCGGGTTTCCGGAAGAAGTGGTACGTGGAGGCTGACGATCCGGCTTTTGGCGAGTAATTCTTCCAGAGAAACATAAGCGACCCCCAGTTCCTGACAGTCAGGATTGGGGGCGGTGTCATAGGCCAGCAAGTGACAGCCCATGCCATGGAGGATCCGGGCCAGTGCGGTGCCAATTCTGCCGGTGCCGACAATGCCTACGGTCTTGCCGTGCATGTCAAAACCCAGCAAACCGTCGAGGAGGAAGTTGCCGTCGCGCACCCGATTATAGGCTTTATGTAGATGCCGGTTCAGAGTCAGCATGAGGCCGACCGCGTATTCGGCGACCGCACAGGGAGAATAATCCCGCACCCGCATGACGGTGATGCCCTGCTTTTCCGCGGCTGGGATATCGACATGGTTGAATCCGGTGCTGCGCAATACCAGCAGCTTTGTCCCCAGATGCGCTATAGTTTCCAGAGCTTTTGCATCCAGCGTATCATCGACAAACGGGCAGAGGGCGGGATAGCCTTGGGCAATAAAGGCGGTCTCGGCATTTAATGCCGTCTCGACGAAGGCCAACTCGTGGCGTCCGTCGTTGGCGGTACTGAGGAATTGTTGATCATAGGGACGAGCACTGGTGACTAAGCAACGCATGATCTCTCTCCTTTGAACGCTATCAGAAACGGACCGGTCTGCAAAACGCGTGTTTACCAGCAAAACTGGCGGCGGTGCCTAGCTCTTCTTCGATACGCAGCAACTGGTTGTATTTGGCCACCCGTTCGCCACGCGCCGGAGCACCCGACTTCAGATGCCCGGTATCCAGGGCGACGGTGAGGTCGGCGATGAAATCATCGGTGGTTTCGCCGGAGCGATGCGAGACAAAGGCCCCCCAGCCGTGATATTGCGCCAGCCGTGTGGCGGTGATGGTCTCGGTCACCGTACCGATCTGATTGAGTTTGATGAGGGTGGCGTTGGCAATATTGTCTTCCATGGCGCGGGCGATGATTTTGGGGTTGGT
>NZ_JAGDVS010000083.1 GCF_023255755.1 Acidithiobacillus sp. | reverse complement strand
CCGGCTCGCCTCCGCTACGTACACCATCTTGAGCGCGTCCGTCAACGCCCCATAGGTCCACCCCTGCCCGATCAGATATCGGACCAAAGGGCGCAGGATCGCCAATACCGCTGTCTTCAATGCTTCGTTCATGGCATGCCCAGGTTCGCCTCGATCAGGTTCACGTTGAGTGTAGTGTGTAGTGGTATATATCCCCACTTAGGCGCAGATTGCTTGACGTGGTAAAATATCCCACTACGATGATCATACGGTAGCGGAATGCCGATGTCGACCGGCCATCGGAAAGGAAGACGTCATGTACCAGACAACCTATATGCACAAATTCGATGACCGGGCGGCGCTTTGCCGGGGAGCGGTCCGTAGCCCGGACCGGAGAACGGCACGAGTGTCCGGCTTGAGTCTGGGTGGTTGTTGACAGTGGGAAAAGTTACCACTACCCTCTTTCGGGTGCCGCGATCGGTAGCATTTCCCAACAATGGAGAGAGTCAAGGAGGGTGTTATGACAACCACTTATGAACAACAGCGAGTTCTACACGACGAAGCTCCCCTTATGCTGGGAGCCTGGCAGTTTGCACCCGAGATGAAGCAGGTGAGGGATGTCGACGCTACTGTCGGCACTATTTGCGGCCATCACAGCCCGCACGCGGTGCGCATCTTTCTCGATGGCGCCTGGACGACGTTCTGTATGGATTGCTGGCGCAGAAATCGCCATTCCTACCGCCGTCCGGACGACTTATTGCCGCAGACCGAATCTTCCGCTGAACAAGTCTCACCAGCGACGATTCGGAAAACCTTCGGCAAGCCCTTTCTCCAATCTCTCCGTTCAGGAGGGTGGTGATGAAACCCCTCATACAGCGGGGAACGGAGCGATACCGCCGCCTGCCCCTTGCGCAGGCGGCGGATCCCATGCCCACCAGCCAGCGCTACGCGGGCCGGGGAATCCGGCAGAACCTGTTGTTTGCCGGTGATTCCCCGTCCTCCCCTGGCACTTTCGTAGCAACGGGGCAGCCGATACCCACAGTTGCCTTGCACCATTGGTCCGCCGCAAAGCATGGGCGATCGGCGCGACGAGTACTCCTCTATTCTCATGACACCTTCGGCCTTGGCCATTTACGGCGGAATCTGGCCATCGTCGAGCACCTTATGCAGCGTAAACCGCCTTTTTCCGGGATGCTGCTGACTGGGTCCCCCATGGCTGGTTCCTGGCCGATGCCGGCAGGCCTGGAAGTGCGGGCCCTCCCTCCCGTCATCAAGGTTGGCGCCGAGGAATATACGGCCAGAGATCTTTCCTCCAGCTTCGAGGTGGTCAAGGCGCTGCGCGAGGCGGCGATCCTGGACGCCATTGCCTCCTACCGGCCCGACTTCTTCCTGGTCGATCATGCCCCGGCGGGAATGAAAGGGGAGCTGTTGCCGGCGCTGCAGTTCATCCGGGAGGAGATGCCGGCGACCCGCACCGTGTTGGGGCTGAGAGATGTCATCGACAGCCCGGAGACCGTGCGCCAGGTTTGGCAGGCACAAGGCATCTACGAGTTGCTGGAGACGGAATATGACCAGATCCTGGTTTACGGCAGTCGCCACCTATTCGACGTGGTGAGTGCCTACAGCCTTTCACCGAAGGTGGCGGCCAAAGTGCGCTACTGCGGTTATGTCGCCCGCACGGGCCTGCACGGCGTTCCGGACGTGCTGGTGGCGCCGTCGGGTTTACCGGTGGTTCTCGTTACCGTCGGCGGCGGCGGCGATGGATATGCCTTGATTGATGCCTATCTTGAGGCCTTGCGCCGGATTCCACAGAACACGGTGCACAGCATCGTCGTTCCCGGGCCGCTCATGCCGCCGGACCAGTATCAGACGCTGGCCAGGATTGCTGCTCAGCGCCCGGACATCCAGATTATCCCCTATACCACCGAACTCGTGGGCTTGCTGCACATTGCCGATCTGGTAGTGGCGATGGGGGGGTACAACACCACCGCAGAGATTCTCGCCGCCAGGAAGTCGGCCATCCTGGTGCCACGCTCGATACCGCGCATGGAGCAATGGCTCCGCGCAACGACGTTGAGCCAGCTCGGGCTCGTGTGGATGATACAGCCCGAGGAAGACCTGGTCGACCGACTGGTGGAGCTGGTGCCGGCCGCCGTTGCCGGCGACCGTCCGCCGGGAAAGCAATGGGATACCGTGGACCTGGGGGGCGTTCATCGCGTTGCCGAGGTACTGGAAGAGATGCTCCGTCCTGGAACGAGCGCGGGGGTATCCCTATGACGGCGACAACCCCGACGGTAGGTTATGTACTGAAGCGCTATCCGCGCCTTTCGGAGACTTTCATCCTCAACGAAATGCGCGCACTGGAGCGTTTGGATACTTCCCTGCATATTTTCTCGCTCCTGCGGCCCGAGGACGCCCCCCGGCATCCCACGGTTTCGGAGGTCCGGGCGACCGTGACCTATCTTCCCCTCACCTGGCCCCGGATCATTTTTGCGCTAGCCAGGGGGCACGCCGTCGTGGCGGCCCGGGCGCCGCTGCGCTATCTGCACGCCACCGGGCTCGCGTTGTGGTGGTCCATCCGCACCCGCCGGCCACTGAGCGTCGGGAAACAGTTCATGCGTTCCGGTTATGTGGCGCATGGTTGTCTGCAGAACAACATTCAACACCTCCACGCTCACTTCGCCAATGCACCCGCTACTGTCGCCCGCCTGGCCGGGGTCATGTGCAATATTCCCTACAGCTTCACAACGCACGCCAAGGATCTCTACCTGACTCCCCAGGAGGCCATGCGCCGACGGATTGAGTCGGCGCATTTCGTCCTCACCTGCACCCGCTACAATGTCGAATACCTGCGCGGTTTTCTGCCGCGCCAGGACTGGGACAAAATCCATCTCGTCTACCATGGTATCGATCTCGCGGCCTTTCCTCAGGGCGATTCTTTTGCGGATTTTCCGCTGGCGGAAAATGCCGATCTGCCCTTGATCCTTTCGGTGGGCCGCCTCGTCCCCAAAAAAGGGATGCGGGACCTGGTTACCGCTTGCCACCTGCTGCACAGCCGGGGGATCGCCTTTCGTTGCGTCATCGTCGGTGAAGGTCCGTTGCGCCAGGAACTGGAGACCTATATCGCCGAGCTGGGCCTGACGGCTATGGTAACTCTGCCGGGCGCCATGGCTCACGACCGCCTCCTGGCATTTTACGGACAAGCAACCGTCTTCGCTCTCGCCCCCCATGTAACGGAGGACGGAGACCGGGATGGCATCCCCAACGTCCTGGCGGAAGCCATGGCGGCCGGCACGCCCGTGGTCTCAACCGCGGTTTCGGGTATCCCCGAATTGATCGAGGACGGCCGTACCGGGCTGCTGGTACCGCCGCGGGACCCGGTAGTGTTGGCCGACACCCTGGAACGGGTGCTTGCCGACGCGCCGCTGCGGCGCCGCCTCGCGGCGGCGAGCCGGG
>NZ_JAGDVS010000035.1 GCF_023255755.1 Acidithiobacillus sp. | reverse complement strand
GTCCGACGCCAACGTGCTGATGGGATTTGTCCGCCATCAGCGCAGCTTCCGGATTCGCCCCTGCGCGTATGTAGGCCAAAGGGGCTGGACACGAAGCAACCCGCCAACCGGCATGTCCATGAGCGATATCGAGCAGTGTGCCCATGCCCTCTTCAAAAATGGTGACGAGCGCGCGGCGCTGATCCTGCTCATGGCGCGTTTTTTTGGAATGCGTCTACAGGAAGCGGTGAAGGCCAATCTACCGCGCCTCCTGCGTCAGGCGAAACGCGAGGGTCGCATCAATATACTCGAGGGGACCAAGGGCGGGCGAAAAGTTGCGCGATATGTTTCGGTCAATGACTTTGGGATTTGGATCCTTCAGCAGACCCATGACCTAGCCCAAGAGGATCTCAGTCATTGCCTGATCCCCCTAGATCAGAATTATATCTGCTTCATTCGTTCCGAAATCGCGCGCGCTCGTCAAGTCATGAAAACCTTTGAGATCAAGGGATTTCACGATTTACGCAGTGCTTATAGCTGTGATCGGTATACCCAGATCGCCGGAGTACCGGCGCCGGTTTTTACCGGTGGCCGCACCACGCGCGGGGAGGTAGATCACAACGCACGAATGGTCATCAGTGCTGAACTGGGTCACCATCGGCCAGAGGTTGTGAATTCGTATATCGGCGCCCGCAAACCGGCACCCGAATTTGCCGATATTGACCGGGCTGAACAAACACGACAAAAACGCGAGGTGGCCGAACTACAAGCGCCCGTGAACGAAGCTTCCTTGTCCTGTCTTCTTCGTAGCACGTTCAAGGGGCCTAAGTCAGAATACCGCATCCATTTGAGGCGCGTGAGTGACATGCTGCTGCCTTATTGCCGTGCGCACGCGGTCCACCGCCTTGGTGAAATTACATTACAAGACCTACAAGAAATGGTCCGTTCTGAAACGATCGAGCGGGAAAATCGCAGCCGCAAGACTCAGCAGGATTATCTGCTGTCTCTACTGCGGTTCGCACATGCGCTCGGACATGCCGAGTGGGAGCTGCCTATTCGGCAGGCGGCGGGCTTCGTGAAAAAAACCCAGGCGGGTCGCCAGTTGAAGATCAACCGTCGGCTGTTCAGGGACAGTAGGAATCAGTAACAGATTTTTCGCCGTTACCAGGAGATCGCAGCCTGACTCTCGGGATCAATTTGATCCCGAGAGTCTCCCCATGCGACGCATACAAGACTGCTCGTGACATCCATCGTTCCAGAAAAAGCCAGTCAACAAAGGCCATCTGTGAAATCTCTGCAGGAAGCCGCCAATCACTTTCGTTTACTCTGGCGGCGTGCATACTTTTCTAGTTCCAGCACACGTCCGTGTCCATTTTCACCTTGCTCTAGTCCTACTACTGCATCGCCGAACTGTGCGACCAATTCGACATCGGCCCTTCGACAGTAATAACGCCGCCCCAACGAAACGCGCCGTGCCGAAAGCCAACGGGACCAGGGCGCCTTTCCGCGACACATACTGTCTCGGAAGGCCATGGCCGATTTGCATAGCATTGCTGCTGCCTCTTCCGAGGTCAACAGTAATTTTTCTTCCTGCTCCATCGCAACCGCCTCCTTGTAATGATCCATATCCACAAGGATGACGATACAGAAATTTCATCGCGCGCCGCGTCCTATAAAAGGCACAATATTGCTCTTATTTCGTAGACTTTGCGTTTTTGGCTGACCTGTGTCGACTGCAGAGGAGGCCTTCTGTCGACCCACTGATTGGCACGCGTCCAGATCTTGCACCAGTTCTTCGCTGCGCAAGTGGGTATATCGGCCCATCATCTGGGCGGATTTGTGCCCTGTGATCTGGCGTGTCTTGGTATCGGACAGCCCCATTTCCACGAGTCGACTGGTGGCCTCATGGCGAAGGTCATGGAAATGCAGTCCTTGAATACCAGCGCGCTCAAGGGCTGTTTTCCAGACCTTGTTCATCGTGTACGGGCGCCGAATACCATCCCGACCTGGATTTCCCGGAAAAACCAGGTTGGTACCTTTCCGAGGATAGGTCTCAATCGCCTCGCGAAAAATCTCGGTGGCACGCACAGTCAGCGGAACGCCCCGCGTGTCCTCATTTTTGGTATCCCGAAAAATAACGATACGCCGGGTAAGATTCACATCACGCAACTCTACTGAGAGGATCTCATCAACGCGTGCCGCGGTTTCCAGCGCCAGTTCGGTGGCCCAAGCCAGAATGGGGTTGCTGTGGGCACGCACACTCTTCAGCAGACACGCGGCCTCATCTCCCTGCAGACGGCGGTCCCGTGAATTGCCTTTGGGTTTGCGTACGAGCAATGCGGGATTCGCTTGCAGACTGATGCGCCACTCACGGATGGCCACGGTAAAAAGATGGGAAAGTAGGGCGAGTTCCAGACGCACCGTATTGCCCGCACGCCCCTCGGCCAGGCGATCATCCCGGTAGCGTCCAATGATCTCTTGATTCAACGCAGCCAAGGCATATTTGCCCAAGCGTGCCCGCAGTGCTTTTGCACTCGTATGGTCACGCCGCTGAGAGCCACCCGCTTTCTTGGTCGGGGTAATCTCGCGCAGATAGCGATCCAGTGCCATGTCCAACGAGAGTTTCTGAGAGGGCGCTCGCTGAATATAAATCCCCCGCACCATTTCATCTTCGGTCTGGCGCGCCCAGTCCTCGGCGTCTCTTTTGGTCCGGAACGTTTTCGCGGCCGTCGGCCAGCCCTGCTTGCGAATCACCGCTTTCCAGGTTCCCGCCGGGTTTTTGACTATGGTGGCCATAACACAAATCTCCTCCGTCCAGACTCAGCACTGTACCGAATCTGTACCTGAGGAGCAGAGGATTGTCAACAGCAAGTGTATAACTTATTGTTTAATTGGTGGGCCCGCACGGACTCGAACCGTGGACCAAGGGATTATGAGTCCCCTGCTCTAACCAACTGAGCTACAGGCCCTGAAGAAAGGCGTGGAATGCACTGACCCCACGCCTCATACCGCTAAAAAACATCCGTCACGACGGGATCGTCACCTCACCGTCCACAAAACTGCGCAAACGCTCCGATCGAGAGGGATGACGCAGTTTACGCAGCGCCTTGGCCTCAATTTGGCGGATACGCTCACGGGTAACATCAAATTGCTTGCCGACTTCCTCCAGCGTGTGGTCGGTATTCATCCCGATACCAAAACGCATACGCAGCACCTTGGCTTCCCGCGCCGTCAAACCATTATCGAGCAGTTCCTCGACCACTTCACGAATTGCCGCGTTAACGGCCGAATCCGCTGGTGCCGTCACGTTCCGGTCTTCAATGAAGTCGCCCAGATGCGAATCTTCATCATCACCAATGGGTGTCTCCATGGAGATGGGTTCCTTGGCAATTTTCAACACCTTACGGATTTTATCCTCAGGCATCTCCATCCGCTCTGCCAACTCTTCGGGCGTTGGCTCGCGTCCCATTTCCTGAAGCATCTGCCGGCTGATCCGGTTGAGTTTGTTAATGGTTTCGATCATATGTACCGGAATACGAATGGTCCGTGCCTGATCCGCAATACTCCGCGTAATGGCCTGGCGTATCCACCAGGTCGCATAAGTTGAGAATTTGTAGCCACGCCGGTATTCAAACTTGTCCACCGCCTTCATCAGGCCGATATTTCCTTCCTGAATCAGATCCAGGAACTGCAAGCCACGATTGGTGTACTTCTTGGCAATAGAGATCACCAAACGCAGGTTGGCCTCCACCATTTCCTTCTTGGCACGCCGAGCCTTGGCCTCACCAATGGACATTAGTCGGCTGGCCTCTTTGATCTCGGCGACCGGCAAACCGGCACGCTTCTCAATATTCACCAGTCGCTTCATGATCGACACGACATCATCACGAAACTCAACCAAACGCGCGCTATAAGCGTAGCCACCCGCAATTTGCTGATCAATCCAGCCAATGTCACTCTCGTGACCAGGATAACTGCGTACAAAATCTTTACGCGGGAACCGTGCACGTTCAATACACAGTTCCATCAACTCCCGTTCGCACTGACGTACCTCTTCGGTCAGCCCGCGTAGCGCATCGGTCATGACATCGATCTGACGAACGTTGAGCTTGATTTCCAGGAAGCGCTCCGCAAGCTCACGACGCTGCTGCTGGTAACCTTCCCCATGCATTTCACCATCGGCATGGCTGACGAGCAACGCGGTGTAAGCAGCGCGAATGACCGCGAAACGTTCCAACGCTTCTTCGAGTTGCGGGCCTTTGTCTACTTCAACATCGCCGTCTTCGGACTCTTCGTCGTCCTCAACCTCAATCTCGTCGCCCTCCACCAGCACGGCATCCTCATCCCCGCTGACCGCCTCCGCATCCAGCGCATTAGGATCGATAAAGGCGTCGACCACTTCGTCCAGGCGTGTCTCGCCACGCTCCACCCGATCAGCGGCGTCCAGCAAAAGCGAGATGGTCGTCGGACAGGTCGATACCGCACGCAGCACCTGCATCAAGCCGTCTTCAATACGTCGGGCGATTTCAATTTCGCCTTCACGGGTCAGCAGTTCTACGCTGCCCATCTCGCGCATGTACATGCGCACCGGATCACTGGTCCGCCCGATATCCGCCTCAACCACGGCCAGGGCTTCTTCTGCGGCTTCTTCCGCTTCCTGGGCGGCGACCACAGTACCACCTTCCCCATCCATGAGCAGGGTATCGTCATCGGGGGCTTCCTCGAAGACTTCGATACCCATGTCATTGATCATGGAGATGACATTCTCCATCTGCTCGGGGTCGAAAACCTCTTCGGGCAAATGATCATTGATCTCGCGATAGGTCAGGTAGCCTTGCTCTTTACCGCGCGCAATAAGCCGCTTCAGCTCAGACCGCTGAGATTCATTATCCACTGCACTCTCACCGTCTCTCATAACACCCTGCACTCGCGGAAAGCCGCGCATTATATAAGAAAAACCACACGCATGGAAAGGTGCTATCGCCATAGACTTGCGTCCTCAGCCCTTTTTCTGCATTTATCTGGTCAAACGTCCTTCCACCTGCCGCGCCGGGACAAGCGTACCATCTCTGCTCGCTCCTGCTCGGAAAGCGCGCTCAAACCACCCTGATCCGCTGCCCGGCTGATAAAGTGGCTGCGCGCTGCAGCAAGACGCTGATTCACCCGCGCCACACAGCCCGAAATTTCAAGCTGCATCGACGCTCCATCTTCGACGCCGCCAGCATCAGTCATCACCAGCGCATAACACACTTCCGCATGTTCCGACACCGACAATTTTGCGAACAACTCGTGAGAACTTAAATGGGTCATATTGGCCAAAATATCAAGTGCCCCCGCCAGATTTTTTACCGTAGGGTCACTGTCGAAGAGAAACGGCAACAAATCGCGATCCAGCGTCTGCCAGGCCGGGTCCTCCGGATGATTCAGCAAAAGTCGCAACGCAGTTTTGTAAAGGGATGGCCCTTGGGATGCGTCGATCGATGGTTTGCGTACCACGCGCGGCGCCGCCCGCCGGGTAACCGTGGCTAACCCACAAATATCCTGCACCCGTTGCTCATAGACCTCACGCAAGATCGGATCGCTCACCCGCTTCAGAAAATCGCGCGCCGCACGCAGAAAAAGCGCCTTCTCGTCTTCTGCTGCAAGATTGTGTCGGCGTTGCAGTTCTTCCAAAAAGAAATCAATGGCCGGACGCGCGGCCGGAAGTAGCGATTCGAACGCCGCGGCCCCATGCCGACGCACCAGTGAGTCAGGGTCCTCCCCATCGGGCAGGAACAACACCCGCAGCAGACGCCCCTCGCGCAAATGCTCCGGTGCCATCTGCACCGCGCGCCAGGCGGCATTACGCCCGGCATTATCGCCGTCAAAACAAAGTAGCACCTCGGCCGCCACCCGGAAGAGCATCTCCAGTTGGCTATCGCCCAGGGCAGTCCCACTAGCAGCGACGGCATAGTCAATGCCCACCTGGTGCAAGGTAATGACATCCAGATACCCCTCCACCAGCAGAACCCGCCCGGCACGACGCACGCCCTCCTTCGCCTGATGCAGACCATAAAGCACCCGGCCCTTGTGGTAGAGGGCACTTTCCGGCGAATTAAGATATTTGGGCTCGTGTCCATCAAGACTGCGCCCGCCCAGCCCCACCGCTTGTCCTCGCCCATCGCGGATCGGGAAAATCACCCGGCCGCGAAAACGATCATAGACCGAGCCGTCGTCGCGACTGCTGACCAGCCCCGCGCCCAGCAACTGCCGCCGCAATGATGCATCATTGCCGAGTTTTTGGCTCAGAAACTGGGCCGCTGGTGGTGCATAACCCAACTCAAAGCGCGCGATAGTGTCGACATCCAATCCTCTTCCACGCAGATATTCCTGGGCCGGTGGATATTCTGAGAACATGGACTGGTAAAGGGCGACGGCTTTTTCGAGGATGGCACGCAGCGGCCGCAGGTCTTCCTGGTCTCCAGTGGGACTATCTTCTGGCAGCGCAATGCCCGCTTCTTCGGCGAGTGTTTTCACTGCTTCAGGAAAAGATAGCCGATCATGGGCCATCAAAAATCCGATGGCATTCCCATGCGCGTGGCAGCCAAAACAGTAATATATCTGCTTATCCGCGCTGACAGAAAATGAGGGGCTTTTCTCCTGATGAAACGGACAGCAGGCCCAAAAATCCTTCCCCTTTTTCTTCAGCGGCACGCGACTGTCGATAAGGCGCACCAGATCGCTGTGCTCCAGTACGGCATCAATAAATGCGGGAGAGAAGTTGGCCATCCGTCAGCGTAACTCCAACTCGCTGACGCCGCCACCACCATGCTCTGGTCGCGCCATGCGCCATTGGCTGACCCTGGGGTCCTGCCCGGCAAACTCGCGCACCATTTCCGCAAGCACGCCATTACCCTTACCGTGCAGAATCTCGACCTGCTGGCGACCGGCGGCCACGGCACCATCCACATGACGGCACAAGGCCGCCAAAGCGTCTTCCCGAAGCTGTCCGCGCAAATCCAGGCGCCAGGGATGATCTTCCGGGGCTGCATACTGCGTGCTGCCTTTTTCTTTGGGGACTTGCAGCGCCGCATCCACAGCGAATTGTGCGGCAGGCACCCAAAGCTGTTTGCCCCGCAATTGAATCTGCACCCTTTGTTGGACCGGATCCACGCGCAACACTTGGGTCACTTGCCGGAGCGGCAAAAACAGGCCCTTAGCCCCCACGGCAGGCAGACTGTCCGCACGCTGCTCTTTCGATCGAAAAGGGGCTTCCAGACGCTGCAGGGCCGCCGATGCGGCCTGCGTATCCCGTCCTGACTTGAGCGCCGCGATGGTTTGCCGCACCTGCTGGCGCGCCGCCGTCAGAATATTTTCCCATTCTGCGCGCGCTACAGAAGCCGCTTTATCGCGCTCTTGTCGCGCCGCTTCCAGCTCGCGCTCCAGGCGCCGGGCAGACGTTGCGGCTTCATCGCGTGCCAACGCGGCCTCATCCAGGGCCTGCTGCGCGGCCCGTAACAGGCCCTCCCGCTGCGCTTCCCAACGCTCCCAGTCCTCACGGTCATCGGCATAGAGCGCCTCGGCGCGGGCCATCAGCGGCGCTGGCATCCCCACCCGCCGAGCGATGGCCAGACCATGACTGGCACCACCCACACCCCACTGCAGGCGATAGGTAGGTGCCAGACGCTCTGCATCGAAACCCATTCCCGCCAGCGCCACACCTTCATGGCTCAGGGCATAGCGTTTCATCACTTCCAGATGGCTGGTGAGCAGTGTGCAGGATTTGGCCGCCAGCAAGGCCTCTGCCACCGCCTGGGCCAGTGCGCCCCCCTCCCGTGGATCGGTGCCGTTGCCCAATTCATCAAGGAGCACGAGACTGTGGGCATCGGCATGCTCCAGCACTGCCCGCAGACGCTGCACCTGCGCCGAAAAGGTAGAAAGATCCGTGTGAATATCCTGAGCATCACCGATGACCGCAAAGCACTTCCGGAAATAACCCAGAGTGCCTTCCGCCGTCACCGGCAACCCCATATACGCCATCAGATGATTGAGCCCCACTGCTTTCAGGGTTGCCGTCTTACCACCGGTATTGGGGCCGGTAATCACCAGTTGGTGCGCGTCCGCCCCGAGATGTACCGCGTTACCCACGACCTGCCCCGGATGACGCAGGCAGAGTAGCGGATGGCGCAGGGCCTGCAGATCAAACGCCGCTGCAACGCCCACCTTGGGCAAAATCCCGCCATAGGCATCACCCAGTTCCAGCCCTGCCCGTACCGCGTCCAGGCGGCCCATATGCCGCAAGGCCGCGACGATGCCCGGCACCTCTTCCCCAACAGCCGCACTCAGGACGCTGAGAATACGTTCCTGCTCCTGAAGCTCAGCACGTCGGTCCTGAACCAACTGATTATTCAGATCGACAGCGGCCAGCGGCTCTACAAAAAGGGTTTCACCACTGGCCGAGCGGTCATAAATGATCGCCTTGATACGCCCCTTGTGGCTGGCTTTGAGGGGCAGCACGTAACGCGCATTGCGCTGCACGATGACCTGATCCTGCCAGTATTCCTGCCAGTCAGGATTCCGCAGAACGCTCTGCAAGAAACGCTGCAATTCGCCGCGACTGGTCCGCAGGCGCTGACGCAGGCGCGCGAGATCAGCGCTCGCCGTATCCAGGAGCTCGCCCTCCTCATCCAACGCCATGTTGAGGCTGCGCGACAAAGCCACCGGAGGATCAAGCTCAGCCGCCAGCCTGGTCAGCGCATCCACAGTCTGACGCAAAGCCGCGGCGTAGCCTTTCTGTGCCGTCAGCACGTTGAGCACCGCGCGCAAATCTCGCCCGCTGAGCGCAGCACCAGGGCGCCTCGCCAGATCCAGCAAGGTATTTACATCGGGGAGATCAGAAACAGGGAGAGGAAAACCGGCGGCAATACGCTGTGACAACCACTGCGACCAGTTCAGACGATCATGAATTTCCGCGAGTGTCACCCACGGTGCGGTCGCCGCAACATGTCTGCGGCCATAGATGTGGCCACAATGCTGTGACCACGCGCTCTGCACATCACCGGCATCCAGAGCCCGCCAGAAGCTGTGCTGCCAGGAGGCAACCCCGGCCGCAGCCACACCCCCGTCCATCAACTGCTAAGGCGGGCCTTCACTTTTTCCGCCACCACGGCCATGTCCGCACGTCCCTGCATCTGCGGGCGCAAGGCGGTAAGTACCTTACCCATATCTTTGGGACCGCTGGCCGCTACGGCCGTCATCGTCTCAGCAATCAGCCCATCAATCTCTGCAGGCGACAGGGCCGCCGGCAGATAGACCGCGAGAAAAACGATTTCTGACTCTTCCTTTTCCGCAAGATCCGGACGACCACCGGCAACAAATTGACTGGCAGAATCCTTGCGCTGCTTGATCAGCTTATCCACAATGCTCAACGCTTCAGTATCGTCAAGCTCGCGGCGCTCATCAATTTCGCGCTGCTTGATCGCCGCCAGGAGCATACGAATGGTCACCAGACGCTCGGCTTCCCGAGCGCGCATGGCCGACTTCATATCTTCCTGGATGCGCTCGCGGAGTGTCATCAGTAGAGCCGGACCAGACGCATGGACTGGCGACGCATACGCTTCAACGAACGCTTGCGGGCAGCAGCGGCCTTGCGCTTGCGCTCTTCCGTGGGCTTTTCATAGAACTCACGACGCCGCACTTCGGTAAGGACACCCGCCTTTTCACAGGAACGTTTAAAACGCCGCAGCGCAACTTCGAAGGGCTCATTTTCTTTGACACGAACAGTTGGCATAGAAGGATTCCGACCTCTTTGATAAGGGTAACGAGAAAGGGGCAGATTATAGGCAGATCAAGGGGCAGAGTCAAAAAACTTGACCACCAGCAAATATGGCTCAGCCAGGCGCCACCATTCTCCGTGAGGCCAGCAACATTGTTGCTAAAATCACCAAATACTCGCTGCAGACACTTGACAGGCCGATGAAAAAGAATCCTAATATACCAAAAGACGGGATCTCTTTTAAAATAGGATATTAGATTGCAATGGTAGGACGATTTGTGATCAGTGTAAGGGGCTGTGGTGCACACTGAAGCTAGAGAATTAGTGGGTTCGGATATCCCTGACATGGGTCCCGCCATTGATCCACCGCCTCTTAATGATTTTATAGACGACGAAAACAGTGGGCCGTTTCTCAACCAGAAACAGGAGCTGCACCTCATCCATCGCCTGCGCCAGGGTGACGAATGCGCCCGCGCCACCCTCATCTCCGCGCACATGCCCCTGGTGCGGGCAGTCGCCCGGGGATATCGCAATAAAGGGCTCAGCCAGGAAGACCTCCTCCAGGAAGGATACATGGGCCTGCTGCGTGCCGCCGACCGATTTCAGGAAGGGCTCGGCACGCGCTTTTCCAGCTACGCGACCTGGTGGATCCGCGAGGCCATGCAACGGGCGCTCATCCGCTCCCGCTTCATACGCCTGCCCGACTATCTTGCCAAGTCCCTGCACGCCTATGTGCAGCGCGGAGAGGAGGAAGACAGTGACGCAGATGTGCGCCGCGAGCAGCGCCGCGAGGCCCTCGGGGTACGCGAGAGCACCATGCGCGCCCTGGATTTCGCCGACATCCGTGTCTTCTCGCTCGACGAAGAAGTGTCTGACGGGCCAAACCGCATCGAACAGGTGGCCGGCGACATGGATGGTCCGGATAGCGAGTACGACCGCGACGCCATCTGCAAAGCACTACGCGAACATCTGACAGAACTCAACGAAAAACAACGGGAGGTCATGGTGTTTCGCTACGGCATGTATGGCGATGCACCCATGACCCTGGAAGCCGTCGCCGAGCGGATGGGTGTCAGTCGCGAGGCGGTGAGACAGTTGCAGGTGCGGGCACTAACCCGCCTGCGTCAGTCGTTGAGCGATAGTGGCTGGGGTGCCTGACGCTCCGCCAGTAGTTCCAGCAGCCTGCGTAAAGCCGTACCTCGGTGGCTGTGATTATTTTTTCCTTCCAGATTACACTGCGCTGCACTACATGCCCCGCCCGCGGGCCAAAATAACGGGTCGTAACCAAAGCCCCCGTCGCCGGCGGGATGCTCACCAATAGTCCCCCTCCAAAAACCCTGGGCCACCAGTGGCGAGGGGTCGGCAGCAGATTCCAGAAAGACCATGCAAGCCACATAATAAGCAGCACGGGCCTCCCCCCTCGCCTCAGCCAGCATCGTCAGCAGCCTGGCGTTGTTTGCGGCGTCACTGGCCTCTGGGCCGGCATAGCGCGCGGAGTAAAGGCCGGGCGCCCCCTGGAGATAGGGCACACAAAGCCCGGAATCTTCGGCGAGCGCCGCCATACCACTTTGCGAGGCGGCGTGGCGCGCCTTGAGCAACGCATTTTCAACAAAGGTAGTGCCCGTTTCCTCAATACTGGAGATGCCCTGCTCTTTTTGACTGACCACCGCGAAGCCATGGGCGGCAAGTATCGGTTGCAACTCCCGCAATTTGCCCGCATTGCCCGTGGCCAGCAGCAAGGGCGTCATGAACGGGCTTCCGGACACTCCTGATGCTGACGCGCCACCAACTCAGCGATTCCCTTGCGCGCCAGCCCCAGCATTTCGGCCATTTGTTCCGCACTGAATACTGCGCCCTCCGCGGTTCCCTGTACTTCTACAAACGCACCTGCACCGGTCATCACCACATTCATATCCACGTCGGCATTACTGTCTTCGGCATAGTCAAGATCCAACACCGCCTGTCCCTGGTATATGCCCACCGAAACAGCCGCCACCCAGTCCCGCAAGGGGTTATTCTGAACCCGCCCCGCCGCACGTAGATGCTGCAGCGCGTCGGCCACCGCCAGACAAGCGCCGGTAATACTCGCGGTGCGGGTCCCACCATCAGCCTGAAGCACATCACAATCCACCCAGATGGTGCGCTCGCCCAAGGCTTGTAAATCTACGGCAGCACGCAGACTACGGCCGATGAGGCGTTGAATTTCGTGGGTGCGTCCGCCGATGCGTCCCTTGGCAGATTCCCGTGCTACCCGCTCCCGGGTTGCGCGCGGCAACATACTATATTCTGCTGTCACCCACCCCTTGCCCGCGCCACGCAGGAAGGGCGGCACTTTTTCCTCGACGCTGGCGGTGCACAGCACTTTGGTATCGCCGCAGGCTATCAGCACCGAGCCCTCGGCATGTTTGGTAAAATTTCGGGTGACCTGTACCGGACGCAAGGCGTCAGCACTTCTTCCACTGGGACGTGTCATGGGAATACTCGTTGGAGGTAGTGGCGCATTGTACCGCGAGGAGACGGCAGGATTCAAAATGCGGCACGGTACTGTCCCTCACCCCTCTTCCACCCTTATAATGAAGGAAAATCTGCTTCCCAGAGGAACGAACCATGCCTGGCATTGCCCACATAGAAATCGCGCAATTTCTCAAACAGCATCATCTGGCTCAGTCTCTGACCATCAGCGAAATCCAAACTCTTGCAGAATATGTCACCCATGCCCAGTTTCACATGGACCAGGTGATTGCCGAATGGGGGACACTCGGAGAGGCCCTGTTCTTCTGCGTCAAGGGTGAAATGGCCATCGTTCATCACACCGCCGATGGCGACGAAGTGGAAGTGGTCCGGGTACGGGACGGCGAAATGGCCGGGGAGATGTCCTTTTTTGATCGTCAGCCACGTAGCGCCCGCATCCTCGCCAAAAGCGACGACACTCAGGTGCTGGTCCTCACCCGCGCCCGCTATCAGCGCCTGAAGGTGGAGAAACCCTATATCACCGTGAATATTCTGGAGCAGGCCATCATCAGCCTGGATCATCTGTTCCGTAATCTTTCGCAGGATTACACGGACTTCTCTACGTATATATATGGCAAGGGCAAGCGTTAGGTTTTGTCGCTGATTCGGTTTACCCCTATGCACCACCGTGTTGGCCGAGCAAATCCGCAATGCGGCGCAAACGCTCTATAGGATCCTGGATAACCAGCAACTGCTGCTTTTCTTCCGGAGAAGCAGGCAGCGCCTGCGCCAGGATCATCCCGGCGCTGCTGGCATCTATCTCCGTGGCCGGTACCTTGCCAATCAAATCCTCGAGGATACGGCGCAAGACCTCGTTTTCCCGACGCATGGGCACGATGGGCTCCGCGACCCAGCAATGAATGGAAGCCACCGCCAACGGTCCATCATAACGCCAGTCCTGAATGGTGAAGCGTTCCTGCCCCTGCACCTGAATCTGGAGAACACCCGCCTCTCCACCCCAGTCCACAATGCGTGCCAAAGTACCCACCAACTCCGGCTCGGCATGACCATCGCCCCAGGAGTGGCTGAGGCAAATGCCAAAATCACGACCTTGCCGCAGTGAGGCGCTGATCATATCCAGATAACGTGGCTCAAAAATACGCAGCCCTAATAAAGCCTTGGGGAAAAGCACTGTTCGGAGTAAAAATAAGGGCGTCCAGTCTGTATCCGTCACCTGTCACTCCTTTCACGAGTACCCATGAACCCGACCCTAAAACCATCGTCGTCGTTTTCGCTCTATGTGCATCTGCCCTGGTGCAAGGTCAAGTGCCCCTATTGCGATTTCAATTCTCACGCCGCTGACAGCATCCCGGCAGAACGCTATCTGTCCGCACTACTTGCCGATCTGGATCGCGAGCTGCCACGCATCTGGGGACGTCGTGTGCAGACTATTTTTATCGGTGGTGGCACCCCCAGCCTCTTTCCGCCAGAAATCATCGACCGTCTGCTCTCCGAGATCCGCGCCCGCCTGCGGCCGCTGCCCGGCCTGGAGGTAACGCTGGAGGCCAATCCGGGGGCGATAGAAGCGGCCTCTTTTCGCGCCTTCCGGGAGGCAGGCGTTACCCGGCTTTCTTTGGGCATCCAATCTTTCAATGACGTCTTCCTGCAACGGCTCGGCCGCATTCACGATGCGGCGGCAGCCCACCGCGCGGTGGAACTCGCCATCGCCGCTGAATTCGAAAGCTATAATCTCGATCTCATTTTTGCCCTGCCGGGGCAGGATCTCGCGGCTGCACGATCAGACCTGCAAACCGCACTGGACTATGCACCCCCTCACCTGTCCCTCTACCAGCTCACCCTGGAGGAGGGGACCCCTTTTGCAAGCCATCCGCCAGCCAACCTGCCGGACAACGATCAGGCAGCCGACATGGAAAATGCCCTACGTCAGCAACTCCAGGAGGCCGGACTGCCGCGCTACGAGATATCCGCGCATGCCCTGCCCGGCCAACGCTGCCAGCACAATCGCAATTATTGGCTCTATGGCGACTATCTCGGCATCGGTGCCGGGGCGCACGGCAAGATCACCTTGCCCGAGGGCATCTGGCGCAGCCGCAAACCCAGCCGCCCGGAAAGTTATATGGCCGACGCGCTAAGTGATGCCGACGCCATTGGCGACTATAAACCCGTTTTGGTTGCCGACAGACCCTTCGAGTTCATGCTCAACGCCCTGCGCCTGACGAATGGCTTCCCCATGGGGTTATTTCCGGAACGTACCGGCCTGTCATGGCCGATGATTCAGCTACAAATTCGCCAGGCCGCGCGCGATGGCTTAGTCGAAATCAAAGGGGAAACCCTACGACCAACCGCCCTCGGACTCAATTTTTACAACGACCTCTGTGCGCGTTTTGTACCGTGACGGTGCGATCCGTTTTACTCTCGTCCCATCGCCTCAGTTTCGTGGCCGGTGATGGAGCCTTTGCTGAACAAGTACTCACGCAATTCCTTATCCAGACGCGGCATTTTGCGGCGCAGCCACTCCAGGACCATGGCAGCGTGCTCAATTTCTTCATCCCGGTTGTGTTCCAGGACTTGCTTGAGAGCAGGGTCCTTGCAGGCATCTGCACGCTGCTGGTACCAGTCGACCGCTTCAAACTCCTCCATCAGCGAGGAAATGGCCCGGTGGATGTCCACAGTTTCAGGGGACAAGGACTCGAGGGATTCATGCAAAGTTTCATGCGCCATAACCAGCTCCTTTGGGCAGACTAGTGAAACATCCCTCAAATCATAGTCCAAAGTCTGGACAAAACCAAAGCACTCCCAACTTTGGACTCGCTCGCATCCTGTCCAAAGCCGGGCTATGCTCGCGGACGGTGGCGGCGGAATGGATTCGCGCCGGGAGGGTGGAGGTGGATGGTTGTCGGATACACGATCCAGAGGCGCGCTTCGCCCTGTCCGGCCCAAAAATCTGTGTCGATGGTACCGAGGTCACCGCCAGTGCCCGCCAGGTTTTGCTGCTGCACAAACCGCGCGGCGTCATTACCAGCCGTCGGGATGAAAAGGGGCGTGCCACCGTGTACGACCTACTGCCCAGGAGTCCATGGCTGGCCCCCGTGGGACGTCTGGACCAGGCCAGCTCCGGCCTGCTGCTTTTCAGCAATGATCCGTACTGGGCGCAACAACTGCTGGATCCCGATCAGCATGTGGCCAAGACCTACCATGTGCAGATTCGCCCGCCCCTTTCTGCTAGCACCGTAGCCCAACTGGCGGCTGGCTCCGTGCTCGACGGCGAACATTGTCTGCCAATGCAGATCAGGGAGTTACGCTGCGGTGGCAAAACCCAGTGGCTGGAATTCATTTTGCAGGAAGGACGCAATCGCCAGATCCGGCGTCTACTTGCCGCTTGTGACAGGGAAGTGTTGCGACTGATTCGCGTAGCGGTGGGAAACCTGTCCCTCGGCAAACTGCGTCCCGGCGAATGGCGCTGGTTGCGCAGCAATGAGGAAGATCTGTTACGCCAGACACCCTCACCCCGGGACATTCCCTGCCTCCCGCCGGAACAACTCTGACCCTGTGGCACACGGGCCATCAATATATTAGTTATTTATTATATTGACATAACTATAAAATAAATGTATGTTAGAAATGTCTTATTTACTGATGAGGACAACAGCATGGAAATGAATATGGAACGGGAATTCGAGTTCGTCGGCCTGATTTATCAACTGGAAGAGGCAGGCTACTGCTTCGCGGATGTCACGGACGAGCAGCTTCAACAAGCATTTTCAGATAGCCAGGATCTGCGGGATCTGGCCGTGTTGCGCGCGGCCTGAACATCTGCTGCCTGATCAGCCGGCCTATGGCCGGCTTTTTTTGTAGCGGCAATGCGATACCCCATTCAATGAAACCCCCGGACTTGCCAGACAAGGGTACCGACCTTATAGTGACCGAACGGTCGGTATCCGGATAGATGTATCTGCCGGTCCCTGCGTCAGTGTGCCTAAAGTGGATCGGTACTATCAGGATCGTCCGTCACAAAGAGGAGCCCATCCGTGGCGCAAGAGAGCCCGGCTTCACGTCTTACCATTACGGTCGCAGTCATGCTGGCGGTAGTCATGCAGGTACTCGACCTGACCATTGTCAACGTAGCGCTGACCTACATGCGCGGCTCTCTGCATGCCAACAGCGATCAGATCACCTGGGTGCTCACCAGTTACATGGTCGCCAATGTGATCGTCCTGCCCCTCACCGGGTTACTGGTGGAGCGCTACGGCCAGCGCACCATCATGCTTTGGAGTGTGGTCGGCTTTGTAATTTCCTCGGTGCTCTGCGGGCAGTCTCACGGCCTGGTGGAAATCGTGCTCTGGCGTTTCCTGCAAGGCATTTTTGGCGCCTCACTGGCGCCCGTAGGGCAAACCATCATGCTCGACGCCTACCCATCCAACAAGCGCGGTCAGGCCATGGCCATACTCGGCATGGGTATCATGCTGGGGCCGATTCTGGGTCCCACCCTGGGCGGTTATCTGACGGACACGCTCAGTTGGCGTTGGGTATTCTATGTGAATATTCCCTTCGGTATCCTCGCGTTCCTGTTGATGCAGACCATTCCCGACGGCGGCAAGAGCACCACCCCCCGCCCCGTGGACTGGACAGGCTTTGCGCTGATGGCCCTGGGGCTGGGCAGCCTGCAGGGCGTATTGAGCCTCGGCGATCAGGATAACTGGTTCAGCTCGCGGACCATCATCATTCTGACCATTTGTGCCATATTGGGAATGCTCTTTTTTGTCTGGCGCTCTTTGAGCGTAAAACATCCGGTGGTAGATTTGCGCCTGCTCAAAGACCGTAATCTCTCCATCGGCAGCATGGGTATCGGTATATTCGGTCTCGCCCTCTTCGGTACCATGGTGATTCTGCCGATCATGCTGGAGACACTGATGCACTATGAGGCTTTCACCGCAGGGCTGGTGATGGCACCACAGGGCATTGGTGCGATGCTGGCCATGATGCTGGCGGGACGACTGTTGGGGCGCGGCGTCAATCCACGTAACATCGTACTGGTCGGCGTCATTTTTGGCGCCTTTGGCACCTATTTCACGACACTCTACAACCTGGACATCAACATGGCCTGGGTCATCTGGCCCAGCTTCATCCGCGGCATTGGTTTTGGTCTGGTCACCATTCCGCTCTTCACCCTAGCCTTTACGACCCTGAAAAAATCACAACAGGCCGAAGGCTCGGGCATTTTCAACCTGATGCGAACCTTGGGTGGCAGCATCGGCATCGCCATTGTCTCTACGGTGACGAGTCAGGAAACGCAGGTGGGCTGGAACCAGATGGGCGGCTTTATCAACCCGTTCAACCCTGCCTTTCATCACTATCTTGCAGCAGCGGGTATGACCCAGAATCCGACCACCTGGCAAGTGCTGGGTAACGTTGTGCTATACAGCCAAGCGAACATGCGCGGGATGCTGGATGCTTTTGTGCTCGTTTTTTACGGCTTCCTGGTCATGATTCCGCTGATCATGTTCCTGAAGAAACCACCCACCGACTCAGCCGGTTCTACACCGTCCGCGCACCTTAGCGAATAAAGGTTAGCGGTTACGGTGCCGAGGTCCGCTCCAGATGTGGCGCTGCAGGCAGCCAGAGGGTACGTGCAAATCCCCAGTCCAGCAACTTGAGGCTCTGCCAGGATGCCTTCCAGAAACCCCGCCTTTCATTGTGGAAGGACGGCACTCCGAGGATCACTGCAATCAGCTTCACGCCATCCTGAGTTCCTGTAGCAACGAGACAATGCCCTGCTGCGTCGGTATAGCCACTTTTCATGCCGGTGATAAAGGGCACCCGCCCCACCAACAGGTTGGGGTTGGGGCTGGTGATGCCCGCGTAGGTAAAGCTTTTGTGGCCGAAAAAAGGCATGAACTGCGGAAACTGGGCCATGATCGTGCGAGTGAGGACGGCGATATCATAGGGACTGGCCATGTTATTGGGATGCGGCAACCCATCGGGATCATAGAAGGTGGTGGAAAGCATCCCGATTTTGCGCGCCGTCTGGTTCATTTCGGTGACAAAGGCGGGTACGCTGCCGGCCACCAGATGTGCAGCTTCTACCGCAGCATCATTGCCGGAAGGCACCGTCATTCCCAGAATCATCTGCGCGACGCTAAAGGGCAGGCCGGGATGCATGAACATGCTGGAGCCCCTCGTCTGTAGCGCCGCGTGACAGGGCACGAAGTGCTGGTTCATCTGCAGATGCCCACTGTCAATATCCTTGAAAAGCAGATATAGCGTCATCAGCTTGGTAATGCTGGCAATAGCATAGGGCTGATAGGCATTTTTTGTCGCAATGATGGCGCCCGTATCCGCATTCATCAGTATATAAGCACGCGCATCTATGGGTGGGAGGCCGCTGGTCTCGGCCTCAGCGCGCGGTGCGCAAAATAGAAAAATCGCCACTAACGAAAGCCAGAAAAAGAGCCACCACCCCGTGGAAGGGAAATACTTTGCCGTCGAGAGTCCAGGATCTGTGTCGGGTACAGGAATGGAGGCCAGCATGGGAACACCTCGCCGCATCGGCTATATCAGGTTAAAGCAATTTCTCAGGATGCTTTGATATTAGGCTATTTTTTCACGGTTGCCTATAGACCAACGCTCGACTCGGATGAATCAATCCTACCAGCCCTATGTGGAAGGTCATCAACAAACCATATAGACTGGTCGGTATGATAATGCATGCCTCTCTGTCCTACGCCACCCTGATTCAAAATCCGTTGCTCTGGGCCATCGCCGGGGGGATCATTCTGGTCGCCTTTTATGTCCGCGCGGTGATTGGCTTTGGTTCCGGATTGATTTCGGTGGCGCTGCTCACGCTTATTTTCCCCATCAAAGAAGTAGTGCCCGTGGTGCTGCTGCTGGACCTGCTCGGTTCCGTGCTGCTCGGCGCCTATGACTTTCGGGAAATGCGCTGGCCGGAGTTGCGCTGGCTGGTTCCGGGCAGCGTGATCGGGCTGGCCATCGGCTCCTTTATTCTCGCGGATACCGATGCCCAGAATCTTACCCGTTTTCTTGGCGTGTTCATTCTCGCCTACGTGGTCTACGCGCTGATAATGAAGCCGGAACGACTACCCCAGGTCGCCTTGCCCTGGGGAATGCCGCTGGGCATTTTCGGTGGCGTGGTGGGCAGTTTGTATGGCGGTGGAGGTCCACCCATTGTCGCCTATCTGCAAATGCGTCATCTCGACAAACGCGCCTTCCGCGCCACGTTTCAGGGCATTGCCCTCACGGACAATATTCTACGGGCCTTTATGTACATAGCGCTGGCCCTACTGACCTGGCAACTGATGGTGGGTTTCCTCCTGCTGATTCCACCAGTGCTGCTCGGTTTGTGGACAGGTAATCGCTTGCATCTGCGCATTAATCAAAGGGCTTTTCTCATGGGGACCCTCGCGGTACTCGCGGTGGTCGGTTTGAAATATCTCATCTGAACGAGGGAGTGTGACATGGCTTTACGCAGCATGGATGAACTTCGGCAGCAGGCTCAGGGTGCATTATCTCTGAACATCGCTTTCATTGGCGTCGTCAACGGGCTTTTTAGCATCCTCCATACTCTGGGCAACGCGGACAGCGCAGCGCTGGCGGTAGCTGCCGGGATGGATACCGGCTACGTGCTGCGCTGGTGTGATGCCGCCTATGCCTTTGGCTGGCTGGAACTGACCGACAATGAGCAATGGCGGCTGAGTGAGGATGGCGACAGCATGCGCCCGGAAGCCGAAAACAGCCGCGTGGGCGTAGCGGTGGGTGCCGTACTTTCTGCACACATGGCGGAGCGGGCGGCGGGTCTCATGCGCACGGGTGAGCGTCCCGGTGAAAAAGTGCTGGCCGAACGCGAAACTATTCTGCCCTGGTTCGGGCTGATGCTGGAGAACAATTTTCGCAAGACGTTCGAGGAGAAAATCTGCCCGGCCGTCCCCATCTTTGCCGAAGTCGATGCACGCGGTGGGCTGGCGGTGGACCTGGGGTGCGGCAATGGCTGGTATTTGCGGGCACTCGCCGCACGCTGCGGACATCTGCACGGTCTGGGGCTAGATGGTTTCGCCGAAAACATCCGCCAGGCTACGGAAAAAGCCCAAAGCGAGGGCGTTGCGGATCGCCTGCATTTTGATGAAGGCGATATCCATCAGTTTTCCCTGCCAGAGCCCGCCGACCTCATCGCCATGAATCGCGCCCTGCATCATGTCTGGGAAAACCGCGGTGAGATTTTTCAGCGACTGCACGCCAGCCTGAAACCTGAAGGCGCCATCGTCATCTGGGAGCCAGCCTGGCCCGACGATCACCGCGTGC
>NZ_JAGDVS010000043.1 GCF_023255755.1 Acidithiobacillus sp. | reverse complement strand
GCCATGGCCGACACACCGGTGGTATTGATCCACGGCCCGCGCCAGTGCGGCAAAAGCACGCTCGCCCGACAGGTAGTGAGTACGGTCAGGCGTGGTGCTCTCTTTTCTGTGTTAACCCGCAATGCGCTCCCGCAGTGCTTCCTGGGCCAGCGCGTTGATACTCTTACCCTCCGCCTCGGCGACGATGGCTAACTGTTCGTGCAACTCGGGGGAGATGCGCAAATTGAATCTCCCGGAAAAATGACGATGTGGCTCAATACCCTTCTCCTTGCAAACGGCGAGAAAAGCCTCAAGAGATTTTTTGAATTCGGTGCGCAACTCTCCAGGATCTTTTCCATAAAAGTCTGCACCACCATTCAAGCCCAGAATTTCCCCACGGAACAAATCCAGTTCAGGGTCGAATTCGATTCTCGCGTTGTACCCATCAATGCTCATTATATTCATGGCTTCACTCCATGCTGTTCCAGCCACTTCCGGATGCTCGCGCTCGCTGATCTCTGCTCCCAACTCAACGAAAAGCGCTTCGACACTGCGCCATTGGATATTGGCACTGACTGGTCGGGCAAAAATCCGCTCAAGTGTATTTTCGTTCGCTCTTCTCATGCATGGATAGTACTACATTACGGTACTGAAAGTGAACTATCAGAACTGCGGCTTTCTGCGCCCATCAGCCACCCGGTTATCCGGTAGGATTCAATAGAAAACGCCATACGGGTACGACAAGGATCATCCCTGCTTCGACCGGAATCTGTACTTCCTCGTTGCGCGTTACGATGATGTCTTCCGATAAATTCAACTCGCTCATGGTTTCGCTGAGTGCAGTCACCTCCCGCTTTCTGGTCTGGGGGTCTGCCATGGAATCGCAAACCTGGACCAGCAAGCGCGTTCGATCGCGCCCCTGAGACGCAACATCCAGGGCGACAAAATCCACTTCCCGGCCATTTTTGCTTTTGAAGTAGAATATCTCTCGGGCGACTCTGCGCAGTGCAACGAACACGAGGTTCTCCAACAGGTGCCCGGAATTGGTCAGAATCCCCGAGCTGATTGATCGAAATGCGCGTCAAACCGCCCTTGCAGGGTGCAGCCCTAATCCGGCGTTTGTTGCTGCTCGATGTACTGGCGAATAATGGAAATTGGCGCCCCCCCGCAGCTTCCGGCAAAGTAGGACGGTGACCAGAGCGCCCCGCCCCACAATTTTTTGCTCACGCTGGGGTAGTTCTTTTTGCGGATCAGACGGCTGGAAACCCCCTTAAGGCTGTTCACCAGTGCCGAAACGGACACGGTCGGCGGATAATTCACCAGCAGATGCACATGGTCATCCTCCCCGTCGAACTCCACCAGCTCCGCGCTGAAATCCTGGCAGACGGCAGCGAAGATGCCGCGCAGCTCGGCCAGCACCTCGCCGGTGAATACGCCACGGCGGTATTTGGTCACAAAGACCAAGTGAATATGCAGGTTAAAAACGCAATGCCTGCCATGCCTTATCTTGTTTGCATCCGTCATCGGCCAAGCATACAATAGAACCATGATCCTTCGCAAAGCCGTGCGCTACCGTCTCGAACTGTTAGCTGAACAGGAACATCTCCTGTCACGCGCCGTCGGTTGCGCCCGCTTCGTCTGGAATCGCGCTTTAGCTATCCAGAAAAGCTATCTGGAGCACGGTTGCGGCATCCTGTCCTACGTGGACATGGCCAAGTGCCTGACCACCTGGCGGAACGGGGAATCTTTCGGCTTTCTGTCCGAATCCCCCGTCCACCCCCAGCAACAGGCGCTGAAGTTTCTGGACCGTGCGCTCAATGATGCCTTTGACAAGAAAAGCCCAAAGCGTTTTCCGGCTTTTAAAAAGAAAGGTCTGCACGATAGTATGCGCTATCCCGATCCGGAACAGATCAAAATCGACCTGAAACCACAGGATGACAATGGCCGGAGCGTACTCCCCAGAATCTTCCTGCCGCGTATTGGCTGGGTGAAGTTCCGCAAGTCCTGCATCATCGGCGGTGAAGTCCGCAACGTCACCGTTAGCCGCTCGGGCGGCCACTGGTATGCCGCCATCCAGACCGAGAAGGAAATCCCGGACCCCGTACATCCGTCCACTACAGCGGTCGGCGGTGACCGGGGCGTGGCGAACCTGCTCACCTTGTCCGATGGCACCATGTTCCTGCCGGTGACGGCCTATCGGGATCTGCAAAAGCGCCTGGCGCGGGAGCAAAGAAACCTTGCGCACAAAGTGAAATTTTCGGCCAACTGGAAAAAACAGAAGGCCAAAATCACGCGACTGCATCAACGCATCGCGGAAATCAGGAAAACCGTACTGCATCAGGTCAGCACCGTTATCAGCAAAAACCACGCGGTCGTGGTGCTGGAAGATCTGAAAGTACGGAACATGACCGGCTCCGCCAAGGGAACGGTCGAAGAACCCGGACGCAATGTCCGGCAGAAATCAGGGTTGAATAAATCCATCCTCGATCAGGGATGGGGTATGCTCAAACAGATGCTGAGCTACAAGCTCCGGTGGTCAGGTGGCATGCTGCTCTTGGTGGACCCGGCCTATACCTCGCAAATCTGTCCGGTTTGCGGTGTGGTGGACGCTGGGAACCGCCCCAGTCAGGCAGTGTTTCATTGCCTTCACTGCGGGCATGAAGCGCATGCCGATGTGAACGCGGCACAGAACATCCTCGCAAGAGGACTAGCAAACCCATACGGGGTTGCGTCAACGGCAGGGCTTGCCGGGGTAGTCTGTTCTCCAGAATAACGGGGAGTTGTGTTGCCTCAAAGGAGGCGATGCAATCGAAGTGGCTGAAGTGGGGCCACTGCTGGCAGAAAGGAATCCTCGTCCTTCAGGGCGAGGAGGATGTCAATGAACATCTGCGTTATCCCGCCTTGAGCAGAAAATCTACATGCACTGCGTCGTAAGGGAACCGGAACCCTTCCGCGCTTCGGTTGATGAGTCCTGCGTTTAATAGGGCGTGGATATCCGTATGTACGGATTTTACGTCACGCCCTACGCGTCGGGCGATCTCGCGCAACGCCAGAGGCCCCGATCCTGCCATGGCTTTCAGGATTTCCCAACGCTTGGCGGTCAGCACGTTCCAGAGTAGTTCCGGGGTTTCAAAGCTGATACGGGGCTCTGATGGTGTCAGGGTTTCCATCGCCTCCACCACGTCATCCAGGGTTTCAGCGAGAGTGCGGACCTCAATCGTGACTGTGTTCATGTTGCCACCTCTTGATCTCGTCAAAAAAGTCCGCGGTCAACTGACGCGGATCAGAGAATATATAGGGCTCCTCTCGACCTCCGAGGTGCCGGTGATCTCCCTTGTGCAAGAAGGGTTTTAACAGGTCACGGCCACAGACAAGATAGTGGCACGGCATATAGACCATCGCCAAAAGATGCGACCGCATCGCCATCGTAGAGCACCACCCCTCCCACAAAACCGGTCCTCGTGG
>NZ_JAGDVS010000173.1 GCF_023255755.1 Acidithiobacillus sp. | reverse complement strand
AGGGGAAAACCCCACAGCCCACCATGGGGTGACTGTACCCCTGGTGAATAGTTACCAAAAATGGTGAAAGTCTGGCGTTTGTGCTCAGCTACTTTCTGACGTATCAATCCTTCCCGGAAAAGAATCAGATTATCAAGAAAAAACTGGTGAGGGCCAGTTTCAACGGAGCCAAATTCCGTTTGCTACTTGGCGACAATGCTGAGGCTCGGGTGGGTTTGATGAATGCGTTTCGCCTGACCGGAAGTTTCCTTTGCTTCATGGCTTATCTGTTCGCGTGCCGACCGTCTGGACTGACCCGTCCCACGCTGAAAGCGATATTACATTTTCGCAAATAAAGCCATCGCCTTACTTCTGAAAACAACCAGAAAACCTTTTGCTCTAGGAGCGTGATATACCATGATATACAAAAAAATTACAGGCTTTTTTAGGGCGCCCGTATCGGTGAAAAGAAACAAGCTGAGAAGGCTATATCATCACCTGATTGGCAGGATCTACTACAGGAGATTTTTTAAGCACTTTGGGGGTGGATCTCTAATTTTTTCACCCTTGAACATAGCTAGTCCTGAGCATATTTCCATTGGCAAGCGTGTTAGCATCGGTCATGGCGCAAGACTTGAAGCGCTTACCGGTTGGCACGGAGGACAGCAGTTTTTCCCGGAATTGGAGATTCAGGATGATGTCGACATTGGGCAGCACACCACCATAGGCTGTGCCAATAAGGTGGTGATTGGCCGAAACACCGTTATTTCGTTTGGTGTATTCATCACAGATAATGATCATGCCTATGAACAGATCGGCGTTCCAGTAATGAAGCAACCGCTGATCGTTCAGCAGACCATTATCGGAGAAAACTGTTTTATTGCTTCGGGTGTAAAACTGCTGGCGGGCACGGTGCTGGGAAAGCAGTGTATAGTAGGCTCCAACTCCGTGGTCCGAGGAGAGTTTCCCAACTATTGCGTCATCGTCGGCGCACCGGCCCGCGTGGTCAAACGCTACAACGCACAAAGCGGATGCTGGGAACGGGTATGACACTACTAAAGACATCGGCCGTGGCAATGATATATACTTCGGAAGTCAGCAAGACGGACAAGGGTAAAACATGTCTTTGGAAGGAAAAACGCCTCAGGATGAATTTGGTTTGCGCGATATCTGGGAGATTATCCTTGGGCGCAAATGGCTGGTGATCGCCACTGCGGCGATCTGCGTGGGGCTGGCATTGGCTTATGTGACCTTGGTGACCACGGTCTATGAGAGCCGGGCCATGGTGCAGGTCGGCAAGGTGGCCGGACAACCTCTGGACAACGCCCTGCAATTGTCGAGCCGCTTGAAGAACCATTACACCCCGGTCAATACCGACTTGGCCAAAAAGCAATTGCCCAAGCTCTATGCCGTTACGCCCGACAAGAACGATGGCATCATCCTCACCCTGGAGGTGAGGGCGCGCTCGCCCCAAGAGGCGCAGCAGTATTTGCAGGGGATCATCCAGCGGCTGCTGGCGAATCAGCAACAGCGCTATGACCAATTGTTCAAGGCCCGGCAGGCGCAGTTGGGGCAGTTGCAGGCGCAGTACGAGGACCTGCGTCCCACCCTCAACGCCAAGGACCGTATTAGCAAGACACCAGCGGATTCCGCATCAGCTTTGCTGTTGCTGGAGCAATCCCGCCGCATCGACACGCTGAGCGGTTTGCTGGTCGCCATCGCCAACATGGAGAATGAATTGGCGCCCGTCAATACCATGCCCACAGTGGAGACGCTTTCACCGCGATATGATCCCAACCCCGTCGCGCCCAAGCGCTTGTTGATTCTGATGTTAGCGCTATTGGGAGGGCTTATGCTGGGCGTATTTCTGGCGCTCGTTCAGAACGGTTCGCGCAGACCGCCGGATCGGGTTTCGTCCTGATGCGCTTCCGCAGTTTTCAGTCTCCGCTTATACAATTGGTGTCCTGCCTGCATACCCTTACTCCGCTAGTTTGCGCTGATACCCAATATTGACAGCGATATATATTGCCCAGCAGAGTTTGATATTGGACGTCAAGGATATACCATGAAAGCGTTTTGGGTCAGATCAGTAATATACGTTGAATTGATATCTCTTGTATTTCTACAGCGGTTTGCGATTACCTTTGGCGTTAAGCAAATCCCACTGGTGCTTCCGCTGACGTTTGTGGTGATGACCATATTGTTTTTGTGCAATGCGGTGGATATAGCGCGAGCCAAGCTCGAGGCCTACACCTTGATGATATCTATGTTAATCCTTTGCGCGGTGATGAGCATCGGATCATTGCACATTGCATTGACGTCGCTTGCGGCCCTCGCCAGCGTGTACTTGTTATGGACTGTCACGATAAAGGATCCATACCGGCCTATCTTCCCAGACGCATTGAACGTTTTCCAATGGTCTATTGCCGTCACATCGCTCCTGTCTGTTTTTCAGTTTTTATTACAACTCGTTGGACTTGGCTTTTTAGACCTCAATTCGTTGGTCCCCACCCACTGGATGTTGAGCGGATTTAACACCACATATCATCCACCGTTAATGAACATATTTAAAAGTAACGGATTTTTCATGTTGGAACCGTCATTTGCATCACAACTGTCAGCGCTAGCATTTATTTTTGAGTATCGCTACTTCAAACGCATCAGTTTGCTCGCTTTATATATGGCGGCCGTGATATTTACCTTTTCTGGAACGGGAATCCTGCTCATTCTGCTTGCCGCTGTCTTTGCCTTTAGAGACTTTCTGCTGCCTAATAAAAAGGCGTTAAAGTATTTATTGTTCTCACTTGTCCTGGTTTTCCCAATGACGATTGCCTATTTGCCGGTCTATATCGAAAGAATACAGCATCAACTGTCCACCGGTTCTAGCGCGTATGCGCGATGGGTGTCACCTTTTATTGGGGTATCCTATTTGTTTCCAACCCATACCCTTTGGGGGGCAGGTCCAGGCTCTGAAAGCCGGTCTCCGCTTCTCACGCTGTTACCGCCGGCAACCTCATTTACCGTACTCCCAAGTTTGTTATTCCAATATGGAGTCATTGGCACCGTGAGTTTTGCTATATTTCTATATGCCTGCGTTAGGCCCTATGTAAAAAGTGGCGTGTCGAGCACCATCATCGTTTCTCTAGGAATAATATATTTGCTATTAAACGGCACACTAATCGAGCCGTTCATCGACTTCCTCGTGTTGTTTTTAGCCGTTATTTGGTCCCGAGAAAATGCACAACCAAACGGTACGTATCAGCACAAAAGCGGGCTATCGCTTGGAGCAAGGGCGCCATGAGTAAAATAAAATGTTTAATTATTACCCACCGACCCATGCTCCCGGATATGGATGGAGGGGCCAAGGGTATGTATGAGTTTGCGAAGGCCATACATAACAGCGGTATAAGCGTTGCCTGGGCAACCATGCGTAAGAAGGGTGACGCAGACTTGACGGAATGCCCACAGGCTTCAATTTTTTCATCAAACCATTTTGGCCCTTCCGTTTCCAACAACACCGCCGGTCTATTGTTATTATCTATCATCAGTTCCGTTCAGCCGTTTAATATGTGGAAGTACGCATCGAAGGATTTCAAGGAACAATTGATTGATATTGTTGCTGTAGAACAGCCAGACTTTATCATTTGTGAGCATCTCCATACGGCCCAATATGGGCGTGTGTTAAAAAAAATATATCCGAATATTCCAATAATTCTGCGGGAACACAATGTTGAATACATCATCTTGCGGAGAATGGCCAGAGGTTTTCGTAACCCAATTAAAAAACTGGTCTACGCCCATCAGGCAAGCCGTCTCCAAAAATATGAAAAGGCGGCGTTGGGTTGGGTAGATCAGGTGGTGGCAGTGACGGCCACTGATGCGGATATGCTCAACAGCATGCGCCCAAATCTCGCGCACCCAGTTGAAGTGGTGTTGTCAACCATTACAGGGCCTGACAAGGTCAAAAAAACCTTTATGGACGGCGGTGTCCTTAGGTTATTACATTTCGCAGCAATGGAATCCCCCGCAAACCAAGAGGGGCTACACTGGTTTCTGGATGCTGTTTTGCCGATCTTGCGTTCTCTAAATATAAGGTTCAGATTATCCATATTCGGCAAAGGGATGCCCGATTGGGTTGCGCGTTACGCAGCAGAGGATGTGATGGTCAGGGGGTTCGTTAAGAATGTTGAAGATGCCTACGCGGACGCCGACCTGGCGCTCGTGACCGTTCAGGCCGGTAGCGGCGTCCGGATAAAAATTTTAGAACATGCGATATGGGGTGTGCCGATCGTATCCACCCGGGTTGGTGCGGAAGGGTTGGTGGATCCGCTGGAGTCAGGGGTCAGTGTGTGTGATTCCGCCGAGGAGTACGCAAATATCATTTCCCGTTTTGCTAATGACCCGGCAAGCCTTTATGCAATGTCCAAACGTGGCAGGACTTGGGTGATGAATCATTATTCGGAAACATCGACTGCGCACTCCATCTTGTCGCTGGTCAACAAGGTCAAGGGTGCGAGCGCTACTTCATGAGTGCAGACACCCAAAAACGGCTGCGGGTGCTGTTTGTCTGGACGCGTCCCGATCCCGGCCTGTCTATAAGTGGACGGGACGGCTTTATACGAAAGATGAAGGAGGCCGTCGGTGACGCACATCAAACAGTGGATCATCAGGTCAGAGGGCGTGTTCATCACGTCACCGGCGTCAGGAAAGTACTGTCGTTGGCATCTGTGGTCACGCAAGCCGTTTTTAGCGGCCGGGCGATACAGGAAGTCCTCTTTAGCAGTAAACGGGAGGAACGGCGGCTGCTAAGGACCATTCGGGAGGTGAACCCGGACGTCATCTACTTTGACACCGTCCGGTGCGCGTCGCTTGTGCGCGCTGCAAGACGGCACAGCAACGGTGTGCGTTTACTCGTGGATTTTGATGATCTGATGTCCAGGCGTTATAGCGAACATGCTGCCCATGTGTCCCAGCAGGGGCTCCAGCTTGGATATCTGGAAAAAAAAGTCGGGCGTAAATTGAGTCGGATAATGAACAGACTACCTATCTCCGGGTGGGTGGTGCAGCGCGAGGCGGCGGCACTGGAGAGGACCGAGGTAGAACTCGTATCCATCGCCGACCGAATTATTCTGGCCTCCCCTACCGAGGCGACGATTCTGGAAAGCAGGATCCACGCCGGTCGCGGATCGGTGGGTTTTATTCCCCAGTCGTTTCATGCGATTTCTCCAGCGAAGACCCTGGTGACGCCTTATCGCTTCATTTTTGTCGGTAGCGATTCTCAACTGCAAAACGCCTTGGCGATCGATTATCTGCTTCGAATCTGGACGGATCTTCGGCCACACGCCCCACTGGTCATATTTGGGCGTCAGCGCCGCTACCTCCCTGTGGTAGAAAATGTGCAATTTTCAGGATATGAACCTGCATTCGAGCGCATTTATACCAATACCAGCATTGTGCTTGTACCGGCCAAGCTTGCTGGTGGCATCAAAACCAAGGTGCTGGAGGCTTTGGCCTACGGCGTGCCTGTGGTGACGAACTCCATGGCGGTGGAGGGGTTGCCGGAGCAGATTGCTCATCTGGAGATGGTGGCGACCGAAACACAGTTGTGCGATATTATCACCCATCCGGAGTCTTACATCGACCGACTGACCGCGTCTTGTGCACAAGCGAGGGCCATTTTGTCGGAGAACTGGGGCCCCGACGCTTACCGGCAAAAGCTCTACCGCGCGATACTGGGGCAGGGTGACCTGCTCTAACTTTGGGGAGAAACTGCGAATGATTGTACGTGCCAGAGCACCCTTACGTCTTGGTCTGGCCGGTGGGGGCACGGATCTTTCACCCTTTTGTGATGTGCATGGCGGGTATGTGCTGAATGCCACCATTGATCGGTACGCCTATGCCGTGATCCGGCTGTTGGACGAGCCTTGTGTGCGTTTCCTGGCGACGGATCTGCGGGTTGAGGAGTGCTTACCGCTCTCTGAGCCGATTGCGCTGGATGGACAGCTCAATCTGCACAGGGCGGTCTACAACACTATGATGCAGCATTACCACGGTGGTCGGCCTATGGCCCTGGAGTTGAGCACTTTCTGCGATGCGCCTGCGGGTTCTGGCCTGGGGTCCTCTTCTACGCTCGTGGTGACCATGATCCGGGCCTTTGGCGAGCTGCTGAATCTGCCCATGGATGATTACACCATCGCCCAACTCGCCTTCCAAATCGAACGGGTGGATTGCGGCCTTCAAGGCGGGCGACAGGACCAGTACTCGGCCACCTTCGGCGGCTTCAACTTCATGGAGTTTTTTGCCGAGGATCGCGCGGTCATCAATCCGCTACGCATTAAAAATTACATCATCTGTGAATTGGAGGCGTCCCTGGTGTTGTTCTATACCGGGGTGTCGCGTGAATCGGCCAAGATCATCGCGGACCAAAGCCGGAATATGGAGGAAGGTTCCCACGACGCCATGGAGGCGATGTATGGCTTGAAGCAGGAAGCGCTGGTGATGAAGGAGTGCCTGCTCAAAGGCGATTTCAACGGAATCGTGGAATCCATGCGCATGGGGTGGGAGAATAAAAAGCGTTCGGCGAGCACGGTATCCAACCCGCAGATTGATGAGATGTATTATTCGGTAATCGAGGCCGGAGCCCTCGCCGGTAAGATA
Source organism: Acidithiobacillus sp. (assembly GCF_023255755.1). Taxonomy (GTDB): domain Bacteria; phylum Pseudomonadota; class Gammaproteobacteria; order Acidithiobacillales; family Acidithiobacillaceae; genus Acidithiobacillus. The sequence goes on along the minus strand of NZ_JAGDVS010000173.1, from coordinate 14,084 downwards.
TCGGGTGCGGGCGGAGGCGGATTTATGATGTTTTTTGCGCCCCCGGACCGCCGGATGGATGTGGTGCGCGCCCTCAGCCGCTTTTCAGGACAGGTCAGCAATTGCCATTTCACCAAGAATGGCACACAGGCATGGAGGCTCTGATGCGATCCTATATCCGGTCGCAACTGGCTGGTGCGCAGTGTCTTCTCGAAAACATGGCGTGCGATACGGTGTTACAAGAGCGCGTGCAGACCGCTGCGGAGGTCTGTATCCGCTGTCTGCGCCAGGATGGAAAAATACTTCTCGCGGGAAACGGGGGGAGCGCGGCGGATGCTCAGCATATTGCGGCAGAACTGGTAAGCCGCTTTGCCTTTGACCGTCCGGGCTTATCCGCCCTGGCGTTGACTACAGACACCTCCATTCTCACCGCCATCGGCAATGATTACGGATATGAATACTTGTTCGCGCGGCAGGTGCAGTCCCTGGGCCGCAAAGGGGACGTGCTGATCGGTTATAGCACTTCCGGGAAATCGCCTAACATTCTCCGGGCCTTTGAGGAGGCACGGCAGCGGGGATTGGTGACCATCGGCCTCACCGGAAATCGCGGCGGCCCCATGCAAGGCCTGTGCGACCATCTGCTGGAAGTGCCCTCCGGCGACACGCCGAAGATTCAGGAGGGGCACCTGGTATTGGGCCATATTCTCTGTGGTCTGATAGAGAACGCCCTGTTCTCGCCGCGACCCTAATGGAGGCCATCATCCTGGCGGGCGGTTTCGGCACCCGTCTGCGTACGGTAGTGCCGGACGCTCCCAAACCCATGGCGCCGGTGGCGGGGCGGCCCTTTTTGGAGCTATTGCTACAGAATTTGTCCCGTCAGGGCGTGAGGCGGGTGGTGCTTTCGCTGGGGTATAAGGCCGAAGTCATCACCAACCACTTCGGTCATCGCTACCGCGATATGGCGCTTGCTTACACCATCGAGGATGCCCCCCTCGGTACCGGAGGCGCTGTGCGAGAGGCCCTTGCCCATTGCCACAGCGACCGTGCTGTGGTGTTGAATGGCGATACTTACCTGGAAGTGGAGATAAGCCGGCTGGAGGATCTCTGGCAAAGAAACGGGCAGCCGTTGATCGTTGCCCGCGAGGTTGCGGATACCACCCGCTATGGGCGCCTGGAAGCGAAAAACGACCAGGTGATGCGTTTCGCGGAGAAGGCGGCATCCGGGCCGGGCCTGATCAATGTAGGCTGCTATTTGTTTCCAAAACATCTGCTAGATGCGTTCCCTTTGGGTCAACCCTTCTCCCTGGAACAGGATTTTCTGGTGGAGGCGGTGCAACGTGCGTCCTTCGGATTATTGGTTACCCGTGGCCGCTTTATCGACATCGGGGTGCCCGAAGACTACGCCCGCGCCCAAGTGGAGCTTGCAGCGCTGTGAGGCGACGCGCGCTCTTTCTGGATCGCGATGGCGTCATCAATGAGGACACGGCCTATGTATGCCGTCAGGAGCATTTCACTTTTATCGACGGCATTTTCGACCTGGTAGCATCGGCCAAAGCCAGGGGGTTTCTCGTCGTGGTGGTCACCAATCAGGCGGGCATCGGGCGCGGATATTATACCGAGGCGGACTTTCATTCCTTGATGAAGTGGGTGAATGGCCGTTTTGAGGCGCAAGGTGGCGCGCTCGATAAAATCTACTTTTGCCCGAGCCACCCCGAACATGGGGTCGGTGCGTATAGGCGTGAAAGCCCCTTCCGTAAGCCGGCTCCCGGGATGCTGCAGGCGGCGATCCGGGAACTGGGCATTGATCCGTCCCGGTCTGTGCTCATCGGGGACAAGATGACGGATATTGAGGCGGGTCGGGCAGCGGGCATTGCCATCAATCTGCTTTTCCGCCCCGAGGCGGGGGAAAGCTATCAGCCTGCCATCTCCCAACTTAGTAAGGCAGGGGCTTATCTGGACGACGAGAGGAACCCATGATCTACGATTTTTGTGTGGTTGGCGGTGGCATTGTAGGATTCGCCACGGCGATGGAGCTTCTGCAGTTGCACCCCGGTGCAAGTCTGCTCATCCTTGAAAAGGAAAATAGCCCTGGCCTTCATCAAACCGGACATAACAGTGGGGTCATTCATGCGGGTATCTACTACGCGCCTGGGAGTCTCAAGGCGCAGTTGTGTCGTGACGGACTCAATGCAAGCAAAGCATTCTGTCGTGACCACGACCTGCCTTTTGAGGAATGTGGCAAACTCATTGTGGCAACGAATGATATCGAGCGTGAGCGCATTGATGCGCTGTATGCACGTGCGCACGCCAACGGCTTAAGTCTCGAACGGATCGACGGTGAGGAACTGGGTCGCAGGGAGCCGAATATCAGCGGGGTGGCGGCACTTTATAGCCCGGAAACAGCCATCACCGACTTCGCTGCCATTTGTCGCAAGATGGCCGATCTCGTCGCTGAGCAGGGCGGCGAAATTCATTACGGCACTACTGTCGATAATATTGTGGAAAAGGACACACATGTGGAGATCGGCGCGGGCGGAAACGCCTGGCGGGCCAAGAAGTTCGTTGCCTGCGCGGGGGCGCAATCAGATCGTCTGGCAGCGCTTGCCGGGCTGGACGTGGACTTCCGCATCGTGCCCTTCCGCGGGGAATACTTCCAGCTTCCACCGGAAAAAAACAATATCGTGAAACATCTTATTTATCCTGCACCGGATCCTTCGTTGCCATTTCTTGGCATTCACCTCACCCGCATGATAGACGGCAGTGTCACGGTTGGGCCGAACGCCGTCGTTGGTTTTGCCCGCGAGGGTTACCAAAAGTTGTCCTTCGATCTTCGCGACACTTTGGATTTCGCGTCTTATCCAGGATTTTGGAAGCTCATCCTGCAATATCGTCACCATGCATTGCACGAATTACGCGGTTCATTGAGCAAACAGGCCTATCTGGCGGAGTGCCACAAATACTGTGCGTCGCTCGAACTCGATGATCTACAGCCTTATCGTACCGGCGTCAGGGCACAGGCCGTTTCCAGAGAGGGTGCCGCTATTCACGATTTCCTGATCAAGGAGACGAAGCGAATGCTCCATGTTTGCAACGCCCCCTCCCCCGCCGCGACGTCGGCGATTCCGATTGGCGCCATGATCGCCCAGAAATGCGGGGAGCTACCGGGATAGCCACTCCTTGACATCCCCATCTACCCCAACGCTAAATTTCACAGGTCAATGTCTAAACATAGGGTACTGATGGTTATGATATATCAAAAAGTCGCAGCATTTTACGGGCGCCGGTATCGATGAAATATATCAAATTAGAGACCTTATGGTCGAAGCTGGTCACTGAGGTTTAATACCGAAAAATATTTAAACGGTTAGGTGCGGGATCCTTGATACGTTCACCGTTACTTATCACCAATCCGAAGTACATCCGTATCGGTGATAATGTTCAGGTGCGCGATGGCCTGAGAATGGAGGCGCAAACTGGTTGGTCCGGGCAAGAATTTACTCCGGATCTGGTCATTGGGGATAATGTCAGCATTGAGCAGCATGGGACGATCAGTTGCGCGAATAAGGTGGTCATTGGACGGAACACCGTTATTTCGTATGATGTGACCATAACTGACAATGACCATACCTACGAAAAGATTGGTGTTTCTGTAATGTTACAACCTCTTAGCGTTAAGAAGGTCATTATCGGAGAAAACTGTTTTATTGGTACGGGCGCAAAAATCCTCGCCGGCACGGTGGTTGGAAAACAGTGCATAGTAGGCTCTAATTCGGTCGTCAGAGGTGAGTTTCCGGATTATTGCGTTATCGTCGGATCTCCCGCCCGCGTGATAAAGCGTTACAATACACAAAGCGAATGCTGGGAAAGGGTATGAATCGAAAATGAATTGGCTGGACATCGGCGTGTACATATACGGTTGTGAAATTACCTGATTTTACCTATCCCCCAGGAGGTGACATGTCAAATAATACTCGTCCCGTTGTTTGGATCACGCTTGTGAACTGGAATGGCTGGCGTGACACCGTTGAGTGCCTTGCATCACTTGAAAAACTCGTAAAGGACAATTTTGATGCCCGGGTGGTAGTAGTGGACAATGGTTCCACGGACGATTCCGTAGAACGAATATTGGAACGATACCCCTCTCTGGAACTATTGAGATCCGACTTGGACCTCGGTGCTGGTGGCGGCTTTAATATTGCCATCAGAAAAGCCATGGAAGAAAACGTGGATTATGTTTGGTTGCTGAATAATGATGCCATTGCGACTCCTATGGCACTCGCCGAATTGGTAAAGGCCGCAGAATTAGATGCACGAATTGGCGTTGCCGCATCGGTCTCATATTACAAGGACGCACCTCAGAAAATTCAGGCATGGGGAGGCGGGTGGATTAGTTTTTGGACTGGGCGAGCGGGCCATTACCATAATGCCGTTGGCGGGCAAAAGTTACAATATTTAACCGGTGCAAGCGCTCTGCTTCGTTGCGCCGCGCTGAAGTCGGTCGGACTGCTGGATGAAAAAAGATTTTTTATGTATTGGGAAGACGGTGATCTGTCATTCCGGATGCGGAATAGTGGCTGGCGGCTCCACGTGAGCCCTGAATCCCACGTTTTTCATGGTGAGTATGCTGAGGAAGGGAAAAAAACCAGTCCGCTAGTTGACTTATGGTATTGCGAATCGGGGGTTAGGTTTTTCAGGCGACATGCGCCATTCCCTGCTTATACCATCGGCGTCTTTCTCTTAAATCAGCTTCGCAGAAAAATCTTATTCCGTAATGCACCAGGCTTCAGAGCCGTGCTGAAGGGCGCCTGGCTTGGCCTTACACGCAAGGAACAGGCTCACGTTTGACAAAAAACTGTCGCCTGCTTTTTCGCTGGGCAGGCGAACGGTTCAGATCCCGCCATACGGCATATGAAAATACTCGGCCTGTTCGCGGCGCAGACGCTCTATCAGGCGTCCGGACGGTAGTTCGACGTCATCATAAGTGAGTACCTGATCCTTGGGCACTGCGCGCTTGATCCGACAGTCATCGGCCACCCCCATGGGCAATAGGCGATCGCGAGCGACGACATCAGCGTTCTCGGCCAGACCGTAGCTCAGGAAGCCGCCGAATCCGTCCAGCACTTCGCCCGGAACGAGATCGCGCTTGGCGGTGGTTATCACTTCGACGTGTGGCCTGCCAATCGGTGCCATCGTGGCGTCGCCGAAGAGCGCGGCGCGTGCGATACTGTGATGTGCCTCGAAATGGCAGAGGTGATAGGGTCGATAGAAGACGTAGTAAGGTCCATCACCGAGTTTGTAGTATTTCAGATATTCGCGCTGCACGGGATGGTCGTAGCGGGCGATGACGAAGACGCCCGGCGCGGGCTCGGCCTGAACCACATAATCCACAATGCCGCCAGGGATTTCGAGTGCCTCAGGGGGATACCAGCCCGGAGATTCTCGCACCTGAGTACCCATCGGCACAGTAGGTCCGTACATACCGCGACGGGCGACGCTCAAGCCGAAAGCGTTGGCCGAGACGGCCATTTCATAGGATATCTTGGTGCCGTCGGCATAAGATGCCACCATGGGCGGGCGTTGGCGGGTGCGCCGGGCAAATTCAATCTGGGTCTCCGGATTGCGGTAGGGATCGTGCAGGCCCTTGATGTTGCCGACGAGTGCCGGCTCGGCGCCGATGGAGCGCACAAAACGATAGAGATTGGCGATGACACCGGGTTGGTCGCCGTCGGATTGCGTCAGGCATACGCCGGCACGGTCAGCATACACCTTGAGGATCGGCCCGACGGTGCCGTCGAGCTCCGCATCCATCATGACCACATGCTTGCCGTGTTCAATGGCGCGCAGAACCATGCCCGCGGCATAGTCCACGCTGCCGGTGATCTCCAGGATCACGTCTATCTGCGGGCAGTCGGTAAGTAGCGTAGCATCCTCGGTAACGGCGTAGCGCTCTTCGGCAATGGCCTGCAAGAGGGCAGCCGGGCTCTCTACCGCGACGGCATCCTCGGCTCCCGCCTGGCTATAGGCATGGCGAGCGCCTTCAAGGTGGCGATTGGCTATGGCCACGAGCCGCAATCCGGGTGCACGGCGTGCAACGAGTTGCAAGGCGACGCCGCGTCCTTCAAATCCGGCACCAATCATGCCGACACGAATGGGCTGGCCCTGGACCTCGCGCTCAGCGAGGAATTTGTCGATGACCATCATGGGGTGTACTCCTTAAAAAGGGACGCCGCAGCGTCCTTGGGGGAATAAGCAGCTTAACTGACCACAAGTTCCGGTACGGCTACTGCAAATTGTCCACCCCAATCATGGATGTAACCATAATGCAATCTGACCTCCTCTGCGATGTTCCAGGGCAGGATCAGGACGATATCCGGACGGCGCTCTTTGAGCACGGCAGGGGGCAGAATGGGAATGTGGGAACCGGGTAGGAATTTCCCCTGTTTGGACGGCGCGGCATCGCAGACATAGGGCAACAAATCCGGCTTGATGCCCGCGTAGTTGAGCAAGGTGTTGCCTTTGGCGGCGGCACCATAGGCAGCAACGGACTTGCCCGCCCGCTTTTGCGCAATCAGAAAGCTGACGAGGTCATCTTTCACGCGGTCGGCGCGAGGTTGAAAGGCGTGGTAGGTTTCCAGGTCGCGTAGACCCGCTTGACCCTCTTCTTCCAGCAGTTTCGCCACCGCTGGCGTGGTATTCCGTTCATCCTCCGCATGGCAACCGTAGATGCGCAGACTACCGCCGTGGGTAGGCAGTTCTTCCACATCCCATACGCGCAGACCCGCTTCTGCGAAGATCCGGCTCACGGTATACAGGGAAAGATAAGAGAAATGTTCATGATACACGGTGTCGAACTGAGTGTTTTCCAGAAGGCGCATCAGATGAGGAAATTCCAGGGTGATGGTGCCCGAGTCCTTGAGGGCGGCCTTGAGGCCGGCCGTGAAGTCGTTGATGTCCGGTACATGGGCGTAGACGTTGTTGCCGATGATGAGGTCTGCGCGCTTGCCCTGGGCGGCGAGGTTTTCGGCCAGCGACTGGCCGAAAAATTCACGCAGAATGGGGATGCCCAGACTTTCCGCGGCATCAGCCGTGCCCGCGGTGGGCTCGATGCCCAGACAGGGGATGCCGGCCGCCAGGAAATTCTTGAGCAGATAGCCGTCGTTGGCGGCCACCTCCATGACCAGACTGTCTTTTCCAAGCGCAAGCCGGGTGCTTATCATGCTGGCATAGCGGGCCGCATGCTCCAGCCAGCTTTGGGAAATGGACGAGAAATACGCATAGTCCGCGTTAAAGAGTTCGTCCGCCTGGGTGTAGTCTTCTGTCTGCACCAACCAGCAATGGTGGCAGACAAAGAGCTTGAGCGGGAAGTACAGTTCGGGCGCCAGGAGGTCGGCCGTGGACAGGTAGGCATTGGATGGCGGGGCGAAGCCGAGGTCAAGGAACACATGTTGGAGCGGCTTCTGGCAGTGACGACATTTCATATGGTCATTCCTAAATAATCGGTGTTCAGTAGTGGATGATGGCGGTCACGCGCGGAGAGATCGGCAACCGGTAGCGGCCAGGTAATCCCGAGTCGGGGCTCGTCATGGCACAGGCCACCTTCAGCGGCAGGGGTATAGTATGCGGTATGCAAATAGAGCAATTCGCTTTCCGCTTCCAGCACTTGGAAGCCGTGGGCACAACCCTCTGGGATCACCAGCATGCGGGCATTGTCCGGCGTCAACTCCTCTGCATGCCACTGCAAAAATGTCGGTGACCCGGCGCGCAAGTCCACCGCCACATCCCAGACGCGCCCCCGGATGCAACGCACCAGCTTCATTTCGGCATGGGGCGGGAGCTGGTAGTGCAAGCCCCGGATCGCGCCCACCGTGCTGGTGCGGGAGTGATTGATCTGGACGATGTCACGGTTGCCGAGTATTGCGGCCAATTCCTCTTTGCAGAAGAAGCGTGAGAAGGCGCCGCGCTGGTCTGCGAAGGGCTGCGTCGCCACGACGGCGACTCCCCACAGGGCTGTGGCACGAATATTCACGCGGCGCTCCGGGCCACGCCAGCGGCCCGTACACTGGCAACAGGTGCCGTAAACTGCACTTGGCTGATGATGCCACCTTGCCCCAGATCGAAAATCACGCCTGGGCTGCTCGCCAGGGGGCACTTGTCTGACGCGCATGAACCCAACGCAGATCAGCATCAAGCCAGCCCCCCTCGCGCAGGTGCGTGAGGGTCTTGAGACGCATGAAGGAACCTTCGCGGAAAGCAGCATCGCGGAAACCAATGGCTTCGAGTCCGACTTTAAGGTCGGCTAACGTACGTTCCAGCGTCCATTGTGGCTGATGGTCGGGGGCGAGTTCGCGAAAGTGGCTGAAATCCACGCGATAGGAGCGCTTGTCTGAGGCGGCCTCCGGGTTGATGGACACTTCTACGCCCCCAACCGTTGCTGCGGCTGCTTTGGCGAGGTCACGAATCTGATAGTTCCAGGAGTCGGAGCCGGTATTCATTACCTCGAAGTCTTCACCAGCCTTGCGGTCGAGCGCCCAGTCCATGGCGCGGCACATGTCCTCGATGTGAATCAGCGGGCGCCAAGGGCTTCCATCGGAGAGCACTTCAATGCTCCCCTTAGCGAGCGCCGTGGCGACGAAGTCGTTGATTACCAGATCCAGGCGCAAACGCTCACTCATGCCGCAGGCCGTGCCAAAACGCAATGCGGTAACGCGAAAGTCCGGACTCGCCAAGGTTTCGAGTTCTTGCTCACTACCCACTTTGGAGCGGGCGTAGGCGGTCAGCGGAGCGAGCGCATCTTGCTCGCGGCGCGGGGTGTCCGATCCTGCACCATAGACGCTGCAACTTGATGCGAAGACGAAACTCTTGACGCCGGCAGCGCGTGCGAGCCTCGCCACGCGCAGGGTGGCCGTTTGGTTGATGTCTTCGGTGAGTGTCTCGAAGGCCTTGCCGAGGGGATCGTTGGACAGCGCCGCGAGATGCACCACCGCATCCACCCCCGAAAGCAGGCCAGGATCGCAGTCGCGCACGTCGGCGTAGTGCTGGACATCGAGGGCGCTTTCTGGCCACGGGCCACGGGTGGTCAGCGCGCCAGCGAAAAATCCTGGGTCGAGACCTTCGATCCGCGCCCCGTGGCGGGTTGTACGCAGGTGGCGGATGAGCACCGGGCCGATGTAGCCGAGATTGCCGGTAATGAGAATTTTCATGGTCGCTCCTGATTTGTTGATGAATGTTTGCGGTTTTCTGATGATTACTGTTCGGCCGTCCAGGTACACCAGGGCGCCTGCCCCTCAGCCCAGAGTGATTCGAGGTATTGCTTGTCTCTTAATGTGTCCATCGGCTGCCAGAAACCACTATGGCGATAGGCCATCAGCTCGTTCTCGTGAGCCAGCCGTTCCATGGGCCCTCTTTCCCATACGGTGTCGTCACCCTCGATGTAGTCCAGAACCTCAGGATTCAGGACGAAGAAGCCGCCGCTCACCCAGGCCCCGTCGCTCTCCGGTTTTTCACGGAACTGGGGGACATGATCGTCGTGAGGATGGAGTCCGAAGGCGCCGAAACGTCCCGGTGGCTGCGCGGCCAGCAGGGTGGCCTTGCGTCCGTGCTGCCGGTGAAAGGTGATCTCGGCGCGGATGTCGACATTGCTGACTCCGTCGCCATAGGTCATGCAAAAAGGCTCATCCGTGTCCAAATACTCGCTCACCCGGCGCAAGCGCCCACCGGTCATGGATTGCGCACCGGTCTCTACCAAGTGGACTCGCCAGGGTTCGGCATCGTGGCGCCGGTAGTGCAACTCGTTGGTGGCAAGATCAATGGTCACATCCGCCCGGCGCAACAGGTAACTGGTGAAAAATTCCTTGATCATGAAGCCCTTGTAGCCGAGGCAGATGATGAATTCCTGGATGCCATGGGCCGAGTAGTGTTTCATGATGTGCCATAAAATGGGCATCCCCCCGATCTCGACCATGGGCTTGGGACGTACCCCCGTTTCTTCCGCCAACCGGGTTCCAAACCCACCGGCCAATATGACAGCTTTCATTCAGGCAACTTGCCTCATTCCGGGAGAACCATGAAAAAATTTTATACCGGAACCCCGCGTTGGCGCAAGGATGGGTTGGCACACAGATCCATCGCAGTGTGGTATAAACGGTTTTTATCCCGTTTTAAGTCCCATGCAGGGCTATTCTATTTCTCTATATTGCCATGTTAGGATTCCTCATCAAGTATAGATATTTAAGTCCACAGGGAAGTTTTGTGATCGACTACGGCATATCCCAGAATACAGCAAGTAGTCTTCAGGGGCGCCAATGAGTATCGGTCGTCACACGCTCTACAACATCCTCGGAGGGATCGCGCCCCTGGGCGTTTCGCTCGTCACCGTGCCGATCTACCTGCACGCCATCGGTGAGGCCCGCTATGGCGTGCTGGCGATCGTCTGGCTGTTTACCGGCTATTTTGGTGTTTTCGATATGGGGCTCGCTCGCGCCAGCGCCTACCACCTCGCCCGCCAGCATGACGAGGCGCCTGCGGTGCGCAGCACCACCTTCTGGACGGCACTCTGGCTCAATCTGAGCTTTGGCCTCTTGGGTGCCGCCGTGCTCTACGCTGTCGCCCAACCCGTTTTCGCCCATTTTTTCCACATGCCCGAAGCCCTGCGCCGCAACGTACTCGTCAGCCTGCCCTGGATTGCCGCAGCACTGCCGCTGGGAACTTTGGGTGGCGTACTTGTTGGCGCGCTTCAGGCACGAGAACGCTTTGGCTTCTTGAATCTCAATGGTGTATTGAACAGCATGCTGACACAAATCGTCCCGCTCATCGTGGCGGTTTTTATCAGCCCTGAACTCACCTGGCTGATTCCCGCCATCGTCCTTGCCCGCGCATCAGAATTAGTGCTCCTGTTCGCTGGTGTCTGGCGTTTCTTGCCTATCGTGCCTTCTGTTCTGTTCGACCGTACGCGGGCCCGCGCCCTGTTCACCTACGGTGGCTGGATTTCCATCAGCAACATCGTCGGGCCGGTGCTTGTCACCTTCGACCGCATGCTGATCGGTGCGCTGCTCAGCGTTCAGGCCGTGACCTATTACACCGTGCCCTACAATCTGGTCACCCGCATGACTATCATTCCCGGTGCCCTCGTCACCAGTCTGTTTCCCCGCTTTTCGCGTGCCGAAAGCGGAGATGGGGGGCGCTTGGCGGAACGCAGTCTGATCATGCTCATGGCGGTGATGACGATACTGACCGTCGTGGGCATGGCCATACTCCCCCTGTTTCTGCGCTACTGGATCAGCCCGGAATTTTCACAACATGGGGCCGCGGTGGGCATGATTCTGCTCGCTGGTGTCTGGATCAACGGACTGGCTTATATCCCCTATGGCTTGCTTCAGGGGCAGGGCCGTCCGGACATTACCGCCAAACTGCATCTCATCGAGCTGCCTTTTTTCCTGTTGATACTTTGGGGCGGGATTCACTGGCTGGGACTGGCGGGGGCGGCGCTGGCATGGAGCTTGAGGGTGGCCGCCGATGCTTTATTGCTCTTCTATTTCGCACGGCTTCTCTCTACCTTGAGATATATGTTACCTGCCATGGCGATGATCTGCCTGGCGGTCATCGTCGCTCCGCAAGCCATCATCTCTGTGCAAAGCCTTTTGGCTGTGGTCATCGTGTTATTCAGCATGGTCTGGGCGTTATGGATCGCGCCGGAACTGCGGCATTCCCTTGTTACGGCGGCGCTCCGCTTGCGCCGAATTTCTCTGGCACGTATGGGAAAGTATCCATGAACGAACACGCCCCCCGTATCTCCATCGCCATGGCCACCTATAACGGCGCGCGCCACATTCGCGAACAGCTTGACAGCCTCTCCGCACAGACCCTGGCGCCCTACGAGCTGGTGGTCACCGACGATGGCTCGACCGATGCCACGCTGGAGATCGTAGCGGATTTCGCATCTATTGCACCATTTCCGGTACACATCCATCGCAACGAAAAGCGCCTGGGCTTTGCCGATAATTTTTTGTACGCAGCCAGTCTCTGTGGAGGAGAGTTTATCGCCTTTTGCGACCAGGACGACGTCTGGATGGCGGAGAAGCTCGCCACCTGCGCCTCGGCCTTCGCCGATCCCGATGTGCTGCTGGTCATGCATGCCGCGCGCGTGACGGGACCGGATTTAACGCCTACCGGTCAATTTTACCCGGATATTAAAAAAAGACGGACTTTTAGGGCTCTTCTAGGTAATATTTGGCAGACTGTACCGGGATTTGCCATTGTCTGTCGTTCTTCACTTTTAGGATTGGTAGATTCTAACCTGCGCCCATTCAATTTCTTTGAAGATCCAAGAAAGAAAATACCAACGGGGCATGATGCATGGGTTTTTTTTCTTTCGCAATCGCTGGGAAAAACCGTATTCGTAGAAGTTCCCTTGGCTAAGTATCGTGTTCATGGCGCGAATACGGAAGGTCCGCCAAAGCCCGTATCATTGCGAGAGAATCTGGCCCTCAGCTACCGTACAAATACTGCACGTTATGCTAATTTAGTAACCATTTCGAAACAACATGTCACAGTGCTAACGGCAATAGAAAGAAATCCATCCATCCCGTCCGAGTTCCGCCTTCGCGCAGAGTGCGCCCGCCGCTACTGGGAACGGCAAGAGCGCGATTTGGGTCGCCGAGCCATCCTTTACGCCAATTCGTCAACTTTCGCGCGTCTCCGCAGCTTTATTACGTTGTTGGCGGGCGGTGCCTATCGCCCATCTGAACGTGGCGGTTTCGGTCTGCGTGGATTGGCCAAGGACCTTGTTACCTTCGGCCTTTTCTGGCAACGCCTCAAAGGAGAAAGTAGCACAGAGGCGAAAAACATGGACAGATCTTCATGAAAATTCGCGTCGTGGCGCCGGTAATGCGGCCCGCATGATGCGCCATAAAATGGGCATCCCCCTAGTTTTTGCCGTTGATTTTCTGAAATCCTGGCCTATAGTCTTAGATAGGTAGCTAGAAATAGGCTGCTTCTACGGAGGAAACCGTCATGGCAAGTTCTGGCAAATATGGCAATGTACAAATCCCCGGCATCGGTGCGGATGAGCCCGTATTCATCCTGCGCGCCCAGGATCGTCTGGCGGAAGCCGCCCTGGAAATGTACCGGGCGCTGGCGAGCTCCCATGGCGCTCCGGTAGCGCCCGGGGTCAGCAAGGAAATAGATCGTTTCCGGCAATGGAAGGGGCAGAAAAAGCTGCCGGACTGACCTTGGGATCAAACGCATTCTGCGCGCGTTGGGATTTGCCCAGCAAAAGAGCAAGTCCGGTTCATCGCATGCCTGAGTCGACAGCCTCAGCACCGAACTAGAAACAACTCTTGCCAGATACAACACAAACTGGTTTTGACATCCTCCTCGCCCTGAAGGACGAGGATTCCTTTCTGCCAGCAGCGGCCCACCTTCAGCCGCTTTGATTGACCCATTCCCTTTGGTTTGGGCCAACTTCACGGCTTACGCCTTACAGGCTAAGCCGTGAAACAGACTACCCCGGCGTGCCCCGCCGTTGACTGCAATCCTCTTGCGAGGATGTTTCGTGCCGCGTTCACGTCGGCATGCGCCTCAAACCCACAGTGCAGGCAATGGAATACTTCCTGGCTTGGCCGGTTCCCGGCGTCCACCACACCGCAAACCGGACAGATTTGCGAAGTATAGGCCGGGTCCACCAAGAGCAGCATGCCACCGGCCCACTGGAGCTTGTAGCCCAGCATCTGTTTGAGCATGCCCCAGCCCTGATCGAGGATGGATTTGTTCAATCCCGATTTTTGCCGGATATTGCGTCCGGGTTGCTCCACCGTGCCCCTTGCGGCGCCGGTCATGTTCCGTACTTTCAGGTCTTCTAGCACCACGACCGCGTGGTTTTTGCTGATGGCGGTGCTGACCTGATGCAGTACGGTCTTGCGAATCTCCGCGATGCGCTGATGCAAGCGCGTGATTTTGGCCTTCTGTTGCTTCCAGTTGGCCGAGAACTTCACTTTGTGCGCGAGCTTTCTTTGCTCCCGCGCCAGCCTCTTTTGCAGGTACCGATAAGCCGTAACCGGCAGGAACATGGTGCCATCGGACAACGTGAGCAGGTTCGCCACGCCCCGATC
>NZ_JAGDVS010000183.1:11133-20739 GCF_023255755.1 Acidithiobacillus sp. | reverse complement strand
GGAAAGGGGAATATTCCATTCTCAAGTCGTGAAATTTTTGTTATTCGAAATGCCCCACCGTGGTTCGGCAGCCTCAGGATGGCCTTTCAAAAACGAATGTTTGCGAGAATCTGCAATGCCTGAGGCTGTATCTGCAAAACCAGCATCGTCCTTAAGACGGCAATCGCTCACCGTTCCAAGATGGCCAAAAAGGGCCGACTGGTACCAGTGTGTGCCATCGAGTCGTAAATCGTCGGCCCATGGTTATCCAGCAGTTGTAACCGGTTTTTAAAGGCGCCTTATTTGGCACAAACATTGCTCTCGGGTATTGGCGTATAAAAACGTGTTGTTTGCCAATTGGCAATTTAATGGTAATCGAAAGCTGAAAACACGACGGGTTATGAATTTGCAGACTGGGTGAGTTCGGGCCCCTCGCGTCCATTAACGTATAACGTAAACACCCCCAACATATCTGCTATCGCGGTCGCGCGGCGACCGCCGTCGTTACCTTCTGATCCAAGCTGGGCTTGGTCAACACCTCACCCTCACATCAAGGAGAAAATCGCGTGACAAAAACGTTCCTGAACTGCGTGCTCGGACTTATGCTGGTCGTCATGTTGGGCCATACCGGCGCGGCAATGGCCAATGTATCCATGCTCAAGACCTGGTCTTTCGACCACCCGACATATCTGCATGATCACCCCTTCGCGACCAAGCATCTCCTCGTGCAGGTCAGCGAAGGCGACCCAGCGAGATGGAAGGTGGCCCTAAATATGACCCAACAGGTCTTGATTTACTTTGGCCAGGACAATCTTCAGATCGTGGTCGTGGCATTTGGTCCGGGGTTGAAAATGCTACTGAAGGGCAGCCCCGTCGCGACATTCATTCAGTCGCTCAACGCGGAAGGAGTTGAGTTCGATGCATGCCACAATACCATGCAGGCGATGGCCAAAGACGGGCATTTGCCCGAACTGGTACCGCAGGCGGTGATCGTTCCTGCCGGCGCCGGCCGCATCATGCAACTGGAACAGCACGGTTTTGACTACATAAAGCCGTAGGGACGGAACACGGTAGTCATTGCCATTCCCGCGCTGGATTCCTGGCAGCGCGGCAGTCGCTTGTTCAGCGTCCCGGTCGCTCAAGGGTGCCGAACCTGGATCTTGCTTGGTAGCTGCCACCGCTTCAGGGCTGCTGCCATGGCGGGAAGACTTGTTGCTGATAACGTGGCCCCTCCGTCTTACCGTTCCAGCCCATATCTGTTGATTAGCCGTCATACCCCAGAGACTAATAGACGCACATGTGCTTAGAGCGCCACGCGAACGATCGTTGTTTTCTTCATTTCAGACTCTGTGGCATTATTTCGCCTACTGAAACCCCGCCGGTTCAAGTTCCGGCATGGGCCAACAAAACCGGGTGTTTTGCCAAAATCCAAAATCTCATTGTGACAGGCCAGGAAAACGGCGCCCCGTTTCCGCAGTACAATGATGCCGTTGTCATGCGGCGAAAAAATGCCGTCGGATCATTGGACCCGACGGCATTCGTATGGGTGCCTACAGTCTCCTAGAGGAGGATATTGGCCTTCACAGAACTCAAAACCACGCGTTGTGTTTTTTGGTGGTCGCGGTTTTTGTGCTTTTGACAATGCGCCGACAACACTATCGCATAGGCTGCGCTCCGGGCACACTGGTCAAAGCGCCGACTACCGCTTTATCGATCTTCTTCGCAACGTTTAGGGCAGGGGTGTTCCCGGTTAAAGCGACACGTTTTGGGTAAACAATATAACTTTTCTCACCTCGACCATATACGGTTAAGGTAAGTGGGCATGCCGCAGACGACTCCCAATGGGCATTTAATAGCTGGTTAAAGAAAAACGGGTTACAGAAAACGACAGACTGCACATCACTGAATCCTGGCTTATCCAGGTTGGGAATATGTAGCATGTGCTGTTTTGCCTTAATCATCTTCAAAATATCCAGATGCAACACGACCTTGAAATGGTGTTGACCTAATGCTTTTTGCAATTCTGGCATAACCTTGGAGATCGGTGCAGCGACACTTTCCACATACATCGGTCCCGCGGCGGCTATGCCGATCCCAAAGGAACACAGACCGAATACGGCCAAACTGGCTTTCAAAATGGTCCACTTCACCGGTGTTGATTTATTTTGCATCCTACTTTACTCCTTAAAAAGGAGCGGTTGTGCATACATCTGCAACCGCTCATGACAACCACGAGGGGAGAGACCAATACTGCTATTTATGGCTTTACATAATCAAAGCCATGCTGTTCGAGTTGCATGATACGAACGATACCGCCGGGAACTATGACGGCCTGGCTTACCAATTTAGGGGGATGTCCCATTTCCTTGGTCATTGCCTTATAGGTGTTACCACAGGCATCAAATTCGACACCTTCCGCATCCATAGAGGCGATCTTTTCAGCCACCGGGCTGTTCGCCAGGTACATTTTTAACCCCGGCCCAAAAGCAACAACTACAATTTGCACTTCCTCCTGGCCAAAATAATTCATGAGGTTCTGTGCATTACTGAGCACCAACCCCCAACGTGCGGGACTGTCCTGACTGACCTGCAAGACTATGTGTTCCTTAGCAAAGGGGTGTGAATGCGTGAAAGTTGGACTCGCAAAGTTAGAGTCTTTGAGGATCGTAATACCGGCATCGGCTGCACCGATCCCTCCCAGGAGGGAGAACGCCGTTACTGCACCCATTATCGCCGCGCGTATGCTTCGCTTCATTGCTTACCTCCGTAAATTTATGTGCTTGACTGCTATAAGATAGTGAGATCAAAAGGCAATCACCGCCTGCAATGCGAGTGCATTATCCGCGCTGTTTGCGATACTTTCTGGCAACGCTCTCTGCGCTGGCGGAATGGCGCCGAGATGGGGAATGCCAACATTACGCACATAGTAATCCAGTATTACCCGAGTTAATGGCGTGAAATGGTATTGCAGACCTACCGCCCAAGTATTGAAAGTGCGATTCTGGATAGCGATATTAGGCAACCTATTGTAGTGATCATAGCGCAAGTCCACCTCCGCACGCCGAGTAACAAACAAGCCTCCGCTGATATAATAACCGCGAGCGGTATTTTGACTACCCGGGTAGACTTGTGCCTCACTCAGTGCTGCTTGCTGTGCAGCCGGTGCAACGGTAACAGGTGATGAAAAAACGGAACTCGTGGAAATCATGCCCGAACCACGCATGTATTCGACTTTTGCCCAACGACCCCATTGGTGCATATAACCCTGCATATAGGCTATACCAATACCATCCCGAGTCATCGAATAAGCGTGGCCATTGAAGTTGGGAGTTGCATGCTGATACCAGATGAACCCCGTCAAACTACTCTGAAATGGCCCGTGTCCTCCAAAAATATAGGATTCTTGCAGCCGTGCAGCGATCAGAGGGCTATTCGAGTAGTTGGTTGCGGTCAACGGACCAAAGTTTCCGACCATGGCCCCATAGGTAAACTCCCATGGCCCATTCCGGAACCAGTTCGTGGCTTCGAGTCCCGTGTAGCGGAACGCATTGACTCCTTCCCCGTATTGACCAGGCACCGCAACCCCTCCCTGAGGATTTGGATTACCGTACGGTGTGCTGGGATTAGGTTTATAAAAGGGCTGGAGCATCATCTGGGTCGTCACGTTGGCAAACGATGTGAAGTTGTAGGCCATGTATCCCTGCATGGCTTGCTCCGGTCCGGGGGCCCGAATAATACCCGCTTCTATTCGCATAAAAGGGATATAATGGCTGAATGTAACGTGCCCGTCTATGATAGATGGAGTATAATTTCCGCCGACGTGGGTAAACCCGTTATTACCAAACTCGCCTGCCAGGAAATACGAGATATTCCGATTAATATTGCCACGGATCATCAATCGTGCGCGATTTATATTGAAAGAATTACTGGATGTGAAGTTCGGAGCAATTTGATTCAAGTGGGGGACCTGCGATCCTAATCCATCGGTGACCGCAGTGCCTGGCATATAGGTGTAAGTGGGTTGCAAATATCCTGATACGGTCACCAACGGCGCCAGTGCAGGCGAAATGCCTTGCAACTCAAACCAGTTCGCTGCGGATGCCGATTGTGCCACCGTCATTACCGCGATACCGAGGGTGCAGCAAACCGCTGCACGTAGCTTTCTCATGGGTTCCTCCTTCAATCTTAGGCGATATCTTCATTAGGTGTTGATTATAAACTGAATCAGCCTGAGCCGTAGCCCAGGCTCATATTGGCAATATCGGTGCCATAATTATGCTCTCGACGTTTTATCAGCATTTTTGATGGCCACAGGCAATATAGACTCAATGTCACCGGGTATTTTGACAAACAAACAGATAGTTACATTCAGACATCCATGGATGCCGGAAACCATATTGACACTATCAATCACATTTATTGATAGGTTGCTCATTTTGTTTTTTTGAGGAGCTCACCGACTGTTCCATTCCAGCCTTAATCGCGCACAGTTTGGCGCATATGGGCCAGTTATATTAATAATTGGCAATATTGATAAAAACTTAACGATAGGCCTGCAACTAAAGAATGGCTACTATTTTGCTCTGGAATATATATTGTCTTTTTCCTAAATTTGGCAGTTACTCCTGCTGATTTGGCAGGATTGCTTTGATAGGATTGGTTTTTCCTCTGTAATGGAGGCTCACCCTGTGGGTGATGACGAAAATCGGCCGCAAAAGGCCATTCCTGCGGCAGTAAAGGCCATGGTCGTGGACACACTGGGCGGTAGTGATGGCGGCAGCAGGCCTATCTCTTCAAATTGCGTCAATCGCCCCGAGTCAAACACCTGTTGCAGCGAGCATTTACCCGCCGCGACTGGATGAACGCCGGACAAGGCTGGGAAGGTCGGGAGGACAGCATTCAGCTTGCCGGATGGCAGCAGAGCCGCCGGGTAGTCATTCTTCGCCGCCCACTCAAAGAGAATCTGATCGCCATCCAGGAACAGCAGGGCCAACTGGAATTTGCTTTCGTGAACCGGCGCCAGACCAAGGTCTACGAATACGCCGTGCTGGTGACGGTTCTCAAAGAAAGTATTCTGGGCATCGCGCAGATGTACCGGGGCCGGGCGGATGCGGAGAACGGTTTTGACGAGCTGAGCGCGGAATTGAGAATATCCGCCGAGGCTTACGGGCTGTTCGCCAGACTGCGGAGCGGTTGCTGGGGCACCAGCCATGGGACCTCCTCCTGCGCCACATCGTCGCCCAAATTACCCAATCACCTGTGGTTACCGGATGGGGCAATTCCTGCTCTGGCCGGGCCGTAACTGCTTTTTT
Source organism: Acidithiobacillus sp. (assembly GCF_023255755.1). GTDB lineage: Bacteria > Pseudomonadota > Gammaproteobacteria > Acidithiobacillales > Acidithiobacillaceae > Acidithiobacillus. The sequence goes on along the minus strand of NZ_JAGDVS010000183.1, from coordinate 15,448 downwards.
AGGATAAAAGGCCACAACGAAAGCGTCGACACTTGCCGCCGGAACATCTTAACCTGGAGCTATCACCGCTTTTCCGACGGCCGCAAGTTGGTCCAGGAGCGATGGTAACCAGGGATTCGTGGCAAAAGTTGGCACATTGCCCAGCATGAGTAGCGCATGACTGGCGATACCCACGGCGTCCCCATGATCCCGCGCCAACCAAATCGTGGCCTGAGTCTCTGAGCGCAGGATGGCTTGGTGGGCGGCGCGTTTGCCAAACCAATCGGCAAGTCCGGAGAGCCATCCGGGCGGTTGATTATCGGCCGCGAGCGCCAACAGATGATAAGTGCGCGGATCCTGACTATTGGCGATACCCACGAGAATGAGCCAGGTGCGTTCTGGCGTAGACAAGGATAATAGCCACTGCGGTGCTACCGCGACACAGCGTATGGTGTTTCCGCTAATGGCCGTCAGATAAGGCGCACCAGGTATGTGCGCAACACGCGCGATTATCTCGGGAGGATCCAGATATACCGGCACAGGTATGGGAATGGGCTCGAACAACGCTTCGGCATTCTGTACGGCTTGTTGCTCTGAGGTGTTCATTGGCAAGCCGTGGTGTGCTAGAAAGCTACAGGCATCTGCCGGATCACTGATGATTTGCGCCGCAGCGACCTCAGGAACAACCAAGCCCGTAATAGCGCAAAAAAGCGCCATTACTAGCCCTACGACCTCTTTCCAGAACAGCTTTTTACGGCGGAACACTCGTGTAATCGCAAGCAAATGGCCAATCCTCACGAAAGGTTGGAGACCTTATGCCGTTGGCTGATGTGGAACATCAGCATGTTTTGAGCTTTGACCTGAAGACGGCCTCCAAACGAGTTAACAAAATCAATGAGCTGTTTGAGTACATAGTCCTCACCCGCACGCCAGGAGCCCGTGCTTATGGAGAGATCAGCCACAGCATATCCTCCCTAGCCATACCTGGAGGGGAGCGTAAAAATTCCAAAGACACTTAGCAGCCATAAAATCACAACAATGACTACGACCAGGTTCAGTATTGACTTAATGGAAGATGCCATGGGTATATAGCTGTTGACGAGCCAGAGGATAACTCCAACGACGATCAGGACCAGCACTACATGAATCAAAGGTGTCATCACCTACCTCCTTGGTCTGTATTGCGACAACATTTGGTTGTATCTCCAAACCCCGCACATCATCGTATTGGCTATATCTATCAACGAGGCAGCGCTTATAATCTGCCCAGCAGAAGAAGAATCAAGACGATCAATAGCACAATACCAACCACTCCACTGGGTCCATATCCCCACCTCCTGCTGTGTGGCCAAGCCGGGAATACACCCAGAAGCAGCAGAATCAATACAACCAATAGCACAGTCCCCAACATGGTAGTTCTCCTTGTGGTTTATGCAGCGGTAATATTTATTACTGTCAGAGAAACCTTGGCACTCCCGTCTTGGTGGGTCACGCTACAGGCAACCCACATCGGTAGCCAGAACACCTGCCGCCAGACAAAAAGCCCCCACCTTTTTCAGTTGTGGAAGACTGGCGGCGTAACGGTCGCGTGGACACCGAGTCGCCGACTTAACAATCGGAAAAACTGCTGGGAGAGCACCTTGTTACCCATCAAGCCAACACCCATCTCGACCTTTGTGACCTGGGCGCTGGGAGATTGCAAATTAACACTCACCTTTGTCCCATCCGTGGTTTTTCCATAAATAGCCTCTTCATTCTCCTTCTTGTGAAGGTTGCCGGTATAGCTGATGTGCATTTCCCCCAGCACCGCGCGAGAGGCCGCGGTGGCCTGCCCAAGGCTTACCGGGTAATAGGCCTGATAATCTGACAGTCCGCCACTCGCCACATACGTAGCCCCTCCGGCCCCGGCCCCGGCTCCCAACAAAGCGACACAACCACTGAGCGGGGCTACCAACGCCGCACAACTCACGGCGAGATATGCGTAGGCTCTACGACTGGATATCTGCGTCACCTTATCCTCCATTACTGGCGTTGGCTGCCCGAATCGCCTGATTGGCTGTTCGTTGGGCAGCATTGGCTGTTTGCTGTGCGATATCTGCCCGCCTGATGGCCTCGTTTTGCGCGTTTTGCAGAGTGTTTGCCTTCATAAGCGCTTCGTTGGCGGTGTCCTGAGCCTCCCTGGCCATTGTTTGTGCTGCGTCGACCTTCGCGTTCAATCGCGATAGATCCGGCTGGCTTGCGCATCCAGCGAGCCCCAGGGGAAGGACCATCATGGTAACCGTAAGCATCGCGCCAAATTTGTTATTCATTTTTTCAGTCATGATATTTCTCCTTAATCCTCAACAAATAACGGCAAGGGAAACCAGAGAGCGGGCACTTATCTGCCAAGTTCTTTCCGATCTATTTTCATGAAGATACGTTTGAAGTATAGTATATTTTCCGTCGTCAATCGGCTGGCGGAAGCATAAATCCCTTTTCAGCCGGTCCCACCCAGATTGAACAGCCACGATCACTCTTGAGAGGGAATCAAGTCCTAGATTGAACCGGTGACTCCGGATCAGCCAAGAGGAGCGCTAGGGGGAAGCGTGAAAGCAAATGACCCACGGACAGTGCTTCTGTCCCTCCCTGCACGTCAATATCCTCACCGGTGAAAAGGTTTTGAAACTGTAGTCGACTCCAGCCCCAGGGCAGGACCAGAGTGGTATCTCCCCAGACCTCCGGACCCAGAGGCAACGGGAGGTTTTCGTTGGCGCCCAACAGGCGGAGGCAGAGACGCGGCACAACAGTCAGAGCCACCCCCTTTTCTCCTTTACGTGCGAAGGCGCAGAGGTGAGCTGCCTGCTTGCCGCGCACCCTAAGAGGAATATAGCTGCCGGTCTGAAAGGTCTCTGCCTGTCGGCGTCTGGCCTGCAGGCTGCGCCAGGTGAGATAGAGCTTAGCACGGCCACGGTCGAGGTCAGTCAGGAGTTCCTGCAGGTCTTCCGCGCGCACCCGTTCCGAGAATTGCGATTCCAACTCGGTCAACCTTTGGGAATAGGTGGCAAAATCCACCGGTCGTCGATTGTCGGGATCGACTAGGTGCAGGACCAGGTCTTCGCAGCCCTGATAAATATCCGGCACGCCGGGGGCCGTGAGTTTGAGCAGGGTCATGCCGAGGCTGTTGAGGGCGCCGAAATGACGGATGATTCGGCATAGATCAGTGAAGGCCGAGGGGAAAGGATTATGGGAGCCTTTGTCCAAAATAGCGCGGATGAAGCGTTCCAAGGCCTCTTCGTAGGCGCTGTCTGGGTTAATCCAACTGCTGTGCACCTTGGCTTCGCGGACCACCTTGCGCATGTAGGCGACGATGCGCTCCGCATAATCGGCATCGGGGGTTTCCTGGGCGGGCCAAGTGCCGAGCAAAGTTTGGTAGATCAGGTACTCGTCATTGGCATCGGGAGCGGAAATGCCGTCGATCTGACCCTTTTTGCCATTATTGAGATGCTGCCAGCGCTGCAATGCCTGTTGCCAGCGTTTCGGCATCTCCGAAAGCACGGCGATGCGGGCCCGTACGTCTTCGGAGCGTTTGCTGTCATGGGTCGAACTGGTAAGCATGTCGTGGGGGCGGTATGCAGCGCGGTCGCGGCACCTTTTGTGGAAGGCGGCGACAGAAATACCGAAATGACGAGGGTCGCTGCCCACATCATTGAGACAAGTAAGGCGTTGGTAGCGATAGAGGGCGGTGTCCTCACGACCTTTGGCCATCACCGGGCCGGTGTATTGCTGGAATTTGCCCACAAAGGCGATACGCTCCCGAGTGTAGACCGGAGGTTTCCCGGACAAGGTCAGTACCTCCTCCAGAAACTGGAAGACGCTGACATCTTCCGCCTGGCTGTTGCGACGAGCCTGGATTATGGCGGTTTGGACGCGCTGCCGGTCCGCATCCAGAAGAATCCCATCGGCACTGTAGGTCCGGTAGACCGGAAAGCAGGAGATCACTTCCTGGAGTGCCCAGCGCAGGCCGTTCAAGGTGTAGTCCCGGGTGCGCCGGTCGGTCTGGGCAATATGGCTGAGATGGTCAGCCAGTACATTGAGTTCGCTGGCCATGGAGCTTTTTATGATCAGTTTTTTGCAGTCGTAGAGGAGCGTATCGAAGTCGCACGGATGACCGATGAAGGCGCTATACAGGCGCTCGAAGGCCGCCCGCGCCCGGTCATTCACGAAAAGGCTGGTCACGTCGTTGGCAAAGTCGTAGCCGGTGCTGCCGTGTACCGGCCAGTCCGGGGGCATGGCTTCGCCATCTGCGAGGATCTTTTCCACTACCAGGTAGAGGCTCCTGCCGCCCTTGTCGCGGCGG
>NZ_JAGDVS010000183.1:0-11030 GCF_023255755.1 Acidithiobacillus sp. | reverse complement strand
CCGCCAGTCGCGCCAAGCCTGGATGCGGCGGAAATACATTTGCGGATCGTAGAGTCCATCCGGGTGATCGATGCGCAGGGCATTTACACGCCCTTCGGACAGGAGTCGGAAAATGAGCCGGTGGGTATCGCCGAAAACGGCAGGGTCCTCCATCCGCAAGCCAGCCAGGTCGTTAATGTCAAAAAAGCGGCGGTAATTGATGTCATCCGCCGCCACGCGCCAGAAAGCGAGGCGGTAGGCTTGCGCCTCAATCAACTGATGCAGACTGTCAAAACTTTCTGCATCACCGGGATGGCCGTTGAAGAGCATTATGTTTTCCTGCAGGAAGGCCGTGACCTCCGGAGATCTGGCACAGAGCTCCGCCAGCAGGCGCCGATATACCGTGCCATCTCTGACCCGGGCTGCCCGGCTTTCCGCCTCGGCACTGTACCGCTCTGGCAAACGGCGCAAAGCATCGGAAAGAGTGGCCAGTTCCTGCGTGTCGGGGTGTTCTGTACCCAGCCCGGTGCGCAGGATATCGGCACGCAGGTCGAGGATCCGCGGGTATTCGCGGGGGTCTACAGGGAAACTGTTTTCCAGGTATTGAATGTATATTTCCCCCTGTTCCGGTGCGAAACACAGTTTCAGATCGCCTTCTTCCAAGACCTGACCGTAATGGTCGCCCAAGACCGGCAAAAGCACTTTGCCGCGCAGTTGTGGGCTCAACGGATACCAGTCGATGTCGAAATAGTCCGCGTAGGGCGACGCTGGTCCATGTTCCAACACATTCAGCCACCAGGCATTGTCACTGCCCAGCACACCCATGTGGTTCGGTACGATATCCAGCATGAGGCCCATGCCGTGCGCTGCCAGGGTGTCGGAAAAACGCAGGAAATCCTCTGGACTGCCAATTTCCTGATTCAGCGCATTATGATCGACAATGTCGTAACCGTGCGGGCTGCCTTTGCGGGCCTTGAGGATCGGCGAAGCATAGCAATGGCTGATCCCGAGACGGGTCAGATAAGGAAGAATGGCTGCGGCATCATTGAAGGTGAAGTTCTGGTTAAACTGCAGACGATAAGTGGCGCGTGGGATGGGGATTGTCGCATCGGCGGCCTGTCCGCGTGGCAGCGCAGGACGCGCTTCGCGCAGGGTCGCGAACAGGCCGCTGACGTGCGGATCTTCGGCCCATTGTTCCAGAGTCAGGGGGAGTTTGCGCCGCCAGTTAGGGTACTGACCTGCCGTGCCGGGCAGGTTGATCTGGTCCATCACGGCCAAAGCGTCATCCATTTGTACCAGTAGCACGGCACTGGTGGCACGAGCCAGCAAGCGATAAATCGCGCCAATCATGTCCTCCGTCAGTTTTGGGAGATCCGCCGACTGTACACGAATCCCTCTCGGCAGAAGCCCCTCCCGTTCCAGAGCAAGGAGGAGAAAGCTGCGATCCCTGGCCCGTTCAACAATGAGACTGTCACGGGTCGCGGCATCGGGAATCAGGTCCAATGCGTTGCGGGTATCCAGATCCAGGCCCTGCCAAAAGCCGGCCAAAGTGGGCAGATCGTGGGTAGTGAGCGCCGCCACAGACCATGCCGGGTAATCCTCCGGAGGTCGGTATCCGTTCTGCGGGTCTACTTCCAACAGGAACACGCGGCAGGAAAGGATGCCCCAGGACCTGAGGGCGTCCCGGATTTCTTCTGTTACCATGCCTAGGTCTTCGCCTACTACCAGGCAACGATGACGTTGACTCTCTAACGTGAGAATGCCGAGGAGTTCGTCCAGAGGATAACGCACATATCCGCCCCTTGCGGGGCTTTCACCGGCGGGTATCCAGTACAAACGCATCAGGCCCAGGATGTGATCCAGGCGGATGGCGCCGGCAACACGCATATTAGCGCGCAAAAGGGCGATAAAAGGTGCATAGGCTGCCTCGCGTAGGCGCAGAGGGTGCCAGGGTTGCAGTCCCCAATCCTGGCCTTTACGGTTGAAGGCATCGGGGGGAGCGCCTATATGGATGTTTGAGACATAGAGGTCCTGGTCATTCCAGGCATCAAAGCCACCCGGGTCGACACCCACCGCAATATCCTGGTAGAGACCGATACCCATGCCGAGTGCCTGGGAACGGCGGTCGACCGCGTCTAACTGTTCGGCGACAACCCATTGCAAATACTGAAAAAATTCCACACGATCGGACTGGTGCGCGGCAAACTCCGTTACCGCAGGTGCTTCGGGACGACGATATTTTTCAGGCCAGACCGGCCAACCCCAGGGGGGAGGATCCTGGGTCTGGAGGTGTTCCCGGAGGGCCTCGAAAACCCCCAGACGGAAGAGTGCCTCACCGCCCTCTTTTTGAAATTGGCGGAAAGCGCGGGCGCGCTCGCCATTGCCCGGTAGTTCCGTTTCGCGAAAGGCGTGATAGAGGAGCTCCAGAATCTCCCGCTTGGCAGCGGCCACTCCCCCATAGTCCACCAGGTCAGTGCCGCGCAAGGCGCGCAGATCGGCCTGGAAATGCGCGTCATAGACCCTGTCGTGGGCCGCGTAACAATGGGCAAACTCTGGCACAGCTTCCACGTCCACATAGAGAATATTGAGGAATTTTCGACTAGAAGGGCTGTAGGGACTGGCATGGTGGGGATTGTCCGGGAAAAGCGCATGTAATGGGTTGAGCCCCACCAGCTCCGCGCCAGATTGGGCCGCAATGTCCAGCACCTGCAGGAGATCGCTGAAATCACCCATACCCCAGTTGCGACCCGAACGCAACGCGTAAAGTTGCAGCGCAGGGCCCCAGACTTTCCGGGATTCCTGGATCGCTTCGGGCGTATAGCAGGCTTCAGGGACCGTGATCCACGGCATTTCTGCGCGGAGACCGTCTGGCCCCTGCAGAGTAAGGCGGTGATAGCCCAGGCCCGGGCCAAAGGGCAGATCCAAGCGCCAACGCCGGAAGACTTGCTCGCCGATGCGACCTTCTTCCAGCAGCTCTAGGCTGGCGGGCTGGAATGTGCCTTCCCGGGCGTTCTCCTTTTCAGGACAAAAACGCCAATGCCAGATATCCTGAGCGACATCCACCGGCAAAGAGAGGGCTACCCAAGGGGGCTCGGTCGTGATCCGCTGCACCAGTAGCGGCGGCAGGAGAGATTGCCAGGATGCCGCCTCTTTCTGTCGCAAGGCTTCGCGGGCATCTTGCGCATTTTCTGTCGGTACGCCCAAAGCTTTTAACAAGGCCAGTAAGGTGCCTTGAGGGACAACGCGTTTCCTTCCGACGGCGTTGTGATAATGCTCCAGAACGCCATAGCTTTGGCACAGTTCACGGATCAGGTTTTTGTCGAGGGGCGCTTTCATGGGTGTTGCTCCCCAGCCTCTTCATCCAGCAGACAGAGCACTCCCCAACCAGGGAGGCGTTTTTGTTGCAACAGGGCGGTTGCCTCCTGTGGTTGCGCAAAGACCAACCGGCCTTTAGGAATCAGGTCCAAAAACAGGGGTTCAGGTGCCCATTGCCCGTAGAGAGAGAGTATGGCGCCGTCGGCCAAATGCCAGTGCACTGCCAGGCCGGTTTTTCCCAGAAGATGCCAAGTGCCGCTGTCCCCCGGGACTCCGGCGAGACGGAGCACAATCTCGTCCCTCCGGATCTGTAAAAGCCGGCGGTAATACTGTAACCAATCCGCGTGCGGGACGAGATTACGCTGTGTCCAATCCAGTGTGCTGGCGATAAAGGTCGATTCAGCACCAGGGTCTGGGATTTGCGCTGCTGTCTTCCCGGTGGAAAAATGCGCGAAAGCGGCAAATTCCCAGCGCCGTCCCTCCCGCACAGTTTGACTCAGTTCTTCACCGAAATCACAGAAGAACAGGAAAGGGCTGATGGCGCCGAACTCTTCCCCCATGAAGAGGAGCGGCACCGCTGGAGAGAGAAGTAACACTGCGACGGCAGCACGCAGGGCTGCGGCGGGGCAAAGACTGGAGAGCCTCTCGCCCAGGGCGCGATTGCCAATCTGATCATGGTTTTGCAAAAAGTTGATAAAAGCGACGGGGGGCAGATAGGCGCTGGCTTCACCACGGGCACGATGGTCGCGATAGACAGAAGGTTGGCCCTGCCAGGCAAAACCCTCCGCCAGACAACGACCCAGATGATTGGTGGGCTGGTCGGAAAAATCCCTGTAATAGCCGTCCTTCTCCCCTGTCAGCAGCACATGCAGCGCATGGTGGAAATCGTCATTCCATTGGGCCCGATAGCCCCCTGATCCAAGATAGTGAGCAGCATTGTGATCATTTTCGAGCATCAGGTGGATCTGACGATCCTGCCCGGGTCCGGCGGCCACAGCGGCGGCGATTTCTTCCAGGATATCGGGATGGGAGTCGTCGCAGATGGCATGTACGGCGTCGAAACGCAGTCCATCAAAATGGTATTCCTCCAGCCAATACAGGGCATTATGCCGGAAAAAGTCGCGTACCACGCGGCTGTTCGGTCCGTCAAAATTGATGGCGGGACCCCAGGGAGTATGATGCCTTGGGGTGAAAAAATCCTCGGCATAGCGATGCAGCGCATTGCCCTCGGGGCCGAAGTGGTTATAAACCACGTCCAGGAAGACCATGAGCCCTTTGCCATGGGCGGCGTCCACCAGAGCCTTGAGATCTTCCGGCCCGCCATAAACGGCATCCGGGGCGAAAGGGAGCACGCCATCATAGCCCCAGTTCCGGCGGCCGGGAAAGTCTGCTAATGGCATAAGTTCCACCGCCGTAATGCCCAGATCTGCCAGATCATCCAGGCGTTCCATGGCGGCCCGGTAAGTCCCTTCGGGGGTGAAGGTCCCCACATGGAGTTCGTAGATCACGGTCTCATGCCACGGTCGACCCCGCCAACGGTCATCCTGCCAGGCGTAGGCGGCGGGGTCGATGACCAGCGACGGACCCTGGGCATCTTCGGGTTGATATCGGGAGGCGGGATCGGGGACGGCACTCCCGTCGGGCAGTAGGAACTGATAACAGACGCCGCTGCCTAGGCCCGGAGCGAAGTGGTGCCACCAGCCACCAGCCGCGCTCTCCATGGTGCGCCGTTTCTTGCCGCCCGCCCAGGACAGAACGATCTCCAACTGCTGCACGCGCGGCGCCCAAAGCCGAAAAAGGACCCCTTCCGCCTCCAACATTGCCCCAAAGGGCATGTCGTGGCGGCGGATCATTTTCTCATTCCTCCGTGATGCAGGAGGACGAGGGAACGCCCTTGCAGCGGATAGCTCTCTCCACTCTGCCGCACCCCTTTGGCCGCGCCGTCGTCCTGAGCGGTATCCAGCAGGAGTTCCCAGGATGATTTGTCATCAGGCAGCGACGGCAGAGTAAAGGGTATACCATCGTGAAAGGCATTCAGCAGGAGCAGAAAATCCTCGTCCTTTACCGGCCGACCCTGTGCATCCAGATCTGTGAGCTCCGTGCCCGCCAGGTATAAACCCAGGCAGTGTGCGTCACCTTCCTGCCAATCTTCGGCGTCCATTTCTCGTCCGTCGGGATGAAGCCAGATGACATCCATAGTCTGGTCTGGCGCTACGGCCTGGCCGCGGAAAAAATGCCGGCGTCGCAAGCTGGGATGATCCCGGCGCAACTGGATTATTTGTGTGAGGAAATCCAGTTGCTTTTGCTGCACTGCGTTGACGTCCCAACTCAGCCAACTCAAGGGGTTATCCTGGCAATAGACGTTGTTGTTGCCCTGTTGACTGTGGCTGAGTTCATCACCCGCCAGCAGCATGGGTACCCCTTGGGAGAACAGCAGACTGGCCAGAAGATTGCGCTGCTGCCGGGCGCGCAGGGCGTTAACCTCAGCGTTATCCGTCTCGCCTTCGGCGCCGCAATTCCAGAGAAGATTATTATCGCTGCCGTCCTGATTGTCATTCTGATTAGCTTCGTTGTGTTTTTCGTTGTAGCTCACCAGATCATGCAGGGAGAAACCATCATGGACGGTAAGGAAATTGATGCTGGCGGTGGGGCCGCGCCCGGCCCTGGTATACAAATCAGCGGAGCCGCCCAGACACGCGGCAAGTCCTCCCAGTTGTCCGTTGTCGCCTTTCCAGAAGGCCCGCAAAGTATTCCGGTAGCGGTCGTTCCACTCCGCGCAGCCGGGCGGAAATGCACCCAGTTTGTAACCACCTTTCCCCAGGTCCCAGGGCTCAGCAATGAGCTTGACCCGGGCGAGCACGGGATCCTGGAGCAGGATTTCGAAGAGTGGTCCCATGCGGTCGCCAGGACGGAAGGGGCGCGTCAGAGAAACGGCGAGATCGAAGCGGAAGCCGTCCACGTGCATTTCTTCCACCCAATAACGCAGGGAGTCCAGAATAAGCTGCGTGACCCTTGGGTGATCGGCATTGAAGGAGTTACCGCAACCAGTGGTATCGGTGTAATAGCGGGGCTTATCCGCTACCAGGCGATAATAGGCGGCGTTGTCGATACCGCGGAAGCTGAGGGTGGGACCCAATTGGTTGCCTTCGGCTGTATGATTGTAGACCACGTCCAGAATCACCTCGATACCCGATTTATGGAGTGCCTTGACCATTTCCCTGAACTCGTCGATTTTACCGCTCGCCAGATACAGGGGATGGGGTGCGAAAAAGCCCAGGGAATTGTAACCCCAGTAGTTGCGCAGCCTACGCTCCACCAGATCGCGGTCATCTACAAAAGTCTGTATCGGCAACAATTCGATGGCGGTCACTCCGAGCTTTTGTAGGTGCCCGAGTATGGGCGCTGAGGCAAGGCCAGCACAGGTCCCGCGGAGGTTTTTGGGAACCTTGGGGTGCTGCATACTGAGCCCACGCACATGGGCCTCATAGATAACCGTGTCCGACCAGGGGGTGTGCGGCGGCCGGTCATCGCCCCAATCGAATCGGTTATCCACCACGGCTGCCTTGAGCATCTGTGGAGCATTATCCCGCTTATCTAACGACAGATCCGCTTTGACGTTGCCGATGCGGTAGCCGAAATGCGCGTCATTCCAGTCCAGTGTGCCCACAATCGCCTTGGCGTAGGGGTCCAGCAGAAGTTTGTGGGGATTGCAGCGTTGACCCTGTTCGGGTGCATAGGGACCATATACCCGGTAGCCATAGACAAGGCCGGGCTTAGCATCAGGCAGATAGCCGTGCCAGATTTCGTTACTTTTCTCGGGTAGGGGGAGTCGATGCGTCTCCCGCTCCCCCTGAGCATCGAACAGACAGAGTTCCACGCGCTCGGCCTGCCCGGAAAAAAGCGCAAAATTGATTCCATTGCCATCCCATTCTGCGCCTAATGGATAGGAATGACCCGGCCACAGTGCAGGTTTCCTTTTCATTTTTGCACGCCCTTCATGTCAAAGCAGCCCAAATAGCGTCGCCGGGTGTTTGTTCAGGTGCAGCGTCCATACTGGCCAAAAGAATCTGTAGGGTGCTGCGCAGGGAATCTTCTTGCAGTGGCTCTAGGAGCTCAGGGATGCCGTCCAGGAGACGCTCCCAGAGCGCCAGTTCCAGGAGACTTTCCCGGAGAAATACGTCTGCCGGATAAAACGCGGCCCCCGTCGCCACCTCGTTATAGGCGTGTGTGAAGGCGTCCAGACTTTGTTTTACCCAGGTTTGGATGCCTTCCCGTATTTGTAGCAAATCATTTCCCGCACTCGCAGAAATGCGGCTCAAGGTGGCAAGGGCGGCAGCGATCAGCGAGAGGCGCATAGCGGCCAGATCAAGTAGCGGGGACTTTTTGCGGCGTCTTTGTACGGGTGATAGACGCGGATCACCACCAAGATTGATGAGAATAAAATCCTCTTCTACAAGTAAAGCCTGAGCGAGGCCCAGGTAGCCTGGGCACCGGATACGGGTAAGCGTAGCGGGTAAGGGCAAATGGCGCCACGCGGCCAGGCGCTCGGGGATTCGGTCCTGTACCGCAAGCCAGTCTTGCGTGTTTTGGCGCAGTCCCTCCGGCAAGCCTGGCAATATCCTTTCCAGAACGGCAGCGGCTTTTTCCGCCGCCCGGGCCGTGTGGTTCACCCACTGTGCCAGGTCTTCTACGGTAAAGGGTTCGGGATCGAAGGCCTGGTCGCCGCTGGGCTGTGCCAAGGCGCGGTGCAGTTCGGCAATACGCCGACCAAGGGTGGCCATACGCAGCCGGTGAAGGCCGTGGTCGCTCTCCGTTGGCGGGGAGTTATCAGCGCTTGGTGCAGCGGTCATACGTTCGGCCAGTGTACGTTCCAGATAATCCACGCTGAAAGTCCAGGCATCGCCCTGATTTTCTACATAGCGGCGCAGGAGAGCTAGCGCAAGGACATCGCCCTGCGCCGGACGGAATTCCACCCGACCGAGAACCTGCGCCATATGGGGGTAAGGGGATATCTCCGTAAGGAAGACGCCTACTTCGAACTCCGGATCGCCCCCTGCCTGCAAACGACGATAGCCTTTAAGATAGAGCTGCTCTCCAAGAACAATATTACTGTGCCGTTGCTCCAGACTGGGGCGTCGCAGTGTAATCAAATCACTTTCGCTGAAATCGTAGGCAGCGCTTTTTCCAAAGACCATGACGCCACCGGCAAAGGGTTGCTCGTCGCCTTTACCTATGCTACGGACCAAGGTGCGGCAGAAAGCATCGTTCCCGAAGGCATCCAGCAGTACGCCGAGCCGCTCCTTTTGCCGAACCCTGGCGAGAATCCAAGTATGAAAGGTGTCCATGAGATTTTCCTGCTCGTCTTCCCAGGCGATGGCAAGGGGCAGAGAATAGTAAATATTTTCGCCATCAGCGTCGGGAGTCTCGATGATCATCCAGAACCAGACCTCTTGGCCGCTCGGGGAGCGCCATTCATCCTTGATCTCAATGCCGACCGCGGCAACGGCCTCTTGGTCGCCAGCCACCCAGCGCTTGCCCTTCAGATAAGGTGCGAGGACTTCCACTTGCAGTTGTCGGCGGGTTCGGGTGGCGAGGGCGCGGCGAGTAGCGCTGACATCCCCGTCCAGAGAGAGAAATGTATGCCAACCCTCCAGTAGGACGAGGACAGGTAGCTCCGGACGCGCCAGACGTTCTTCGTGCCAGGCCGGTGGATTGGTGTCTTCGTCGAGGGAGAAGGCCAGGAAAGTATAGGCTGGAAGGGTCAGGAGATAGGGTAGCTGTCCGATGGGCGGGAAGGCGCTTTTCCCAATGAGCTCCACCGGGGTACGGCCAGCGTATGCTTCCAGACCAAGTTCCACCGCCTGCGCCGTACGCGAGAGATTGGCCACGCAGAGGACGGATGCTCCTGCGTACTCCCGCAAATAGGCCAACATCTTACGGTTGCCTGGGCGCAGGAAGCGGATATTCCCGCGACCGAAGACTGGGTGCTCCTTGCGCACGGTGATGACTTTGCGGGTCCAGTGGAGCAGAGACGAGGCATTGCGACTTTGGGACTCCACATTAACGGCTTGGTAGCCATAGACCGGATCCATGAGGAGTGGCAGATAGAGCTGCTCAGGGTCAGCGCGGGAAAAGCCACCATTGTAGTCCGGGCTCCACTGCATGGGGGTGCGCACACCGTTACGATCGCCCAAATAGATATTGTCGCCCATACCGATTTCGTCGCCGTAGTACATGATGGGCGAACCGGGCATGCTCATGAGCAACCAGGTCAGGAGTTCGATCTTCTGCCGGTCATTGCTGAGCAAGGGAGCGAGGCGTCGGCGGATGCCAAGATTCAGGCGCATGCGAGGGTCCGCGGCATACTCCCGGTACAGATAATCCCGTTCCTGCCGGGTCACCATTTCCAGAGTCAGTTCGTCGTGATTGCGCAAAAAGATAGCCCACTGGCAGTTCTCGGGGATATCTGGCGTCTGGCGCAGGATATCGGTGATGGGATGGCGATCTTCCAGCGCCAACGACATGTAGATGCGGGGCATTAAGGGAAAATGGTAGGCCATTTGGCATTCCTCGCCCTGCCCGAAGTATTCGCGTACGTCTTCCGGCCACTGGTTGGCCTCAGCCAGGAGGACGCGGTCGCGGTAGTGGGCATCTACGGCAGCACGGATTTGCCGGATGACGGCATGGGTCTCAGGCAGATTTTCGTTGTTAGTGCCGGCGCGCACGCAGAGATAAGGAATGGCATCTAGACGCAGACCATCCACACCCATGTCCAGCCAGTAGCGCAGCACCCGAATCATGGCCTTGACTACCTGTGGATTATTGTGGTTCAGATCCGGTTGATGGGAGAAGAAACGATGCCAGTAATAGGCTTTGGCGATGTCGTCCCAGGCCCAGTTGGATCGCTCGGAATCAGAGAAAATAATACGTGTTTCCGGAAATTTTTTATCCGTATCGCTCCACACATAAAAATTGCGCTTAGCCGAGCCGGGCGGAGCGCGTCGCGCCGCCTGGAACCACGGGTGCTGATCAGAGCTATGGTTGATGACCAGTTCGGTGATGACCTTCAGACCCCGGCGATGCGCCTCATGGAGGAAATGACGAAAATCGTTCAGCGTACCATAGTCGGGGTGAATGCCCCGATAGTCCGAGATATCATAGCCGTCATCGCGCAGGGGGGAAGGATAGAAAGGTAAAAGCCAAAGGGTGTTTACTCCCAGATCCTGGAGATAATCCAGCCTGCTGGTGAGGCCCGGGAAGTCGCCGATGCCGTCGCCGTTGCTATCCTGGAAGGTGCGGACGTGCAGTTCGTAAAGCACAGCGTCTTTGTACCAGAGGGTATCCCCGTCAGCAGAAGCTACCGCTGCCGTGTCCGGCGCGGCCCCCGTCTCCATTTTTTCTGCTGTCAAAACCTTCCCCTCGATCTTCTGGGCCTCAGCAACCTCTGTGTAACCTATAGTTCAGTGCCGCTGATTATGCAAAAACGACGATTAAAGGCGCCGACGTGCCCGCCACAGAGGGGCATCGGTTTACGCCCACTATCGCCCTGACAAGATCACCAGCTGTGCCCAAGGGCGCCATTGCGTCCATTTCGCTCAGGAAACACTCCCGCTTGGTCACCTTGCGCCGCCACGAAAGGCCTTGATCTTCAGCGAAGGTCACCTATCCGGACATACTGTTTCCTGATTAGCACGATTTTTCCGCTGTGTTTGGTATTGCCTTCTTCAAAGGCGCAT
>NZ_JAGDVS010000085.1 GCF_023255755.1 Acidithiobacillus sp. | reverse complement strand
AGGGTGGGGGAATTTGAGGTGGCCACAAGTGGAGGAATTTGGGTGGCCATCAGGGATCATGAGAGCGGTCACCACGTAGACGAGCAAGCTCAACGCCAGCCATTTCAGAATCCGGCTATAGACCCGGTAGCTCGTGAAAATCTCCAGAATCAGGATGACAGCAGTAAAGCCAAGGGTCGCAATGGCGAAATTCACTGGGAGCACGAGCTGGGCCGCCGCGGCCATGGCACCAATGTCGGCACCGATGTTGATGGTGTTGGCGACCAGAACCAGGAGTGCCACGGTCAGCGCCGCCTTGGCGCCATAGCGCTCCTTGACGACTGCGACGATGCCTTTGCCGGTCACGAGGCCGATCCGGGCACAAGCCTCCTGGATTGCCGTCATCAGTGGCAAGGTGAACAGCGCGATCCAGAGCTGTCCATAGCCAAACTGCGCTCCCGTCTGGGAGTAGGTCGCGATGCCCGACGGATCATCGTCGGCCGCACCCGTGGTCAGGCCTGGGCCAAGGATGCGCAGCAATCGGCTGAGCGTGCTGGGTTGGTCGTTGTGTTGCGTTTCGGGCAGCATGCTCTGGTTCTGCGTTTGGACCCGAGCAGCCGAGACCGCCCTAGCGAATCACCAGCGTGGGAATGCTGCAATGGGACAGCACCCGACTCGTTTGGCTGCCGAGCACAATGGATACGAGGCCACTGCGGCCGTGCGATGACATGGCAATGACGTCGCACCCTTGTCGCTCTGCAACATCCAAAATCCCTCTCCAAGGCTGCGGATTGTCTTCCACCGCCGTGGTGCACTCCACCCCGGCATGCTTGGCCGCTTCTGCGATTTTGTTCACGGCCAGTGCGGCTTCTGTATGGAGGGCCTTTTGCAAATCGTCGAGCCCAGTGGGCATAACCTCAATGGCCATGTAATACGGCGTCATGTCGGTCACCATGACCCCTGTGACCCGTGCGCCATTGAGCTTGGCTTGCTCCAGGGCGACAGGGAAGGCGCGCTCGGCAAGCGGGGAGCCATCGGTGGTGATCAGCATGTGTTTAAACATCGGGACACTTCCTTCTGGTGTGGATGCGTTCAAAGGGCGTGAGGACAAGAGGAACAACTCCGCCGATGTCTGTCATCGGCGGCGCCCTTGCAGAAAGGACAGCAGGTCTAACAACGAGACGAAAATATTGAGCACATCCAAGTAGAGGGAGACGGTGATCAAGACCGGATTGGTCTCTCCTCCGCGCAGGAGTCTGCTGGTGTCGAACAGGGTATACCCCACAAAAACGAGCAGCGACGCCGCCGCCACAGTCAACTCCAGGGCGGGCATGTTCAGGAAGATGTTTGCAATCCCCGCCAGCACGACGATGATCAGGCCGACAAAAAGAAATCCGCCCAGAAAACTGAAATCGCGTTTGGAAAACGCGGCGTAAAGCGACAGGCCACCAAAGATCAACACCGTGCCAAAAGCGGCTTCCGTGACGATGGTTGCGCCGTTGGCCAATTGCAATGTCATGGCGATCAAGGGTCCAAGGGACAGCCCGATGAGCGCACTGAAGACAAAGACCAGGGGCAGCGCCACGGGGCTGCTCTTGGCCCCAGTCCACAGGATGACAAACAGGACGCCGAATGCGAGCAGCATCAGGAGGATGGGATGCTGGTAGGGAAAGGCCATGTCCATCCCGAATGCGGCTGTCAGCGCCGTGAGTGCCATGTTCAAGGTGAGCAGGTTGTAGGTTCTGCGCACGATCTCGTTGGAGGCGATGGGCGCCTGCCAGTCCTCTTGTTGGTCGGGCAGGAAGGAGGGGGAAGTCATTTGGTACCTCGACAGAGCGACCGATGAACCCAGGCGATCATGTTGCCGCGGATTGGTTTACGCCTTGGGATGGTGAGTGAATGAGAGATAGCCGGATTGCGCTAGAAGATCCTTGGCCCGGTGCATATCCATCGGATCGCCATGGACAAGCAGCAAAAAATGACGTGCTTTCAACTCGGTTTCATATTGCAGCACGGCATCCTTGGGAATGCCCAGTGCACTCAACGCCCCGAAAAGCGCTCCAGCGCCACCAGCGAGGACAGCACCTTCCACACCACCGGCAATTCCGCCTGTCAGAGTTGTCACCAAGGCAGCGGCAAAGGGACCAAGTGCCACAATGGGCCCGACCGTCGGGACGACGACAAACACAGCGCCAAGCAACAGGCCAGCGATACCGCCCCAGAAGGCACCGAGTTTTCCAAAGAATTTGGCGCGATCCCCCGCGTTGAAAAATCCGACAACATGCTCCGCCGTTTCATAATCGCGCCCTACGATGGAGAGTTTTTTCATATCAAACCCAGCATGTTGCAAGGCTTTGATGGCCTCTTCAGCCTTACTGTGGGAGTCATAAACGGCAACGGCAATATCTTGAGCTTGAGTCATGATCATTCCTTGGCTTTGCGGACGGGGAGGGTGGTCAATCAGACCAAAAGGCAATGTACGAAGTCTGCGCGATTTCCCAATGACAGCCTTGATGCACATCAGGCAAGGCTTGGGATTGTGGGATTTGTGCAGCAGGCTTCACATCGTTCTCGAGTTGGAAAGCAGTTGGACATAAACGTAGATTATTGGAAGATGAGGCTCGATAGGTGCCGCAGTTTATGCCCTGCGTTGCTGCCTGCGACTTGAAAACGCCTTGTCAAAGCCATCATCGCGCCAGAGTCGTAACTGATCTTCACGCAATATCCGTATGTGACGCTTGTTCACCTGCACAATGTCTTGCTCCTGCAGGAGAGACAATAGACGGCTGATACTTTCCATGGTCATCCCCAGATAGCTGCCGATTTCCTGGCGTGTCATTGGCAAATCGAAACAGGAGGGATCTGCGTCGGCGCGGCGGATTTTTTCCTGCAAATCCAGAAGGAAAGAAGCGATCTTTTGAGTCCCTGAACACACACCAAGCATCAACTTGTCCTGTTCTGCACGCGCCAGCTGCTCAGAAAGCAGATGCACAAAGATTCCGAGCAGTTCCTGCGCTGGCTGCGGTGAATGATGGAGCACAGATGCCGGAATTGCATGGACGACGGACGGTGTGAGGGCGATCAGGTCGCTGACATAGGCCTGCTCAGCAAAAGCGCTCAACCCCATCACCTCACGTGGAAAATAAAACGCCATGATCTGCGATTGCCCGTCAGAACCCAGACGCACTGCCTTGAAGGCGCCGCTTTCGATCAAGTAAAAGGCGCGAAGCGGTACTCCGCTATGCGCCAAGGTCTGACCTCGACACAACCCGAGCGTGAATGCAGCAAATGGCTTGAGATCAGGAAAAAATGTTCCATAGTGATCCGCGAAATCAGAGGATTCCGACAGCGTTCGCAAGCGATCAAGCATTCAGCCCCCCCCCGAAGGCAAGACAACAGCTGGGCGTTGGGCTCGATGGTCAGCGTATGGAGTTGGTGGTGGCATGACGCTTGGCTGCGCAACCTTCAGAAGGCATACCCCAGACGCAGTTGCCAATAGTCCTGCCCCGGATTCGGGCGCTTGATGTCGGCGTTGGAATAGTGGGTGAAGC
>NZ_JAGDVS010000128.1 GCF_023255755.1 Acidithiobacillus sp. | reverse complement strand
ACAGGGGCAAGCGCACATATGCCCGTTTGCGACGTGCCTTTGAGCCTTTTCAACGATAACGGCACCACGCCGGAAGTTTTGCCGGGCGAGTATTGGGTCGAGGCCGGAACACCGTGCGCCATATCGCTGCACATGGCACCGCCAGAATGGTCCTTACTCCGGCATGCCCGTGCGCGGGACACCCGACTCGCCCTGGCGGAGTCTTGTACCGGCGGTGATCTGGCCGCGCGGATCACCGCCCTGCCAGGCTCCTCGGCGCTGTTGCGCCACGGGTTTGTCACCTACAGTAATGCCGCGAAAATTCAGTTGCTAAAGGTGCAGGAAGCGACCCTCGCGCGGGTCGGGGCCGTAGCGGAGGATACCGCCCTGGAAATGCTCGCGGGTGCACTGCACGAAGCGGACATCGCCGCGGCTATCACCGGCATCGCCGGGCCGGGAGGTGCCGTGCCCGGCAAGCCGGTGGGCACCGTCTGTATTGCCTGGGGCGCGCGGGGCGCGGAACCGCAGGTGAGAACCTGTCACTTTCACGGAGACCGTTGGTCGGTGCAGTATGCCGCGGGTTCGGTAGCTTTGGGCGGGTTATTGGGATTATTGCGCGGGGCTGGTTGAACGGCGGCCACCGTGCCGGACAAGAATTATGCCGCAGTGGCTTTCAGTCGTTTGCCCCGCCCGCCAGCTCAGGTAGAATGCCGGAAAAGGTTGTTCCGATGACTCCCGCAGTACCGGATCATCAGGCCCTGCCGCGCGCCACTACAACATGGTGTTTTGCAAGGATGGGTTAACCCTCAATTCAAGAGAAGGAAAGCATTATGGACGAACAGCGTAGCAAGGCCCTTTCGGCGGCCCTCTCACAGATTGACAAGCAATTTGGTAAAGGCGCCATCATGCGTCTCGGTGATCATAATGCCATCAAGGACATTGAGGTCTACTCCACCGGTTCGCTGGGGTTGGACCTTGCTCTCGGTGTCGGTGGCCTGCCACGGGGCCGGGTGGTAGAGATTTACGGACCGGAATCTTCCGGTAAAACGACCCTTACCCTGCACGCCATAGCCAGTTGTCAGGCTGCAGGGGGTACGGCGGCTTTCATTGATGCCGAACATGCTCTGGACCCCAGTTATGCCCATAAGCTCGGCGTCGATCTGGAAAACCTCCTGATCTCCCAGCCGGATACCGGCGAGCAGGCGCTGGAAATCGCCGATATGCTGGTGCGCTCAGGGGCAGTCGACCTGATTGTTATCGACTCCGTGGCTGCACTGACCCCCAAAGCGGAAATCGAAGGCGACATGGGCGACTCCCACGTCGGCTTGCAGGCGCGTCTGATGAGTCAGGCGTTGCGCAAGCTCACCGCCAATATCTCCCGGACCAACACCCTGGTCATTTTCATCAACCAGATTCGTATGAAAATCGGGGTGATGTATGGCAGCCCGGAAACTACCACCGGTGGTAACGCCCTCAAATTCTACGCCTCCGTGCGTCTCGATATCCGCCGCATCGGCGCGATCAAAAAGAGCGACGAAGTGGTAGGTAACGATACCCGCGTCAAGGTGGTCAAGAATAAGGTCGCACCGCCTTTCCGCGAAGCCGAATTTGCCATCTACTACGGCGAAGGCATCTCCCGCATGTCCGAGCTGGTGGACCTCGGCGTGAAGTTCGACATCGTCGAAAAAAGCGGCGCCTGGTACAGCTATCAGGGAGAACGTATCGGCCAGGGCAAGGATAACGCCCGCCAGTATCTCAAGGAACATCCGGAGTTGGCGGTCAATATCGAGCAACGGATACGGGCAGCGGCAGCAGGACATCCCCTGGCCTTTGCCGAAGACGTGGTAGAGCCCGTAGCGGTCGGGTAGTTGACGGCAGAACGCGGCGATCCCACCGCGCTGGCGCTGCGGTGGCTGGCGCGCCGGGAGTATGGACGTCTGGAGCTGCGTGACAAACTGCTCCGTGCGGGATGTGACGCAGGGGACGTGGCGTTGGCGCTGGATGCACTCGTCGCTGCCGGTTATCAGGATGATGCGCGTTATGCGGAAATGCTTACCCGTACCCGCGTGCGTCAGGGGCACGGGCCGTTGCGCTTGCGTCAGGACTTGCAGCAGGCGGGGGTCGAAGCTACCGCAGATCCCGAGATTAACTGGCTGGTGCAGGCGCAGGCGGTTTGTCAGAAGCGTTTTGGCGATACAGTGCCAACAGATGCCAAAGATTATGCCCGGCGCGCCCGTTTTCTGGCAGGACGGGGATTTACCGGAGAGACGATTCGCCG
Source organism: Acidithiobacillus sp. (assembly GCF_023255755.1). Classification (GTDB taxonomy): domain Bacteria; phylum Pseudomonadota; class Gammaproteobacteria; order Acidithiobacillales; family Acidithiobacillaceae; genus Acidithiobacillus. Next base: position 1,293 of record NZ_JAGDVS010000128.1, on the reverse strand, counting down.
GGTGTTGGCCGCCGGCAGAGAAAGGGATTTCTCTGCGGATTGACAGCGGCTGAGGGGGCGGAAAACCCCCGCCCGGAGACAAAAACACTTTTCATTAACAACGGAAGACCGATGCACGCGCAAGCCATTCGCCAAGCTTTTCTGGAGTATTTTGTGGAGCAAGGGCACCAGATCGTACCCTCCAGCCCGCTGATTCCCCGTAATGACCCGACCCTGCTGTTCACCAATGCCGGTATGGTGCCCTTCAAGGACGTGTTTCTCGGTCTGGAAACCCGTCCCTACCGGCGCGCCGTCTCCTCACAGCGCTGCATGCGCGCGGGCGGCAAGCACAACGATCTGGAAAATGTTGGCTACACAGCGCGGCACCATACCTTTTTCGAGATGCTGGGTAACTTCTCTTTCGGCGACTATTTCAAGCGTGAAGTGATCGGTTTTGCCTGGCGCTTCCTCACCGAACGTCTGGGCCTGCCGCCGGAAAAGCTCTGGATTACGGTTTACGAAGAGGATGATGAGGCGGCTGACATCTGGATTAACGAGATCGGCATTGATCCCGCGCGTCTCTCCCGCTGTGGCGAGAAGGACAACTTCTGGAGCATGGGCGACACCGGTCCCTGCGGTCCCTGTTCGGAGATTTTTTACGATCATGGTCCCCATATTCCCGGAGGCCCTCCCGGCAGCCCGGAGGAAGATGGCGACCGCTATATCGAAATCTGGAATCTGGTCTTCATGCAGTTTGACCGGGACAGCAGCGGCACCCTGACGCCATTACCCAAGCCCTCCGTCGATACCGGCATGGGCCTGGAGCGTCTCGCGGCCGTGCTCCAGGGCGTACATAACAACTATGACACCGACCTCTTCAAGCCGCTGATTGCCGCGGCGGCGCAACTCTGTGGCAAGCCATATGGCCGCGACGCGGCGACGGACACCAGTTTGCGGGTGCTGGCGGATCACATCCGCGCATGCAGCTTTCTCATCACCGATGGCGTCCTGCCCGCCAACGAAGGCCGCGGCTATGTGCTGCGCCGCATTATCCGTCGCGCCGTGCGTCATGGCCGCAAGCTGGGCATGGAGACCGTATTTTTTCATCAACTGGTGGCGCCACTGGTAGCCGAGATGGGTAGCGCTTTCCCTGAACTCACGCGGGCACAGCGCGAAGTCGAGCGTGCTCTGGAGCGTGAGGAAACCCGATTCCGGGAAACGCTGGAGCGCGGGCTCAGTCTGCTGGAAGAGGCTATTGCGGGTCTGGCAGCGGGTGCCGCCATCCCCGGCGAGATCATTTTCCGGCTCGCGGAT
>NZ_JAGDVS010000170.1 GCF_023255755.1 Acidithiobacillus sp. | reverse complement strand
CATCGCGGCAGCGGCCATTTTAGCCACCATGCGCTCGCCCATTGTGGCCATCGCGGCGTTTACTGAGAGCGGTTCTACCGCCTTATGGTTGTCCCGTGCCAACCCTCGGGTGCCCATCTATGCGCTGACACCGCAGGTTTATACCCGGCGCAAGGTGACTTTGTATCGCGGGGTCCACCCGGTCAATTTCCCCCAGAGTCGCCATGATGATCCCGTGCAGGTGATGCGGGCAGCAGAGGACGAACTGCGGCGGCGGGGTGCCGTCCGCGATGGCGATCTGATCCTCATCACCATTGGCGAACCTATGGGTGCCCCCGGTGGTACCAATACCCTCAAGCTGGTGCGCGTAGGTGATGTTACGCACCGAGCTTGAGTTAATTCGCTTTGGGATATATATCGGGGTCCGCTTGCAGTTTACGGGCCCCCTCTATACGATTGCTCAAAACCCAATCAATTTTCATTCACGTTTAGGAGAAGTGTTATGGCCCTAGTTTCCTTGCGCCAATTATTGGACCACGCCGCAGAGCACAGCTACGGAATTCCCGCTTTCAACGTCAACAACCTGGAACAGGTGCGCGCGATCATGGAAGCGGCGGTCATCCTTCAGGCTTCCGCCGGCGCCCGCAAATATGCTGGCGAACCCTTCCTGCGCCACCTGATTCTGGCCGCCATCGAAGAATATCCGGACATCCCGGTTGTCCTGCATCAGGATCATGGCGCGAGCCCGGCGGTCTGTATCCAGGCCATCCGCTCCGGTTTCTCCAGTGTAATGATGGATGGCTCCCTGCTGGAAGACGCCAAAACCCCCGCCAGCTATGACTACAACGCTACCGTCACCGCCAGGGTTGTGGAGATGTCCCATGCCGTCGGCGTCACCGTCGAAGGCGAACTGGGCTGCCTCGGCTCCCTGGAAACCGGTCTGGCCGGCGAGGAAGACGGCGTCGGCGCCGAAGGTTGCCTGACCCACGACCAGATGCTGACCGATCCTGAAGAAGCCGCCCGTTTTGTGCAGGCCACCAAAGTGGACGCCCTGGCGATCGCCATCGGCACCAGCCACGGCGCCTACAAATTCACCCAGCCGCCGACCGGCAAGGTGCTGCGTATTGACCGCATCAAGGAAATCCACGCCCGCATCCCGGATACCCACCTGGTCATGCACGGCTCCAGCTCGGTGCCGCAGGACTGGCTGAAGATTATTCATGAGTTCGGTGGTGACATCGGCGAGACCTACGGCGTACCGGTGGAAGAAATTCAGGAAGGCATCAAATACGGCGTGCGCAAGGTCAACATTGATACCGACCTGCGTCTGGCGGCAACGGGCGCAGTGCGCCAGAGCCTGTACAAAAACCCCAAGAACTTCGATCCTCGCAAGTTCCTGACGGCCTCCATCGATGCCATGCGCGATATCTGCCGCCAGCGCTTCGAGGCCTTCGGCTGTGCCGGGCAGGCCAGCAAGATCAAGGTCATCCCGCTGGATACCATGTTCAAGCGCTATAGCAAAGGTGAGCTCGAACCCCGCGTCACCGGCGTCTAAAACACGCTACCGACCTGTTGACTGGCGAGGGCGCATGGCGCTCTCGCCCTGTTTTGGAGGCAATATGACCCAGTTCAAGATTTCCCCCTCCATCCTTTCGGCGGATTTCGCCCGTCTGGGTGAGGAAGTGCGCGCCGTCGATGAGGCGGGTGCCGACTACATCCATATCGACGTCATGGACAACCATTTCGTCCCCAACTTGACCATCGGACCGCTGGTGGCGGCCGCCATCAAGCCGCACACCAAAAAGCCCCTGGACGTGCATCTCATGATCTCGCCGGTGGACAGCATCATTCCCGACTTCGCCAAGGCCGGCGCTGACATCATTACGGTGCATCCTGAGGCGACGCTGCATCTGGACCGGACCATTCAGTTGATCCACAGCCTGGGCTGTAAGGCTGGTGTCTCCCTCAATCCGGCCACACCGCTCAACGTGCTGGACTATGTGCTGGAAAACCTCGACCTGGTACTGGTGATGAGCGTCAACCCCGGTTTCGGCGGACAAAGCTTCATTGAGTACACCCTGCGCAAGATCGAGGCGATCCGCAAACGCATCGAGGCCACGGGCAAGGCCATCGAGCTGGAAGTGGACGGTGGCGTCAAGGTGGATAACGTGCGGCGGGTCGCCGACGCTGGCGCCGACGTCTTCGTGGCGGGCAGCGCCATTTATAACACCCCTGACTACGCCGCGACCATCGCCGCTTTCCGCAAAGCCCTGGCAGGCTGAATCATGGTAAAGCTGAACGCCGGCAAACCGTTTACCGCGCGCGTCGTCCTGCTCGATCTGGACGGCACGCTGATAGATACCGCACCCGACCTGGCCGGTGCGGCCAATCATGTGCTGCAAAAACTCGGGCGTGCGCCTGCCGAAATGCCTGTCATTCGTGGCTTCATCGGTAACGGTGTCCGGGAACTGATGCGTCGCGCGCTGGCGATCCACAGTGATCCCAGCGAAGTGGAACTGGATGCGGCCATGGTCGATTTCAGCAAGTACTACGGGGAGCATCTGCTAGACCATAGCGTGATCTACCCGGGGGTGCGCGGCACGCTGGAGGCCTTGCAGGCTCAGGGCCGGGAGCTGGTATGTATCACCAACAAGACGGCGGCCTTCACCGTGCCGCTGCTCCAGCAACTGGACCTGTACGATTTCTTCGGACTGGTCTTGTCCGGCGACAGCCTGCCGCGCAAAAAACCCGACCCGTTACCGCTGACCCACACGGCTGAACACTTTCATCAGCCGGTGGGAAACTGCCTGCTGGTCGGCGATTCGCGTAACGACACGCAGGCGGCGCGGGCGGCGGGCATGCCCATTGCCTGCGTGACCTACGGTTATAACGGCGACGAACCCGTCCACTGCCTGGAGCCCGACGCGGTACTGGACAACATGAGCGAATTATTGGATATTCTGGCGTAGCTTTGCGAGGAATCAAAGGCACCATGCGGAAAACACTGGGTTGGGAGAGGCGATGGCGTTGCTGCTGAAAGGCAGTGACTTCTTTTCTATCGCTCTAACGAGGTGATCCGTGATTCCAAAAGCAACCTTTGAGGCTTTGGCGCGCCAGGGCTACAACCGTATACCCCTTTCCCGTGAGGTCATCGCTGACCTCGATACCCCCTTATCAGCCTATCTCAAACTGGTCGATGGTCCCTATGCCTACCTGCTGGAGTCTGTGCAGGGCGGCGAAAAGTGGGGCCGTTATTCCATCATTGGTCTTCCGGCACAACAGATATTGCGGGTCACCCAGGGGGTTGTCACTGTTCATGTGGACGGCGTCGAGACCGAGCGGGCGACTCCGGCGGATCCCCTGGAATGGATCAGCGCCTTCCGCAAGCGCTTCCATGTGGCACCACTGGAGAATGCCGATGAGCGCTTCAGTGGTGGCCTGGTCGGTTATTTCGGCTACGACATCGTCCGCACTATCGAGCCCCGCCTCGCCCGCAGCGCCCCCTTGCCCGACCCGCTGGATCTGCCGGAAATTCAGTTGCTGGTGGCCGACGAACTGCTGATCTTCGACAACCTGCGCGGGACCCTCCGCCTGCTGGTGCATGCCGACCCCGCCCA
>NZ_JAGDVS010000060.1:12406-21684 GCF_023255755.1 Acidithiobacillus sp. | reverse complement strand
CGCCTTTGAAGAAGGCAATACCAAACACAGCGGAAAAATCGTGCTAATCAGGAAAGCCAATGGCCGCCTTGATCTGCTCATCCTGTAGCAAAGAGCGCACGTCCGTCAGGGATCGGCCCTCTTCCTGTGATAGGCCTTCGATGGCGGTATGGATCACGTCCCGCTCTCTGGGGCGAATGGTCATGCCCTGCAATTCGCAAGCGGCTTCCAGCCATTCTTCCGCGAATACCCGTTCCGCCTGGCTCTTGTTGGTCCCGGCCAGGGGAGCAAACGTGAGATCGCTGAGCTCGCCCGCAATGTCGTAATGGGCGCCGCCCACGGCTTCGCAGAGCGCATACATGCTGCGGCCCTTGTCGAAACCGATCACGCGTGCACCCTTGTAACGCCGCCACTGAGCGGCCATGAGCGCCAGGAGGGTACTCTTGCCGGCGCCTGTCGGCCCCACAATCATCGCGTGCCCCACATCTCCGACGTGCAGATTGAAACGATACGGCGTAGAGCCCGATGTGGCTGCGTAGAGCAGCGCCGGAGCCCGCTTTCCGCCCTGCTTCATCAGCGGCGATGGGCACCGCTCGCTGCCCGCCCAAACGGAGGTCTTCGGTGACAGATCCACGAAGTTTGCCGAGTGCATCAGCGGGCGCCGGACGTTTTCCCAAGTGTGGCCAGGGATGCTGCCCAAGAAGGCCTCCACAGCGTTCGTGGTCTCCACCTTGGCGACGAATCCCAGATTATTCAGATAGCTTTCAACACTTTTCACCCGAGCTACCAGAACATTTTCATCCTCATCCCGCAGGATAACCGTCGCCGTAAAATACCCGAAACGCACCAGACTGCTGGACGCATCCGCTTTGGCTTGCTGGGCGTCGAACGCCAGGCGAACAGCCTCTGTATCTTCCGACGTCGATGTACTGGCCTCACCGGTGAATTGGGCGGATATCTGACTCCCGAGAGTGTGCCGCGCACCAAACCATGCCTTGCGATACTTGTCGATGAGCGGCAAAGCGTCCACCGGGTCCAGAAAGATGAATCGGGTGGTATAGCGTAGCGGGAACGACACACTACTCAAGCCTTCCAGAATCTCTGGGAAACCGTCTTGCGGGTAGCCGGTAAATGTCACAACCCGAATATGGCGCCCATCCAGCTGAGGTTCCAGGCCGGCCACAAAGTCATGACGTCCGATGAGCACGTCCAGATAGGCGGGGACATGCGGCGGATTGACCGGATGGCGATCGCCTGTCAGGCACTCATGAATATGCGTCAATAAATTCCGTTCATCCAGCGGCACCAATTTGCAGCGCGAACTGAACATAGAAAGAATGTTTTCAAAAGCCTGACGGTATTTGCCGATAATCGTCTCAAAGCCCATGCCCTTCGACTGTCCTTTCTTCTTAAGAGGACGGGTCACGATGGCGTCGGCCATGCCCGTCTCGGCATCCGGCGGCGTCTGCCAGGCAATCGTGCAAAAGTATTCCGAAAGATAGTGCGCGGACTCCTGCTCATATTGACCGCGGCGTTCATCATCGATGAGTTGCGATACCGGATCTGGGAAATGGCAGTCTTCGACTGGAATGTAGCCGTTGGCCGGGTACCGGATCGACGTAATATGCGCCGACCAGCCGCTACCGAGGCGCGCCAGGGCGGCATTGAGGGTGCCCGACAGGGCATTGATGTTGTTGACCGACATGGACTCCAGATCCGGGCCGGAAAAGCGAAATCCAGACAGAAAAGAGCCGTCCTTCTGCAAGGCAATGGCATACGGCCCCTTAACGAAATCGTACTGTCCCACCATAAAAGCGATGTTCAGCAAATCTGGAAGTGCTCGGACTTTTTTGCGAAATTCCTGAATGTTCAGCATCTGATGGGTTTTCCTTCGTCTTGCTTATGCGTTATCGCCGGTCTCGGTATCTACCCGCACGGACCCCGAACCATTGACCCGTATCGCCATGTTTCCGGGCAATGCGGTTCCTGCAGCCCATAAAAAAGCATATGCGGAAACTGGCCGGCCAAAAGGCACGTGATCACCCAGCAGAGCCTGGTCTGGTCCCACCGTGGACACCTGGAAACCGATGTGTTGTGCGACATACCGCACCGCCGCATCCACACTCAGGTCGTACCGCCGGGGCACCACAATGACTTTCTTCAGCGCCGCCGGCAGGCCGCGCGGCATTCCGAAAGAATGAACGGGGCGAACGACGGGCACCGGCTGTTGCGCTATAGCGGTTTCAGGGAATTGTCCAAGTGCATACCACATGATTACTTGCCCCTTCTTTTCTTGCCTTGAGAAAACAGTTTGAACGCCTGCACCACGATGCCTTCGCCCAAGCCCTGCTTTTCGTGCGGTTTGTAGCCCTTGGCTCCATCTACCGCAGCATCCGGATAAAACGGCTGATATTTCCAATGCCGCTCCAGAATCCCGAGACCTTGAGGATCGTCCTTGGCGGATCTGCGCAGAAAATACTGAACGATGGAAGCGACGACCAGCATGACGCCTAACGCCCAAGGCTGGCCAAGCATGACGCCGATACCGAGACAAATAAGCCAATTATATTGCGTCCACTCTTTTTCCCCGCCCGCCACGAGTAACGGACGGGTCAGAGAGACATGAATCGGCAACCTCCGAGTGCCTTGCGCTTCCATGTGGGCGTCTTACAGACCTACCGCATGCATGGCGATGGTCAGCAGCGGAAGATGCCCACCAATCGTAGCACCAACGAGCCCCACGTCAGTCGCGAAGTTGCCACCCTCGACCATCATTCCGCCGCCAGCGACGACACCCAGGATGGTGTGCATGGCCTTGCCGTGCTCACCCTTGATCCAGATACCGCCAGCCACCACGGTAGCCAGACCGATGAGAGTGCTGGCCAACGGCCCGTGAGTGTCCGCATAGATACTACTCAGCGGCCCATCCCAGGGCATATTGCCGCCTGCCGTATTGGCGACTGCGCTGCCAATCCCGGCAGCGGTGACGGCGGCGATCTTGGCGACGATTCCTGCAAACCGCTGGATAAATTTCTTCATGGCTTGATTCCCCTCGTTGTACAGAACAGGTAAATAGGTACCGCTCCTGCTGTGGTATAGCACCCTCATTTTTGGTATAGCGCGCGTTTTCTGGCCAAGCGACTGGGTGGGCGCTGCCACGCGGAAATATGGTCCCCCGATCGCACATCCTCCATCGCGGTGATCCGCCGTCCAGCGTGATAAGTCGGGTCGCGCTGTATCTGGATGACTAAATCCACCGCCTCGTTAATCAGTTCCTTTTGCGGTGGTACGCCGGCCTCCTGGCAAAGCTGATCCAGCCGCAAAAGTGCCGCTTGGGGACTATTTGCATGCAGGGTGGCCAGCCCCCCGGGGTGCCCCGTGTTCCATGCCTTGAGCAACGCCAGTGCCGCCTTGTCGCGGACCTCGCCGACGATGATCCGATCCGGTCGGTAGCGCAGCGTGAGCTTCAGAAGTTTGGTGAAGTCCACGCCGGAGTCCTCATAGGTCAGCATGGACACCGTGTTGGGCGCCGCGCATTGCAACTCGGCGGTGTCCTGGATCAGGACGATCCGCTGGTCCAGGCCTGACCGCTCGGAAATCGCGTGCAGGATCGCGTTGAGCATGGTGGTCTTGCCCGAACTCGTGCCTCCACTCACCAGGATGTTCTTTCTGTCCTCGACCGCGCGCATGATGTGCTCTTGCTGCCCCTGCGTGATGATGCCCTTGGCGACATAATCATCCAGCGTGAAGACCATCCGCGCCGGAAGCCGGATGCTGAAGGTGGGATTCGGCATGATGGGCGGGATGGCCCCGGCGAATCGCGCACGGAGAAACTCATCAGGCATCGCGCCCTCGACAATCGGCCTATCCCGCCCCACCGTCGTTTCCCGAAAGTGGGCCATCAGGCCAATAAAATTCAGCACTTTTGCAGGAGCCATCCGCCCCAGCTCCGTGACGCCAGATCCGCGCCGCTCCACAAGCACCTTACCGTCGTCATTGACCATGATCTCGACGACCTTTTCATCCTGAAAAGCGGCGCAGATGTCAGACCCCAAAATACGTTGCATCTGCTCAACCAGACGCGTGTGCGCTTCGATCTTGGCCTTATCGATGCCTGAGCCGGAACCAACGGCCTCACTCATCACCACTGTCCTCATCCACTGCGACCTTTTGACCCAGCAGGATCGCAATCTTCCGGATAGCCCTGGGTCGGTCCCGATCAAATCCGGTTTCCGCCACCTGCTTGATGAATCGGTCATAGCGCTGTAGAGCGGATGCACCAATAGCTTCTTTTTCATCACCGGAGGGTTCCGGCAGATGGACCAGCATCACCTTGACGAACAGGTCCAGCATAGCGGCGACCAGATCCAACTCGGCTTGCAATGCCTCGATATCCGCCCGACCGGCAAGTACAGTCGCCGCGATACGCCGCTCGAAAGCGACCAGACTGGTATCATCTTCTGAAGACGCCGCATCCATGCCGCGCATGACGTATTCCGTCGCAAGCGCCGCGTGGGACAAACGGCGGTCGGCCGCTTCTACCCGCAGCTTCTCGCCATAAGCACCGGCTACCTTGATTCGCGCAAAGACGGGTAATGCCATTTTCTAATATCCTTCCATGTGCACCCTGATGGTATAGCGGCCACCATGCAGAGATAGGTCAATTGATCTCACCAGAACCGCGGGCTTTGGCGGGCTTCTGACTGCTTTGAAGGTTCACGTCCGGTCTTGCCCTCTGTTCTTTCGTCTGAAGCTCCGCCATTTTTGCTCTTCGCAGCTGCCGTGCCTTGCTTCGCTCCAGTAGCCGGGCATGCCAATAGGCGGCAAATCCCGTGGAAGGCCCCTGCTCTGCGAGTGGCTTCCCCGCTTTTTCACGCCAGTCCAGGTCATCATCGAGCGATTGATCCGGAAGCTTCGTTTCACGCCATTTCTGATCCGGGATAGACAGTCCATATTCCGTGATCTTGGCATAAGCGATGGTCTTACCGTCTTTCTCGAAAGACCGTCCCTCGATAGCCACCAAGGCCCTGGGTTGCAGATGCTGTTGCGCCCGTTCTTTTTCTATGCCCGCCGTCTGATAAATGAGGTGCGCCTTGTTATCTACCCCTTCCACCAAAATGTAGGGTCGGTCATATTGTTCGTCGAGGCCTGTGCCCAGCACACGCCCGACGAGTCGTTCGCCGGGCTTCACACGGGTTACCACAGGCGTACAACGTGGGTCGGTCATCAACGCCCGCGCTTGCGCCACCAGCTTCGTGCGCGTCTGCAGGTTCTCCATTTCTTTGAGCGCTTTTTCCCACCCTGCTTCCAGTGCCCAGGTCATGGATCCCACCTTCTCAGCGACGCCAAACTCTTCCAGCTTTTCCATCCGCGCAATACGCAACCGACGCGCCGCCAGCTCTTTATGGGTGCCAGTCAGGGGTTCATTCATGATCGTGCGCGGGGTATGTGCCGGATCCACGCCCTGTCGTTTCGCAATATCTCGGTCAATGCTGGTGAGCCTGCGCATGCCCACCTCGTGCTCACGCGCTTTGAGGACCTCCAGTTCAGACTTGTAACCCAGCCTTTCTGTAGCAATATCTTCCGCCATACTCCGCATCCCACGCCGGATCAGATCCGGTGATAACTGGAGGCCATCCTTTCCCTGGATCATCAGATGCACATGCGGATGAGAGGTGTTGTAGTGGTCGATAGCCGCCCACTCCACCGATTTGCCGAGTTGCGCTTCAACCCGGTGCATGAATACGCGGGTATACTCTTTCAGATCCAGATCGCTTCCGTCTTCTGGAGACAAAATGACCTTGAACAGGTGCGGGTCGCCCTCCTCCTGCCACTGGTTCAAACTGACATGCAGAGAGACCTCATCCTCTCGCGCATCAAATCCTTTCCCTTTTTCGCCTTCCTTCTGGGCACCCTCGCGCTCCGCATATTTTCCGTGGGCCTGCCACTGGCCTGGCTTTTTATTCGTGACATAAGCTACCTTAACCATCGCCCGCCGCTTCGCACCCTGGTGAGCCGGTCCTTTCGACATGGGCTTTACGGGATAATGATTGCCGATCCTTGGAAGATGAAAGCGAATCTTCGGCATGGATCCGCGTGAGCGATGAACCTGATTGTGGATTCGGGAGGCCACGGGTCGCCCACGGCCCAGAGGATAGTCTTCCTCGTGCTCATGGCGGTCGTTATTGCGATCCAGCTCTCTTTGGAGCTTTGATCCTATGTAGGTTGTGGGTGTTTTTGTGCTCTTGGGCATCCACTACACCAGGAACGGGGCAGCCACGGCCAACAATAAAACAGCGAGAGAGGCCCAACGGCAATAATTGCCGTATTGCATGTGCCCTTCCGCCCGGAATTCTCTGGAAGCCAGCCAGAGAGCCCCGGCGATCACCGGCAAGAGCAGGACGCCGGCGGGTGCGGCAATCGTGGTGATCAACGCTGCGGCAAAGCCTTTTTCCGCGCCCTGCGCGTACCAGAATGGATACTTGCCACTCTCGATGATGACCCCGTACCCCATACCGAGGGCAAAAGCCACTACGGACAGAAACGCGCCCAGCAGCATTGCAAATGATAGGCGCATTTGCATGGATGTCTGGAACAGTTTGCCTACGGCGGCTTCCAGCAGAACTTCCTCATTGATCTTGGGTAACTGGATCAGGGGTTGTTGTGGTGTCGGTTCTGTTGCAAGTTCAGGAGCCACGACCGGGGAAGGTGGCGAATCATCCGGATCTTCTTCAACATCGCCACCCTGCAATAGTTGCACTTCCCGATAGATATCCTCCACTCTGGCATCGATGCCGTTGAGCCGATCCATGATGGTTGCGAGATCCGGCGGGGGTTGCGTGCTATCAGCTTCCGAAGCGGCTTTTTGTGCTGGGGCCTTCGCCTGGGCAGATTCCGCATCCGCTGTCCTGGTCGGTCGCACTTTCGACCCGGCACCGTCCGAGGAATGCCGCGCTTTTTTTGGTGCCTGAGGCTTGTCCGCGATGTTCAGTAACTCATTCAGGCCCGCCAGCGCATCGATGTCAGTCATCCGAAAAGTCCTTTACCAGGTAATACGTGGAAACATGGGCAACTCTGTTCCGTCAACAGTGAACCAGTGGTCCGCCTGCACGGTTACAGACGGCCAACGGCAAGCATGATCCAGATGAAGCTGCACCACAGGAACGCCGGGGATTTTGCGCAACAGCCACCCCATACCGGGCTGATCTGGCCGCTCTGGGTCCGATAAACCCGTGCCCTGGGGGAAGATCACGACATTTCGTCCGGCAGCCATATCCTCTAAGACCCGGCGTAGCGCAAAAGGCCGACGACCATCCATAGCCACCATCCGATGGCGGCCGACGACCCACCCGTACATTTTGAGTAGCGGCGCCTTGATGGGATGGCGCGCATAGTCCGGGTCCACAGCAAACAGGGTGTTGCGCATATTTCTTTCCCGGGCAAGCCAAAGAGCCACGGCAGGTCCGTCAAGTATCGAGGCGTGCGGTCGAACCAGAATGAGCATGATGATTTCTCTTGTGATCGTCTTCCGAAGCTGCCTTGACCAAAAGCGGCTTCGGAAGACGCCGGGCTTCCCATCTCCGGCGTGTCAGTTTCGTATTAAAGAAAGCGGTTGCTATGAGGGTATAGCGGAGGCATTGCACCTATGCCGGTTACATCATTGCTGTTGGTGCCGGCAGTGCCAGGATTGTCACCGTCTTCTGAATCATGCCGAATGCTTCCAGTATCTTCATAACGGCGGCCAGATCCCGGCCCAGTTGGCGGCGGCAAAGTTCGGCGGCACGGGTGGTAACACCAATGAGCGCACATTCCCACACCGCCAACAGATCTCGCACCATCCCTTTTATGCTTGCCAAAACCTTATCATCACCATCACCGGCGCCTGGCATCGCATTTTTCATCGCTTCACCAACCGCTGCCGTTATCAGAATCCGCAACGCCGCTTTCAGTGGCTGATCGTGCGGTGCGGCCATCCAGTCCGACAAATGTCCGTGGTCCCTCATCACGATGCCACACTCCTTCACCGCCTCAGCCACACGAACACCGTCGGTACTGGCCTGTAGGTCAGTCAGCAATTGAATACGGGCAGACAGCAGGTCGTCTTCACCGAGCGATGCCATCGGCTTGTGCTCGACCGCGTACAGAACAGCCAATACGTCCAGTTGCCGGATCATGTGGCGTCCCTTTAACCAGCTAGCCAATTCCCAGCCCTTGCCCTTTGTGCACTTCCTTACTTTTCGACGGAGCCATGTTACCGGCCTGCAGCGCTTTCTCTCTGAGCTTCAGTTCACCAGCCATTACCCGGGCATATTCCTTCTCGGCATAGTGACCGGCAGGCTCCAATTTAATGCCTTGCTGGACAGCCTGTTTGATGGTCTCATCCACAAACGCCTTATTGCCATAGATTCGAACAGGTTCTCCGAATCGTTCCCGCGCAGCCATCAGAGCCGTAGAAATGGCCTGTTCCCGCTCATCTTTGCCGCGCCGGGTAATCGCCAGGGTGGCTCTGCGGGTGACCGCGATCTGGTCGCCATGGTCTTTCACGTAAGGTGCGCCCCTACGGGATGTCATGAGAATTTCAGGAGGGGATTTGCGGGGATACTTCAGGGCTTCTGGCGCAGATCGATTAGGCGATGTGTTTTGCGCGAACGGATCCATAGGCGACGATTCCGAAGCTTTGGCAATCTCCCCGATTTCTGCAGCGATATCTTCTGCCGGGGCTTTCAGAACATCAGGCGCGTGCAGAGGCGGGGCTTTTTCCTGAATGGCCTGCTCCTTGGGCAGGACGCTGACCGCATAGCTGTTGCGCTCAGCATCTATCCATACTTCCTTGCCATCATCGTCCTTGGTTTGAACCCGAACGCTCTTTTTCCCTTGGTTTTCCAGCGTGATATATTCCCCTGCATTGGCCTCTGCATCTTCGAATGCACACTCCAGGTCCACTCCCCAAATTACTTTTTCTTTGCCGACGTGGTCGATCACCCGTGCGTAATAGGAATCAGATTGCTTGTCGTCAAACTGGTAGGGGCTTGCACCATGTTCCAGAAGATAGAAAGCCCCTTCCTTGGGCAACTCAATCTTTGATTTGTCCACAGGTACTGCCGGATTTGCTGGGGAATCGACCACCGGTTCCGTTTGAGTTTGTTCGGCGGACTTATCGACTGCCGAACTCAAAGAATGTTGCCCGCCAATAGGTTCAACAGAAGCATTCCCGTCCCCCATATGAAAACGCACTTCGCTACCCAGTATTTCACCGCCGACTGCGGGAAGATTTTTTACGGCTTCCATATTGGCTTCAC
>NZ_JAGDVS010000060.1:0-12396 GCF_023255755.1 Acidithiobacillus sp. | reverse complement strand
GATAGGCGATAAAGGCACGAGCCACTTTTCCGTCGGCATCCGCAACAGAAACCTCTACACCGAAATCACCATTGCGCTGAGCTTCCCCCACGGCCAACAAACGCCCAGAAACAACCTTCTCATTGCTGAGATCGATGACGGGTCCCATCGAGCCTATGTCATGATCCGGTTCGGCGATCAGCTCCTGATAGACTTCGGGGATCATCCCGTATTGCTGAGCGACGGCTTCAATCAGCTTTTTATTCTGAACATCTTTTGGCTGGATGAGCATATCGTGGTTGGCCGCATATTCAGCGGCGCGCAACACCTCTGTCTCGGAGGCATCAATGGCAATAACTTGCCCCGGCCACTTGGTTGCCGCTTCATCCAGCTTGGAAACCAGATCCCCTTTACTGGCCACCGGCACACGTATTTCTCCGTCTTCGGAAGCCGCGGTCAAGACAAATCCTCGGTTTTCAGCATCTATCTCCGCATGCTTGCGGGCTTCGCGCGCGGCCGGAGTATTCGCCTTGATCGTATCGACAATGCCCATGATGATATCCTTTCGTTGCCAGTGAATGTTGCTACTGATGAGGTATAGCGGGGACGGTCGTGGTATATCCATAATTGACCGCATCTATTACGGGCACCCTCCATAACCGTGCCCAGGCGCGTAAGGATGCTCGCTGGATTTCCGGAATGTTTGTCCCTTTTGCCCACCAGTCATTAGCGGCGCCAATAAGGACTTCTGGCGGACTAAACGTCAGCGATAACTCGGGCAAGGTCAGCAACTGCTCATAGCAGATCAAATATCCCGCCTTCCGCCCATCGACATGGACCGCCTCTCGCCTTCCGAAGACGGCCATGCGGGCAGACTCAATGGCGTTCCACGGATGCCACATGGAGAACGGCACAGGAATGCGGTCATGCAGGATACGAATGTGTCCGGCATGGATTTTGACCAATGCATCGGCATAGCCGCGCCCTTCGGGCACCAAGGCACCCAGCAGCACGGTTTGCCGAGAATGTGTTGCTGTCCATTGAATTACCGGTTGCCAGACGGCTGCGGTTCCGGGGAGCCAGTAGCCCACGATGCTTTCAGGCAGGACTACGACATGCGTGTGTGGATCCGACAGCTTTTTAAGCACCACCGCCCGCAGATGGAAAGATATGATGATGGGAGACATCGGCCCCTTGAGTAGCCCATGGTGCGTATTGATGGCGATCCAGCCGGCGGGCATAGCGGGCAGAGGGACTTGGCAAAGAACGATGAAGCCCGTGACAACCCCGGCGACAACCCTTGGCCCCCATGTACGGCTGCCAAACACCCTCAGCAGCAGCACAATGCCAATGAACGCCTCAATCACCAGCACAGGACCAGCAGGACCGGCTTCAAAAGACCCAACCCAAGGATTGGTCCAGCCAATCACCCCCAAGGGCGGCAGGATACCGATGGCTGTCACCGTGACCAAGCCGGCCAAGCGCGGTCCAATTTGGGCAGGAAAACGTCGGATGAGCCCGTCATACGCAAGGTAAGGCAGAGCCAGCACAACCGCCGAAGCCATCCAAAAAACCATCCCCAATACAAACCCCGCATGCGGGAAAAAGGTGGCCGTTCCAGATATGAGCCCCACGCTTGCAGACATGTAGTACCCGAACGCGGCAAGGTATCGGCTTCTGAAGACGGGTAGCATCAAAATAAGCATGATAGCCAGAACGGGTGCATGGGGCCATGCCACTGCACCGATCAGTATCCCTGCCAACAGACTACGAAACCATTTCATTGCCATTCCCTTTCTCTGAGGCATCTGAAACTGGTATAGCTAGACCCGCAGCCCAGAGGCCTCCGTTGACTCGCCGCGTCATTCATTTTTTCATGCGCCATCTTCTGAGGACGGCAAGAGCACTTCGAAAACGACTGCTCTCCCTTTTCTGGATTCCAGGCGTCGTATCAGTCCATAACTCTCCAACCGACCCAGACATGCGGATAAATGCTTCGCCGCGCGCCGCTTACCGCCTGGCATCCCATCTGCAGCAGCAAGATCGCGGATGGGCCTATCAAATACCCAAAGCAGCTTCGGCGCACCATCGATGATCTGTACTGACTGTACGCATTCTTGGTAAATGACATACAACAACCCAGATACCAGGCCTGGCAATTGGTGCTGCACCACAGCTGCTATGAATAGCGATTCCCATTGATGGCGTTGTAGGTGTTCCACTTTAGCAAGCCTTGCTTGCCTCGCTGTCCGGCGTGTTTTCCGTTCGGCATCCGTGCGACGCGCACGTTGCACCCGGCCACCTATCGGTATTGTAAAATTCTCCACCATCGATTGATCCTCAAAATTGCGGATTTAAAATCTAGCATAATTATTAATGGTAGTGCAGTTGAAAACCTTCTCAGTTTCTGAGGCCGATTACTGATTGATCGCCCTGCTCTACCGATTGCAGATCTGGCTCACTCACACCTGACGGTCATTCCTATACGGCTTCACATGGGAGGACATGGACCGAATGCAACGGTGATGTTCAAAACAACCTCAGTTTCTGAGGACGATACGGACATCCCTTCCCCGTGCTGCCTTGGTGGCATCAAGGGAAAATGGTCAACGCCATAAGTGCAGGTCTAAATGATCTCAGTTTCTGATGCCGATTCGACTTTAGTGCCCTGTCCGGCGACCTGCAGAGAAGGTTTTCTCACGCCTGACGGCCACTCCTAGGCGTTTTCCCACGATGGAGGGCGCGGGCTGGGCACCTATGCCGAGCCCGGCCTGGCCACACCGCTGGCCGAAGATCGCCATTTCCGGAAGACGAAAGGCAGATGTTTCGACATATCTCCCTGCGAAAAGGAACGCAAGATAAAGGGTTGTACACCCTGCACCGGCTTCGGAAGTTGGTAGCATGTTCGTGCCGTCTTCGGAAGATGGGGTATAGCTTTAACAGTTCTTCCACAAAACGCTAGGCGGCAACAACCATCCACTCCGCTGGCCTCCAGATCCAATGGCGCAATTGAAGCGCTATACCACAGGACAAAACATCGCAAGAGGCGAGACACGGAGCCCAATTTGATGACAGTCAACACAGAAGATCACCAGGCTTTCAAGCAATGGTGCAATACGCCAGATGACCTGTTGGTAGAGGCCGCGCATGCAGTGAACGCAGTTTCTACTGTGAGCAGTGTAGCGGCCATTCAGAAGCTGGATGACGCCGCAGATGACTCCTGGTATGGAGATTCGGAAATTGACGACGCGTGACGACCTTATTACGCAGAAGCAAGACCCCCTGGTCAACGCTGATTTTCCAGCCATCGCGCAAAGAGCGCTGGCTGGCGGTCGCCACTACAGCCAACTACTGCAGGATATGCGCGATGGCAAATACAACCATCCCGCTTCACGAAATGATGTGCTGATGACCATGACATTCATGAAACACCTCTTTGATGAAACGTTGGGATGGACTGGTGTGAATCTGCAATATCGCGCTCGACTTACAATACTGGGTGGCAGTGGACTCAATGTCTTTCAGGGCACACCGGCCGATGGGCCAGTTCCGACAGGTCTGGAAATTGTGTACCAGGCTCATCATATTGAAGCCGCGTTATGGCTCTGGCCATTGCTGCACGCTTTCGGCGACGGTCGCACGGCACGGCGACGCCACAAAAATAAATGGCGCGAAAGCATGGTTTGCATTGCATTTGATGCGAATAGCCGCCTGCTATGCATCCACACCTCTGCAGGTATCTGGGACGTCATGCAATCCGTCTCCGTCGAACAGACAAACAAGCAAAATTGGGTGACCGATAGCTTTTTTAGCACCGGGCTACCGAAGGAACACCCATTGATCCATGCACTACAGCCAAATATTCCGGATGACCATTGAGCAAGCGCGAGATCAGTCATCGTCGCAGTCCCCGCGCTATACCATTAGCGAGACAGCTATACCACCAATGACAACGAGTCGACAGGACCACATCCGAACCATGTTCATTTACCAGGCTGTCCAATCCCCGGTAGCCGTTAGTTACCATCTGGCATCAGTCGGTCCAGGCGCTAATCCGTCTTCCGAAGACGCCAGCGGATGGGTATCACGGCGGCTCGCAGCAAAAGGGGGCTGGAGATCCAACATGCCGGCGCACAAAGATCGTTCTGTGCTGGGACGGCAAGTAGTCATCCAGTCTCAAGCCACAGAATCTGTATTCAGAGAAATCGCCCGCAAGCTGGGTTACCGCCTGCAAATACAAGGGAATCCATCCACCGTTTCGTTACCTGGCGTTTTGTCACAGGGAATGACGACGGCAAGACAGGCACTATCGGCCATCGGATCCCTGTCCGCCGTGGATATCACTGTCAACGAGCCGCTACGGCTGTTGCAGGTGCGGATTCTCTCCTCTGCTACCGCAGATACCATCAACAATTCAAGACCGGTCGTTACAACTCCATCACCCAGCGTTTCGATGCCCCATCTTGCAGGGGCGCAATTCCCTGCTGGGGTGCAACCTCATGAGTCTGCAAACGGCGGGCTGCCTGCCGCACTGAAACGAAAAATGATGCTCCAGCGCGGCGATTTGCAATCCGTGCTGCGCCAAATCGCCGCGATCACTGGTTATCGGGTCAGCGTTCATCCTTCCGCACCCATGGGGGTCATCGGCGATGGATTACCTTGGGGGAAGCCCGCCGCCGCCGCCGTGATCCTGCACAAGCTAGGGAAGCAATCTTATCTTGACGTGCAAGTTTTAACGCAAGCCCGTCACATCATTGTCACTGTAAATCTATAGGAAACCACCATGTTGCAGATCATAACGCACGATTCTATCAACCCGCCCGCCATGGTGGCGTCCGCTTTGGCGCAACCCCGTGACCGGGTGCAGTTCCTGCCTATTTCCCCATCAGCGGGGCAAATACCCTTCCTGCAAGGATTCAAGTCGGCATTCACCATCCAGCCGATTCTGGCAGAACATGGCACGGGGACTGCCGCTCCCACCTCTACCCACGGTGAGGGCACCGCTGCGCAGGCCATTCAGAAAATCCTGCCCTATGGTTGGCGCGTATATACGAAGCCGGAAACAAATGTATTTCTAGGTTCTCCCATTTTATACAACGGGCACGGTAAGTCTTGGATCGTCGCATTAAAATCCGTGCTGAAACAATCCGGATTGCATGGCGCCATCTGGTGGGGGCCGCGGATTCTGACCCTGTGGCCCGCCCCCTCGTTGCCCACTTATCAACCAACGCCTCATTTGCTGGGGTACAAACAAACCCATCTGCGAGTGACGGTTGACCATCCAGGTACATCGACCATTTTACATGGTACAGATCATTCGCTTGGTGCAACCCCTTTGGTTCTGTCTTCCGCCAATGCGTCACTGCCCACCAGAGCACAACCCGGTGATCGGGCACAACCCGTATTGTTGGGGTTGACCCCCGTCTTCCTCCTCAACCGCGGCGATCTCATCCTCACCGATCTGCAAAAGTGGGCCAAACAGTCTGGGTGGACGGTGATCTGGCAGGTGCCGGAGGACTGGCAAGTGCCGAATACCACGACCTTCAGCGGGGATTTCCAGAAGTCGGTCAGCCAGGTCATTCAGGCGCTGTCCGCGAACGGCGCGAATGTCCATGCGGTGTTTCATACAGCGAACAATACCGTGGTGATCAGCGGCGCGGGGGGTGGCGAGTGAAAAAGGTTATCGGCGCAGTAGCGATACTTCCCGTGTTGATGGTGTTGGGCGCTGTTCTGATTTGTTGCGCGGCGCTTGAAACGTTTGGCCATGATGGAGCGCCGGATTATGCCTGATTTGCCGCAGGAGTCCGCATGCTCGCCTGCATAGCCGAAGCGTCCAGCGCCTATCACGTCCCCGTCCCGGCCATCGAGCGGGTGCTGACGGCGGCCAGACCTGCGCATGGTTTGCCCTCTGCGGGAACTGGACCCATGGGCATCCCTGCACAATGGTTGCCGGTGCTAGGTGCTTATGGCTTCCCTGTAGCGACCATGCGCAAAGACGCCTGCTGGGGCATTGCGGCTGGTACCTGGATTCTGGCCGTGGAGCGGATGTATGCCGGACAGGGCCAGGTGTCGGGACACGGAAGCTTTGTCTATCCGTCCACCCTCCCCTCGATCCCGCGGCGGATGACGCAGTGGGCGAACCAGGCGTCCGCCGTCACCGATGTGCCGGCTGACATGATTCTGGCTGTGGCCGCACAGGAGAGCGGATTCAATCCGGACGCAGTGTCGCCCGTGGGAGCGCAAGGCCTCATGCAGTTTATGCCGGGCACATGGGCACGTTTTGGGCATGGAAGTCCATTCAACCCGAAAGCGGCCATCTTCGCAGGTGCGGCGTACCTCCGCCACCTGGCGCTGCAACTCGGGAGTTGGCCATTAGCCCTGGCCGGGTACAACGCGGGCGGACAGGCGGTGGTGAATGCCGGGTACCGGATTCCGCCGTATCGAGAAACACAAAATTATGTGCCTGCGGTGCTCGCGCACTACCGGCAGATCACGGCTGGACCCCGTCACGGGGCTGGAGGCGGGCGATGATGCGGGCGTTCACCTTGCCGTCCGCCCTGCGCCGGTTTCAGGTGGCGGTGCCTTTATGGGTATGGGCGGGACGAGCAGGTAGCACGTTGACCATTGCCGCAGCACTGATTCTGGCCATCGTCCATATCCCGCCTATGCGCTGGCTGTTCGTGATGTGGACGATCTCCAATGCGTTGTGGCTTTGGTATGGATGGCGAATGGGTTCGGGGTCGCTGGTATCCGCACAGGCGGTGTTTTTGGCGATAGACACCCTGGGCGTCACGCATTACTGGATAGTGGGGAATGCCCTATGGATGAGGATGTTCAGTTGACGCGCCCCGTGCCGAGTACAGCCCTGCCGGGTGCAAACCCTATGGCATCCATGCTCCAGTCCTTATTCGCGGATCTGGATAAGCGCATCGAAGAGCGGTGGACG
Organism: Acidithiobacillus sp.; assembly: GCF_023255755.1. Classification (GTDB taxonomy): domain Bacteria; phylum Pseudomonadota; class Gammaproteobacteria; order Acidithiobacillales; family Acidithiobacillaceae; genus Acidithiobacillus. The sequence continues at coordinate 5,471 of NZ_JAGDVS010000060.1, read as the reverse complement.
GCCGGCAACCTGTCGCACGGCTTCTGGCGCACGGGTGCCATCCCCGCGCTCACCCCGGTGGACACACTGCGGGAGTACGGCTTCTGGCAAGGGAAAGCCGTTCTCGAAAAAGGTTTATCTGGCCAAGTTTCAGTGGCGCTGGTCGGCGGGCATACCCGCATAGGCATGTTTCTGCCTAACCGGTTGCTCGAAGGCATGTCCACCTGGGGCGAATCGCTTGCCGACGCGGTGGCCAAGGCGCATGACGGACAGCCCGCCTCCATCATGCGCCGCGTGGGCGGCGACACGCTGTTCGACCGCATTTTCACAGAAGCTCCCTTCTCAGCCGAATGGCTGTTGCGCTGCACAGAGGACGGCAATGCAAGGGACATCCTCGTAAACCATCTGGCCTGGCGCGTGATCGACCTATGGGAATCCGCGCTGCGCACAGTGATGTCACAGCAATCGCACGATCTGGGCATTGTCTTGCATTCCGCGATGCCGTTGCCACCGATTGTCACAGAATCCCTGCCGATCACGCTGCAGGACGTCTACGAAGTGCTGCCGGGGCATTGGGTCACCATTGTAACGCAGACGGCATCAGCGGGAGAGATCGGTCTTTGTGAACTCGAAACGCAGTTGCAAACCCTATTGCCGGATCACGGCGTCACCGTACAAAAGGATGCCGAATGCCTTCCGCAGGAATGATGCCTTCCGCAGGAATGAAATATCGCCTGGAACCCATCGTGGACCTGATGACCGGCGAGGTGGTCGGCCAGGAACTGCTGGCTGGAGAGCATGCCTGCCCGGTCTGGAACGAAGCCGAATGGCGGGAATGGTACGCCTTTCTAGCTGGGGAAATCCCCGTGCTGCTGCCCGATCTGCCCGGATTGCTTTTCTTGAATCTGGACGGGTATCAGTTGCTCGACTGGCATATCGCAGGCTCCGTCCGCTCCCTGCGCGATTACGCCCGTCGCATCGTCATTGAATGGACGGAGCAGCGGTTCCACGACGATAAGCTGGTGGATGTGCTGGCGAAGATCAATTTTCTGAAAGGGATCGGATTCCGCCTGGCCATCGACGACATAGGCGCTGGAACCGGCGTGGACGGGCTCGGCCGGGCGGGGTCCGTCAAGGCGAGTTTCTGCAAAATCGATGGCACTTACTTCCAAGCGATCCGTGCCCGCGGCCCGGAATACCTACGGGGACTCTGTCAGCACCTGTCCCATGACGGCGCGCGCGTCATCGTGGAGTGGGTGGAAACCGAAGAGGACTACCGGCTGGCTTTGGCGGCCGGGGCGCATCTGGGCCAAGGCCATTTGTGGACGCATGCGAAGCGGAACGAGTCCGCATCGGCAACATCGGCGACAGTTGAACAGGGAGAAAGTTAATGCACGACAACCTGCAAGAAAATCAAGGGTTCATTGATGACGCCAAGGCGCGCGGGCTGGCCACGTTGGCCTACCACGACCGGAAAAGTCAGGGATTCATGCTGGTGGCTGGGCATCCGGAAAGCATCCGGATACTGGGCGAGATTCTGGACGATTACGAACTGATGTGGGGGATGGCGGAGGAGATTATGGGTGCGAAAGGAGAAAGCGAACATGCGTAACCAGGGGCTTAAAATGGCTGTCGCGGCGGCCGTTCTGCCGTTTGCGCTTGCGGGATGTGCCACGTTTCATCACGTTCATACCATGCAGCGGAGTACCAGCCGCGCGATGGCCAGCTACCAGATGCCCAAGGCGCCACCCGTGGTGAGCACGGTGAATACGCCGTATTTACTGGGGGCGGAGGTGGATGTGCAACACGCGATGCCGGCCATCCTGCGACTTCCGGTAACGATCCGGTCTGGCGCCGAAATGTCGCTACCGGAAGTCGCGTCGGCGTTTTCGTCTGCGGTCGGCATCCCTGTGGTTTTAGGCCAGATGCATCTGTCCAGTAAAACGGGTGGCAGTTTGCCGCCGCTGCCGGGGCAGTCTTCTGGTGGGCTTGCGCAATCCGGCGGCAGGAACGGCGGCGGAATGTTCGTGAATTGGAATGGAAGCCGTGAAGATTTCCTGAACGCGGTGGCCGCCCATTTTTCATGTTGGTGGAAATGGCGTCATGGCGAGGTGGTTTTCTATCGCATTGAAACCCGGACGTTCACGATCCCCGCTTTTGCAACGACCGAGACCGCTTCGAATTCTATCTCCGCCAACTCCGGCGGTTCTCAGGGCGGGTCTTCGGGCGGGAGCATGGGCGGTGCCTCTGGCGGGAGTATGGGGGGCGCATCTGGCGGGAGCATGGGCGGGTCTTCTGGCGGATCTTCCGGAGGGTCATCCGGTGAGGCGCAGGTCTCCATACAGAACAGCGCGCACCTGAATATTTGGAAAAACCTACAGAAAGAAGCGGAAACGATCATGGGCGGCAATGGGCGAGTCTTCGCCAACCCGTCCATGGGCACGTTGACCGTGACAGGCACCCCCATGCAGGTGGATTCCGCAAACCGGTGGGTTCGGGCGCTGCGCCGGCAAATGGGGCGACAGGTGTCTATTGTCGTGCATGTATACGACGTGCAGAGCAATTCCGGACAGAGTTACGGCATGACGCCTACACTGGCTTTTGGAAATGCCGCTAAATCCCTGGGCGTGTCATTTCAGGGTGCGCCCGCACCGTCTCTTAATTCATCCGCGACGGGTTCATCTGCAGCCGCATCGCCGCTGTCTATCGCCGCTAACATCATGAGTGGCCCATTTAGCGGTTCCGGGGTGGTACTCAGCGCCCTGGCCACGGTAGGCACGGTAGTAAACAACTACACCTATCCGGTAGTCACCCTCAATGGCCAGCCGGTAGCGGTGCAAAGCGCCTCGAACACCGGGTACCTGGCGGAGACGTCGCCGACGATCGTATCGCAAGGTATTGCCACTACCGGTGGATTGCAACCTGGGCAGGTGACCACCGGATTCACGGCGATGCTCACGCCCCGCGTTGTCGGTGATGACATTTATCTCAACCTGGACATGACCATCTCGGCGTTGAAGCAATTGCAGGAATTCACCTCCGGCGGCCAGGTGATTTACACCCCGAATACCACCTCGTTTTCCGCCCCGCAAATCGTGAAATTGAAGTCCGGCCAGACCTTGTTGCTGACCGAACTGGTGCAAAACAGCGGCAACATCAACCGGAACGGCGTGGGATCGCCCAAGTTCTTCCTGTTTGGCGGAGGGGCTGCCGCATCAAAAGGACATCAGATGGTGGTTATTACGGTTACGGCGAGGATATTGTGATGTTTCAATCCGCGCCACTTGCGGGAGGAATTTGGAAGAGGTTGCGCCTCTCCAAAGTTCATTATATCCCCATGAATGGGGAGGTTTCAAACCAGAGAGAGATTCCGATGAAACTTGTGACGAAACCTTTGTTGAACGCAGTTGCACTGGTTGTAGCGGCGGGCAGCATGGCCTTATCCGCACCGGCCTTATCCGCACCGCCGCCGTCCGCATCCGCCAATGCTTCGCACCTGTCCGCAGGGCATCCGGGGGGCACCGCCAATGGGTTGCACCACGCACCCCGGCACGGGGCTGCAAGGGCGCTGGAGCGTTTGTCGGAGATGAAAATCCGGCATGCGGTCTTGGCGGAGTCACTGCAAAACATTCAGATCGAAGCGCACATTAAAGCGGTAGAGAAGAAAATGAATGGGGATCAAGGGGTGTCTTCCGCGAGCGTTCCGGTCGTGTCGTTATTGACGTGTTCTTCCGGGGCAAACCATTGTGCGGCAACCTTGTTGCTGTCCAACGGGACACGGATTCCGGCATACCCTGGCACGGTGATCGGCAACGGGCTGAAGATTGTCGGCGTCACCGAGCAGGGGGTTTTAGCCGCGAACGGCTCCAGCCGCTTTTATCTGCCCTTTTCAGGTGGCGTGACCAGCCCCTCGCAGCCGGCAGGCTTGCAGCCGGCAGGATTTGGGTCACAGGGACCGGCAAGCACCTTGCCTCCGCCCGTATTAGGCGGCGCCATGAATACAACGACACCTCCGGCGGGGATGCTCCCGGCAGGGGGGATGCTTCCAGCAGGGATGCAAAGCCCGTCGAACTTCTCTGGCGGAATGCACTAACCCATGGAAATCATCGTCATCAAGAAAAAGCGATATGCTGCCGGATTGTCTCCCTGGCTGGCTTTGCCGTCCCGCGGCAAGGCGATAAAGCTCGCGTCCAAAAAAACAAAGGACCTGAAAGGAAAAGGTTTTTGTTTGCGCCCCAGCCCCATTCCACAAGTGGGCATCGCGAACGAATGGGCGTTCTCGAAAAACGGTGAGCCTGTAAAAGGCACGGGCTTCGGGTCGGTCTATTCGCTGGCGACGGCCATTGCCGGCAATCAGCCCGAGTCCTGGGCAGGATTGTTTCATATTACAGAAAAATCCTGGTGGGTTATCTCGGTAATGAATGGCGTAATCGTTCCGGATGGGGACTTCCTGACTGAGGACGAGGACTCCGCCAGGAAGTTTTATGACATGGAGGTGTCGCGCCTTTCACAAGAGATCACGCCTATCGAGATAAACGATGTTGCGGAATCCATAAAGTGGATAGAAGCGCATCTGTCGGTCCGTTATGTGGGCAGGCTGCAAAAAGACGGCGTGGACCAGAAACAAATAGCGCTGGCGGGCGCTGCCGGATTGATCCTTGTGGCCGGGACGGGCGGATATTTGTGGCATGAGCATGACCTGTCGGTTGCAAGAGCAAAAGCACGACAGGCGTTGCTACTGAAAATTCGTCAGGAGCAACTGCAGGAAAAGAAAGAAGCGACGCTGAAGGCAGCCATTCGCCCGTCTCAAAAACCGCGGCCCAGACCTAAGCCATGGGCGGGCAAGCCATTGTTTTCGGATTACGCCCGTGCCGTACAGGGGGTTTTTGGCCGGGTACCCATGGCGTCTTCAGGATGGCAGTTGACGGGACTGAAATGCGACATGGCCGTATGTACCGCTACTTACAAGCGGAGCGTGCATGTGGCCACGTTCTGGTTTCGGCCACAAGACACCTTGCCGGACATCGCCACCAAAACAGTGAGCCGAAATTATCCCTTGCAGGTATCGCTGGGTACACAGCATATCGGAAAAGCGCATCTATCGGTTTGGCTGATGGGATGGATGCAAGCCCATGGCATCCACGGCAGCGTCACGCCTGCTGCGGTGGCGTATCAAGCCATGCCGTATATGCCACAACGTCCCACGGACAACGGCAACAAGACCGCCCAAAAATTTCTGCCGCCCACCTGGAAAGCCATGTCCTGGACCATCAGTTCGATTTTGCCCCCGTGGCAGATGACCGGAATTTCGGTCGTCGGCGTCGTGCCGGAAAGTGCGGACTATAACGCGGGCGACGGGCGGTGGACGATCACGGGAGGCGCGTATGAGCCGATTAAGTGACGCCCGTGCAAACATGCCGGAGGAAATGCGGAAGTTTGCGTACCTAGAGGACGAACATCATTTGCTGGTGGCAAAAGATTACCTGCACAAC
>NZ_JAGDVS010000174.1:2221-3765 GCF_023255755.1 Acidithiobacillus sp. | reverse complement strand
TCAAGAAACAGAAATGTTTTTTTACAGAACGCCTGGCCCGCGACAGCGGGGTTGGAAAGCTGATTAGCAACAATCTTCAGCCAAGCTCACCTGGTGAGGCTGTGAGGGCGTAATTTGCAGTTATCGTTCATTTTTGAGGACAGCATCATGGCCATGAATCGCATCCAGTTTCAGCCCGGTCTGTCGATGCCGGAGTTTCTCAAGTTTTTTGGCACCGAGGTGCTTTGCTCTGCGGCGCTGGAGAAAGCGCGCTGGCCCGATGGTTTCCGTTGTCCTGACTGCGGCGGTGCGGCCCACTGCGTCTTGCAGACGGGGAGCCATAATGTCTTTCAATGTCAGGCCTGTCGGCATCAAACCTCGCTGATCGCAGGCACCGTTTTTCAAGCGACGAAACTGCCTTTGACGACCTGGTTTCTGGCGATCGACCTCATCAGTCAGGCCAAAACCGGCGTGTCGTCGCTCGCGCTCAAACGCCAACTGGGCGTGAGCTATCCCACAGCCTGGCTGGTGCACCACAAGCTGATGCAAGCCATGGCCGCGCGGGAGGCCCGCTACACGCTCAGTGGCGAAGTCCAGGTTGACGATGCGTATTTGGGGGGCGAACGCACTGGCGGCAAGGCCGGGCGGGGTTCTGAAAACAAAGTTGCTTTTGTTGCTGCAGTCTCTGTCAGTGATGCGGGCCACCCGTTGCGCATCAAGCTCAACACGGTGTCGGGCTTCAAGCTCAAAGCCATCGCGCAGTGGGCCAGTCAAAACCTGGCCACCGGCAGCATCGTCTACTCCGATGGCTTGGCCTGTTTCCGCGCGGTCACGCAGGCAGGTTGCACCCATCAAAGCACCGTCGTGGCCGGGCGCAAGCCCAATGCAGTGCCACAGTTGCAGTGGATCAACACGGTGCTGGGAAATCTCAAGACCAGCTTGAGCGGCAGTTACCACCGCTTTGGGTTTAGAAAATACGCACAGCAGTACTTGGGCGCTTTCGCCTATCGCTTCAACCGCAGATTCGATCTGAGAGCCCTGCCGCAGCGCCTGCTGATCGCGGCGGCACAGTGCAGACCGCAGTCCCAGAATTCGATTCGGATGGCGGCTGAAGTTCATTGCTAATCAGCTTCCCAACCCCGCTGTCGCGGGCCAGGCGTTCTGTAAAAAAACATTTCTGTTTCTTGAGAGCAAACACCATGTCTGAACATATTGTCGTCCTCGGCTCCGGATTCGCTGCGCTGACAGCCATACGCACATTACGATCCGCCCGTCCTGATTTAGACATTACGGTCATTGCGCCGCTGACCACATTTACTTATTTGCCGAGTCTGATCTGGATTCCAACAGGCAAACGCCAGGGCGCAGAGATCACCGTTGATTTACAACCGCTCTTTAAACGGCTCCACGTCAATTTCATCCAAGCCCACGTTGTGGGTCTCGAATCCAATGGTCGTGTTGTCCTGACGACAGCGGGAAGTGTCAACAATACCGGCTTGATCATTGCAACTGGCGGTCGTTTCCTGAAAAACATCCTTGGAATCGAACACACCATTACCCTGTGC
>NZ_JAGDVS010000174.1:0-2211 GCF_023255755.1 Acidithiobacillus sp. | reverse complement strand
CTGTGCGAAGGCGTGAATGCAGCCAACTCAATTCGAGATCGCCTACGGTCCTTAGATCGTGGCCGAATCGCCTTCGGCTTCTCTGGAAATCCCAAGGACCCGACCGCCGGGCGCGGCGGACCGATGTTCGAGATGGTTTTTGGAATTGATACATGGCTACGCAAGAATAAAAAGCGTGATCGCATTGATCTGCTATTTTTCAATCCCAAGAAAAATCCAGGTGAGAGACTCGGCGAAAGAGCAACATCTGCACTCTTGTCGCAGATGAAAAAAAAGAACATAGAAACACATCTTGGCCATAAATTATTGGCCTTCCGAAAGGATGGCTTGGAAACAGACGGCGGTTTCATCCCAGCCGATTTAATTCTCTTTATGCCCGGGATGACAGGCCCCGACTGGATCTCTAACACATCACTTCCCATCTCGCCGGGTGGATTTATCGAGATTGATCAGTATTGTGCTGTCCCCAGCATGGAAAAAGTCTTTGTTGCTGGAGACGCTGGATATTATCCAGGCCCCGAATGGCTTCCGAAACAAGCACATATGGCGGATTTGCAAGCAAAGGCTGCCGCAAAAAATTTAATCTCCCTGCTTGATGGCAAAAATCTGACTTTTATACCGCGATCCGAATTGATCTGCGTTGTCGATATGCTCAATGAAGGAATTCTGGTCTACAGAGACAAGCAGCGCGCAATCATATTGCCGCCCATGAAAATTCTCAGCTTTGCAAAGCACCAGTTTGAAAAAATGTATTTGTCGAATTTGCGCTGATCACAGCACACAGACTGATGTTGGGCGTCACGTGTGAACTCATGCAACTTTATCGGAAAACCAAATCAGCACACGCCAAATGCATCGCATGCGGCAATTTAGAAAACAACCCCTCTTCATTGAACCTAAACTTTGCAAAGTTAGACGCAGTCACCGTTGAAGGGCATTTTCTTTGCGATGAGAAATTTCAAGGATACCAGGGAATTCTACATGGTGGAATCACTTGCCTCGCATTGGATTCTGCAATGACGAATTGCATCTTCTTGCTTGGAATTCATGCGATGACCGCTGAAATGAATGTCAGATTCATCAAAAAAATCCCTGTGGGCGAAATGATTAAAATCAGGGCCAGAGTGACAGAAAGCCGTCGAAAATTGCATACCGTGAAGGCGGAGATTTATCTGGGCAACATTGTTTGTGCCGACGCTCTTGGTAAATTTATTGAGGTTGATTTATGAGAATTGCAGTTACAAGCCAAAATCGTAAAACGGTGACCGGCAATGCGGGTCGTTGCCGTAGATTCTGGCTGTACGACATCGAAGGCAAACTCATTAAAAATAAAACCTGAATCCGTGATTCCAGATCATCCGCTGGCCTGAGATCTGACCGTGACTGTTCGATTTTCCCGATTTCCCACAGATTCACGGGTGGAATGCCGTGGGGAGGAGGTTTTTGGGGGGATGCGCAGGCACTGTTCGCCCTTGGTCGGTCATTTCAGGCGGGTTGCGCGCAGCCGTTTCCCCGCCGAGTCCTCGCGGTCAGCGTCCTGGCGTGCTGGAAGTGATGGAACTGCGCCGTCAGCCGCTGGCCGTGCACTGCGCATGCAGATCGCAAAACGCGCGTGCCGCCCGGTCATTGGCCCCCAGTCCCAACCACAGCCGCCCGGCATGGTGGATGACGCGAGCGGCGCGGATGACAAGCTTCTGAATCACCGTCTTCACCCGCCTGCGCTTGGCCGCATGGCGCACCGGGGCGTGCGGTCCCAGCAGTCCTTGCTGCCCCATCAGACGCAGCACGTTCATCGTCAGCGCCGCGAGCTGACACACCAGGTAGTTCGTGTCGAACTTGCCCGAGGGCAGGCGCTCCAGATCCAGATCGGTTTTGAATTCCGCATGGCTAAGTCGGCTCCAATCCGAAGTGCAACGCATCTCCATCCGATAAGCGCAGTAAATGCAAAGAAATCCCATGACCATCACCCTCCGTTGCTTCAAAGCGTTTCTGGCACTTGCCTGCCTGCCCTGGCTGGTCTGTACGCATGCAGCCGAGGTGCCGCAACTCGCCTACGCCCTGATCCAAGCCACTCCTACCGGCAACGCCACTGCCACACAAGCCGTCGCCGAGCACGACGCTCTCGCACATCCCTCGCACTTCCTGCGCTGGCTGCATGCCAACAGCCAGGAAACCACCGTTTTTGAGAGTCCGCCCAATTGAGAACGCGCC
>NZ_JAGDVS010000039.1:20302-22264 GCF_023255755.1 Acidithiobacillus sp. | reverse complement strand
GGGCCTCGTTCGGAGCGATGGCTCCGCGCAGCGGAAGAATCGTGCTAATCAGGAAGGAGAATTCCCATGCTGGACGCCAAGACCATCACCGATAAGTATTCAGTGGCAGAATACGCCCTCATCTACCTGGGCGGACGCCAGCCGTCGCCCACGGTAAGACCCGGTATACGCTATTGTGTAGAAGAGTCCGCAGGGTCTCTGTACCAGGACAAAAACCACGAAGTCATGATCTTTGACAGCGAGGCACAGGCCTTCGAGTTCCGTCAGATTCTTCGCGGCGCATTGCCAGTACTGGCCTTTTATGACCAGTCGTTGCCCGAATGGGATGGGTCTGATGAAGATGTCCTGCTGAACGCTCCGGAATTCGCGGATGTTGATGAGGCGCTGGCATGAACACCCTTCGTAGTGCCGTTATCATGGCGCTGTTCAGCTTGGCACCTCTTCCCTGCGCCATCGCTGCAACCAGTACCGCATCCAGTGCCGCCCTGGCGAATGATGCAGGGGTATCCCAGGCGGAATTGCAGGCCGGCAATTCGTGGTTCAACAGCGACCAAAACAGCAATGGCACCCAGAATAGCAGCCAATTGCAGACCGGCAACACACTGGGCGGTCAGTCACAGGTACAGGGTTCTTTGGCCAGTAGTCAGCAGGCGGCGGCAACCGATAGCGTTCTGGCGCAAGAAATGGCCCGCTATTACAGTCTGTACACCGGCTACTACAACGATTATTTGACCGATGAGTCGCTGGCATCTGATGCATCCAGCACCTATGCATCATGTGTCGCAGCCGATAAAACAGACTGCCTCAACAAAAGCGGCTATTACGGTCAGTTGGCGGGTACCGCTTATGATGCGTACCAGAATGACTATGGACTCTGGTATCAGGACTGGCAACAACAGCAGGCGATGGAGTCCACCGCCGGCCAGCAGTCGGTACTGGGTGGCGCCTCTGCACAGGCCAGCGCGAATTCCGACAGTCATTACCAGAACGAGCAGAATGCCGCGCAGTCGGAGGCGCAATCCTCTGCCAGCGACACGCAGAGCGCTAACGCAGGCAACAACAGTACCGCAACGGCCTCCGGACAATCCGCAGCATCCGCCGCCCTGCAGACGATCCAGAATGAAACGGGTGTCCAGCAGGGACAGAGCGCGCCGACCGCTACGGCTCCTACGGAATCCTCTACTCCGTTCTCCTACACCAGCCCGCTACAGACACAGATGACCAGCGATGAAACGGCAGCTATGGAAAATGCCGAGACGGACGTGGTGCAACAGCAGTACGCCGATAACCGTGGGGCGGATGCCACCACAGCCGATCAGCAGTCGGCAGCGGACACGGCCGCCGCGGGCGTGGCGCCGTCGGCAGGCACCCAGGCGATGTGGGCGGATGGTGCCAGTATCGCCAGCAACACGGCGAATACCTATCAACAGGATGCAAACAATACGGCCGCTACCGCTGCAACCGCACAGCAAAGTTTTGTGCAGGATCAGAACCAGGCCAACGCCGACGCTATTACCATTGGCGAGCAGACGGATGCGGCAGCGGCAGCCTATGCCCAGAAACAGGCGGCGGCAAAAGGTGTGACCTACACGGCCCCCACCGCACCGGACACGTCTGTCCAGTCGGCTATCGCTACCGATCAGGCCACCATCAATCAGGATACCGTGACGGCGGAAACGGAGGCCGCCGATGCCTACAGTCAGGAACGGGTGGCAACGGATGCGAATGCCACCGCGACGACCGCCACCCAGCAGGCCCAAACCGACCAGGCGAACGCACAAAGCGCACCCGACACGGCATTGCAGCAGACCTGGAATACCGCAGCGGCTTCGGAGTCCAACAGCGCCTCGTTATCCTCGCAGGCGGCACAAGCAGCTTCCAGTGCTGAAAATACCGACGAGACTGCAGCCAATGCGGCCATGTCCGCAGCGGAAACGGCGGGTGGCCAGTCCGGTATGGATG
>NZ_JAGDVS010000039.1:0-20292 GCF_023255755.1 Acidithiobacillus sp. | reverse complement strand
CGGACATGGCCGCATTGGCTGCAGTCTCGTCGGTATTTTCAGGGAGACAACGCAGCACAGGCGGCCATGCAGGCCATCCAGAAGGCGACAGGCGTCACCCTGTCTGCCAACGGATAATATCCAACAGACAGGAGTCGCACATGAGCACAAACACCCGCACCCAGGCACAGGTTTATCGGGAGCGTCAGATCGAAAGCCTGCGCCGCACGCTGGGCGACGATATTCTGGGTTATCTGCAGGACCCGGTCATCATTGAAATCATGCTGAATCAGGACGGCAATATCTGGGTGGATGTGCTGGGCGGCGATATGGAAATCCGGTCCCGGATGGATCCCGTACGGGCCAAGATGGTGATTGAGACCGTGGCATCCATGCTGGATACCAGCATCACCAAGGAAAACCCGATCCTCTCCGGTGAATTGCCGCTGGATGGATCGCGCTTTGAGGCGCAAATCCCGCCCATCGTCGAAGCGCCTACCTTCGCCATTCGCAAAAAAGCACTTCTGGTCTTTACGCTGAAGGATTATGTGGACAAGGGCATTATGACGGCCACACAGCATGACTTGATAATCTCCGCAGTGAGATCCCGCAAAAATATTCTGGTGAATGGCGGGACCGGTACCGGCAAAACCACCCTGGCCAACGCCATACTACACGCTATCAGTGTCGAGACACCGGAGCATCGGGTGGTGGTGATTGAGGATACCCGCGAGTTGCAAATTTCGGCGCCAAACGTCGTTTCCTTCCGCACCTCCGACCAGATCGATATGACCCGTCTGCTAAAATCCACCATGCGTATGCGACCGGACCGGATTGTTGTCGGTGAGGTTCGGGGAAAAGAGGCGCTGGATTTGCTCAAGGCCTGGAACACGGGACATCCGGGTGGCGTGGGTACCGTTCATGCCAATGATGCGCGGGCCGCATTGACCCGCGTCAGCATGCTGATTCAGGAAGCCAATGTTCCCCCTGTCCCGGAGTTGATAGCCGAAGCGGTCAACATCGTGATCAGCATCAAGCGCACATCCACCGGACGTGTTATCGACGAAGTCATGCAGGTGACGGGTTTCCGGGATGGTCAGTTTATGACTGAAATGCTGTAACCACGATCTGCCCTCCCCAAGACACCGCTCACAGGAGCGGTTTTTTTGTGCCGGGGCAGCACAAACAGGTTACCGATGGCCATTAGAGGATAGGCAACAACGCCTATTTTTCATCTAAGAGGTTCCATCATGAAGAAGCATTTCGTTATCGCCGCGCTGGCTCTCGCTGGCATGTCTCTCTCTGGTCTGGCCGTGGCCGCCGACTATTCCGCCCAGGTCGGTTTTGAAAACTACGGTATCCATATCGGCGGTGTTGGTTCCAGTGTGCCTGGCGGCTTCCTGCACACCCACGAGCGTTTCGGCAATCTGGACTTCGGCCAGCGCGTCTTCGGTGGTGCGGGCGCATCCATTGACGGCTCTGTTCTCACCGGCTCCTTGAACGCTGGATACCTGATTCATCCCGAGCACAACCTGACCATCAAGCCGGAGATTGGTATCGGATATATCGGTATTCACCCGCAGGGCAGCCACATGGATACGGGCTACGCCTATGGCGGTGCCAAGGTCAGCTATCAGGTCTTCCCGTCCATTGGACTGGATGCCCGTGGTGCGTTTGGTCGTGACTTCGGCACGGCGGTCAGCAACATGCATACGCTGGGCGGCCTGTACTACAGCGGCAGTATTGGGGCCGATGCCAAGGTTGGTCCGGGATTCGCAACGATCAGCTATCAGTACCAGAGCATGCCCTTCGGTGGCGGCATAGCCGACATGAATATGAGTGCCGACCAGTACCGTATCGGCTACCGCATGTCGTTCTAATCCGCAGTCCAGCATCCCGGCAGACGCAAATGTGTCTCCGGGCTGCCAGCACAAACAGGTCCCCGATGGCCATTACCAGGTGGAGAGCATAGCGCTCGCCACGACTCAGGCAAAAAGGTGGAGAGCATGGCGCTCGCCACCATCCCATTAAAGGATGACAAGACATGAAAACATTTCTCAAGCGGCTCAGTAATGGAGTCCGTGACACTTATTTCAAGGCGGGGGTGGTGATGGGGGTTGCCCTACAGACGATCGCCCCCGCTTTTGCGGAAACGACGGGTACATCACTGCCATGGGACACCCCCATTCAGGACCTGACCAACAACCTGACGGGTCCTGTCGCTACCGCCATCAGTATTGTGGCGTTCCTGGCGGCTGGTGCGGCCCTCATCTTCGGGGAGGAGTTGGGCGGTATCGCCAAGAAGGCTCTGTTCGTCGTGCTGGGCATCTCCATGATCGTATTCGGCAATGCCTTCCTGACCGATCTCGGTCTGACCGGGGCGTTGGTGTAAGACGGTAGCGGCCTGATCTGCTGGCCGTTGCCTTTATCTTTAGGCACAGGAGAAATATTTATGGACCAATCACCCAGGCAAGAAATTTCCATCCACCAATCCCTCCATAAACCGATGCTGGTTCTGGGGGGCGAGCGCAACCTCGTCCTCATGCTGGGAGTCCTTGCCGGTATTTTTATCTTTTCGCTGGCTCAACTCTGGGCGGCCGTCATCGGGATTGTCCTTTGGGTTTTTGGCACCTGGGGTTTGGCGCAACTGGCCAAATACGACCCGATATTGAGCAAAACCGGAAAGCGCAGCATTCAGTACAAGAAATATTATCCGGCATCGGCCACGCCCTTTGCCCGCCATCGCGCCATCAAATAATCAAGGAGATTTTTCATGCGTGCCTTAAAAGAATTTCGCAGCAAGGCCTACGGCTTGCCTGACCTTCTGCCCTGGGCGGCACTGGTCGATAACGGCATCGTGCTCAACAAAAATGGCAGCCTGATGGCAGGCTTCTATTACACTGGCCCGGATCTGGACTCTTCTACCAACGCGGAGCTGGCCGCGATGTCCAACCGCATCAATTCCGCCGTATCCATGGGCGATGGCTGGGTGCTGAACTGCGATGCCATCCGTATACCCGCTCCTGGCTATGCCCCGGAAGGCAGCTTCCCCGATCGCACTACGCGCCTCATTGACGCTGTTCGCCGGGCGCGCTTCGAATCGGCAGATGCAGGCTACACCAGTCGTTTTGTTCTGACGCTCACCTTCTTCCCTCCTCCGGATGCCGCCACCAAGATGGGCGACTTCCTGATTGATGGAGAAGACAAAGGCTCGCCGGGTAGCAATAACCTGCAGCGATTCAAAGAGCGCATCAAGGAGATTCAGGGGCGGCTTTCGGGTTTCCTGAAAATCCGGCGCATGGAAGACCATGTTGATGAGCACACCGGTGAAATCATCAACAGCGAGATCCTGCAATATCTCGAATATTGCGTGAGTTTCCACAACCGGCCCTTTCGGCTCTCCATGGTGCCCATGTATCTGGACGCCGTACTCGGCCGGCACAATCTGGTGACCGGCTTCAATCCGCAGATCGGTAATCTGCATATCGCAGCACTCGCCATCGAAGGCTTCCCGGCGATGTCCTCACCCGGGATTCTCGACTTCCTGTCACGGCTCCCGGTGTCTTACCGGTGGTCCAATCGCTTCATCTATCTGGATCCGCAGGATGCCGAAAAGCAGCTGAACCGCTATCGCAGCCGCTGGAGCCAGAAACGCAAATCTGCGCTCAATGTGGTCCGGGAGAGTCAGGGCGGGCAGGCAACGCACATCAATATCCACGCGGATCAACAGACTAACGATACCGTCGTTGCCATGGCCGAAGCATCCAGTGGGGAAGTGCGCTTCGGGTACTACACCAGCGTCATTCTCCTCGCCCATGAAAGTGAGAAAGACGTGCTGGACATCGCTCGTGACGTGCAGAAGGTGATAGAAAACCACGGCTTCGGCGTCCGTATCGAAGACGTGAACGCGGTAGAGGCACTGATGGGTGCCATGCCCGGAAACACTTATGCCAATGTACGGCGACCGCTGATTCACACCCTGAATCTGGCGCATCTTCTCCCCTTCACCAATGTCTGGGCAGGCCCCGATGAAAACGCCTGCCCGTTCTATCCGCCACACAGCCCGGTCCTCATGCGCGCGAATACCGATGGCAACACGCCATTCCGTATTGCACTACATGCCGGCGATTTAGCGCATACCGTCATACTGGGTCCCACCGGCATGGGCAAATCCACATTGCTGGCCATGCTGGTGGCTCAGCAGTTCCGTTACGCCCATGCCCAGGTCTTCGCCTTTGATAAGGGCTATTCCATGTTCCCGCTGGTCAGTGCCGCCGGTGGCCAGCACTACGATATCGCCGGTGACGCGCACGATCTGGCGTTCTGCCCCTTGGGCAGGGTGGACAAACCCTCTGAGCAGTCCTGGGCGGCCGAGTGGGTGGAAAGTCTGGTTGCGTTGCAGCTGGGAAAAAACACCCCTATCACGCCGCGCATGCGCGATGAAATTTATCGGGCCATCGTCCAGTTGGGGACCAGTACGACGGAAATGCGGCAGCGGACTCTGGGCGCTCTGGTGACGGTTATTCAGGATGACACGCTGCGCAGCGCACTGAATTACTACACCCTGAAAGGCCCGGCGGGGCACCTGCTGGACGCCGAGAGCGATGGGCTGGGGGAAGATGTGTTCCAGGTGTTTGAAATGGAACACCTGATGAATCTCGGGGAGAAAATCCTGTTGCCGGTACTGACTTACCTGTTCCACCGGATTGAGCAGCGATTCAAAGGCCAGCCAACGCTGCTGGTCCTGGATGAGGCATGGGTCATGCTGGGACATGACACCTTCAAGGCCAAGATTCGGGAATGGCTCAAGGTGCTGCGCAAGGCCAACGTCGCAGTTATCTTCGCAACGCAGTCCCTGAGCGATCTGATCAAGTCCGGCATTGCGGATGTCATCTTTGAATCCTGCCCGACGAAGATTCTGTTGCCGAATCCGGAGGCTCTGACGGACCAGTTGCGGCCCTTGTACGAATCCATCGGACTCAATGCCCGCCAGATTGAAATTCTGGCTTCCGCCATTCCGAAGCGCCAGTACTACATGATGCACCCCGATGGGCGGCGCCTCTTTGAGTTGGGCTTGTCTGGTCCGGAACTGGCCTTCGTGGGCGCGTCGGGCAAGGAAGACATTGCCCATATCCGTGAGCTACGGGAAACCCACGATTGGCAATGGCCAGCCGTCTGGCTGCGCGAGCGCGGCGAGAGTGACGCCGCTGTTCTTTGGGAATCCTACTAAACCAGAAACAGAATACTTTAACCAGGAGCACTACCATGTTCTATTTTGTTGACCCTATGTACGCGCCCCCTCTAGTAGCTCCGCCCGCCATGAAGCGGGTCATGACGCCACCATCAGCTCCCGTGTTACCAAAAGGTTGGCAATGGGGCAAGCCCGCGAAGGCTTTGCCCAGCCCTCAGCCGCCCATGCCGATGAACCCGTATTCAGCACACCGTTTTGCGGTCTGTATGGGGTTTGCCAATGAACAGGCATCGACGCGCCCACCGGAACAGGTGACGCGACCGACCTGGTCGGTCGTATCGTGGAAAAACCTGGCTCCGCGCAAGATGGTCGGTACCCAGAAAGAAGTGGTTGCTGCCGTTGAGCGCGCACTGGCCACAGCGGGCATCCACCATTTTTCGATCACGGCCTACAGCGCGATTCACGTTATCGTGGCATTGCAGGGTTGATGATAATGCAAGTACAAGCAGGAGATGCTGAAATGTTTAGAAGCATGAAAAGGAAGCGCACGGAGATTTATAGTGCCCTCAATCTGACTTCGGGCGGTATCTACAAACGCATCGATGAGAACCGTTAGTTGCTGGAATTACTCATGAACAAACACCCGGAAGTGCTCAAGGATAGCCCTTGGATCAAGGGCTGGATTCGTGCCAACGATGAATACCTTCTGTCGGCGCTGCATAGCATGGGGATGACGTTGCACAGAGAAAATCCCCATTGTCCACGCCCTTTTCCAGTGCAGAAACCCACTCAGGATTCGGGGTATTTCTAAGGAGAAGCACATGGAGTCTGGCAACAGAGATATTACGGTCATCAATGAGCGCCTGCTGAAGCGGTGGTCTTATGCCGATGGTCGGCCACTTTACTGGCTACTGAAGGACCGCAGCCTGATTATCGTTCGTTCCTAGATATCAGGTTATAGGGGCAGGCCGATGGGCGAGTATTTTTATCTGGCCAGTTCAGTACCAGAAGCTGTGGCGTGGATTGTGCGCCATGCTCCCAGTTAGTTTGTGGTAACCACCGCCACAAACAAGTCACATCGTCTGGGTGCATTGGGGAAGCAGGCCAAGCAACCATCATCCGACTTGCTGGAGGGCGGTAGACCCTGCTTGGTTTTTCCGCATTGCCCCAAACTTTGCGCGGCTATGGTGCCTGGCGAGAAGTGCTGACATTGACTGCAGGTAATTTTAGTGGTGTCAGCCATGGGCATATCTATCTCGCATCTGTTTGGCTGTGGCGCGACCCCGCAATATCATCACCCACAAGTAGTTTCACGCAGTCCGATTGTTCCTGAAAGCTCATAATCTGAGCGGGAGTTTACCCCAGCGTTGGCGACACGAACAAGGTCAGCCTGCCTTGAGCAGAAAATCTACATGCACCGCGTCGTAAGGGAAAATGAATCCTTCCGCGCAACGGTCGATCACTCCCGCATTCAGTAAAGCGTGGGTGTCCGCATGCACAGATTTCACATCACGATCCAAACGCCGGGCGACTTCTCGCAGTGCTAAAGGGCCTGCTCCGGACATGACTTTTAATATCTCCCAACGTTTGGCTGTCATCACCTTCCAGAGCAATTCCGGCGTTTCAAAGCTGACGCGGGGTTCCGATGGCGTTAGGGTTTCCATTGCCTGCGCCACATCATCCAGTGTCTCAGCCAAAGTGCGAACCTCAATTGTGAGTACGCTCATGCTGCCACCTCGCAATTTCATCGAAGAAGTCCGCCGTCAATTGACGTGGACTGGAAAATATATAGGGGTATTCCTTGCCATCAATATGCCGGTGATCCCCTTTCCCGGATTCATTGTCATATCGCAACACACATTGGCAATCGACCACAAAAGCTAACCGATATTTGAATGTATGCGTACTGCCAAGTACAGGTTCGGGCACATGCCAAACCACGATGTCAGCGAAACAATTTTCAGCAATAGCAACGCGCCGACGAATCAGTTCTTTGGCTTTCATGGCCCTAATGATACCAATGGACCCGACTGTTGGCAACCTCACCAACACATCAAACCTTCGCTTCACGCAAGCCATATCAAAAGGCCACCTGGGACCACAAACAGGTCCCCGATGGCCATTACCTGGAGAGAAGATCTCTTTTGAGGGTGATATGGCTGCATCACGCGAACACATGGAACGGACTCTACCAGAGTCAAGCACGTCCAGCCTCTGGCGCGGAATGTACAGCGATGGTCTGCGCCTGGGGTTTTGGATTCAGTACGATCAGGACTCCACGCCCCGCAGCAAAGAGGTCATCAAAAACCATGACTTTGGCTGGATGCCGGAGAAGAAAATATGGGTTGGCCCACTCATAAAAGCCACCGCCACCATTGAAGCACTGGCCGAAGGCTGGCCAGCACAGCACCCACGGGATATCGGGTTAGCCATTTTGGCGAAAGCCATGGCCAATGAGGAACCCTTCTGGGCCATGTGTGTACGACCGAGGCTGATGGAAACGCCGGATGGTCAATGGTCATTTTCGTTTCCATATGACACCACTACCGTGGCGTTCCTGAAAGCCACCCGGAAAGCGCATTGGAATGCCGGCACCAAAGGCTGGGATATTCATGGCAATCGGGCTGCAGCGCTCGCCGTACTGGAAGAAGTGGGCGTGCCTGACCGCTACGTCATCATCAGCGCACGGGGAGAACCGGATCGTTTGCCCCAGGCCACGGGCGGCTGGACGCCGTACCTGGTTGGTGTAGATGCCGACGATGTAGAGACGGAGCGGGTGAAGCTGCAGGTAGGTGGTGCAGAGATACCCCTTGAGTCCAACGGCGATGGCCCGAGCGGCGAAGAACTGGATGCCCTTGAAAAGGCCAAGGCTGAACGCGCAGAACTTATTCAGCGCGCTTTCTTTGCGCCCATGGCTCTGCTGCCGGTGAAAGATGCGGTTATTGACGAAATTGCAGCCCGCTGTTCGCTCATGCCGCACCAGAATGACGGGGTGCGTCACTTTCTGACCCGCACCAGCGCGTTGAATGGCGATGATATGGGCTTGGGCAAGACCCGCCAGACGGTATCTGCCGCCAGCCATCTCCCAGGTGGAAAGGTGATCGTCTGTCCCGCCAGCCTCAAAGACAACTGGGGTCGGGAAATCAGGATGGTGATTCCCGATGCAGAGCCCTTCATCTTCGAGAATGCATTACCCGACATGCAGCCGGAATGGTTGATCGTGAATTACGAGCGGTTGGGCGCGCTGATGGAACGGCTGGACGCCGACCTCTCGCAGGGTGCAACCCCTTCGCAGGGGGTAACCCATGACTGGAAATTCGTCGTCGCGGCCTTTGACGAAGCACATTACCTGAAAGAGCCGTCTGCCCAGCGCACCCAGGCTTCGTTCGACCTGGCGAAACGCGCGGAACGCAAGTGGCTGCTGACGGCCACTCCCATGCTCAACAAGCCGGAAGAGACCTGGACCCTGTTGCGGCTTTCCGGGCACCCCGCCGGCGACGTGGACGTGAAGACCTTTGCCGGACACTTTGCCAAATCACGCAATGACCGCAAAGGTCTGGGCGATCGGATCAGTGAATGGATGATTCGCCGCATGAAAGACGATGTGCTCACCATGGAGGGTAAATTTCGGCAAGAGCCCCTGCTTTCCGCCAGCGATCAGCAGATGACGGAATACAACAGATTCATGGACGACGACACGTTGATTCCCCTGCAGAAGATCAATCTGGGCAGGCAGTGGCTGGAACGGGTGAAGCGGGAGCCCATTCTGGAAATGCTGGGAGATCTGCAGCAGGACGCCAAAGCCATCATCTTCTGCAATTTCGAGGCGACGGTGGAATGGTTTATGGACCAGTTACCTGCAGGCACAGCGGTACGCCTCACCGGGAAGGAGTCCCGCAAGCAGCGGGATCGAGCGGTCCAAAAGTTCCAGAATGATCCCGAGTGCCGCTGGTTTGTGGCCAACATCAAGGCTGCCGGCGTTGGACTCAATCTCACAGCGGCGACATATGTTTTCTTTGTCTCCCGCCCGTGGACACCGGCTGACCAGACGCAAGCCGAAGATCGCGCGTACCGCATCGGCCAAAACCGGCGGGTCGAGATTTATATCCCCACCATCCCGGACACCATTGATGAGCAGATCAAGGCGCTGATCCAGAACAAGGCCGAGATCACGGCGGACGTGTTGATCGGCGCTTTGGATGCGGGGAAAAGAAGGGCTTTAGAGCAGGTGGATGTCAATTAGCCGTTGTTTGATAAGCAATAGTCACGAACAGGAGCAACACATCATGAGCAATGAAACATCATGCGTCACCACGGATACCATACCGGGCTTCCGGGTGAGCAAGACCTTTGGCACGGTCATGGGGGTGTCCATCAAGTCCCGCACCTTTGTCGGCAACTGGATGGGTAACCTGCGGGCCAATTTTGGTGGAGAACAAGGCGGGTTCGCCAAAATGGTAATGGCAACCCGCGATGAAGCCATCGGGCAGATGTTGGCCCAGGCGGAGTCCATGGGCGCCAACGCGGTTATCGGCATGCGCTTCGACTCCGCCGAATTTGATTCCGGAAAGGGCCAGAGCATGGAGCAGGTGCTGGCTTACGGAACGGCGGTGATGCTGGAACCGGAGCATTGATTCTCCATTTCCCTCGCTTTGTGCAAGGGGTGTATTCATGGAGGATCGAAGGATGGAAAGCAAACTGATTTTAGCCCTTGTCGCGGCATCCACGTTGGCCCTTGGCGGTTGCGCAACTGCTCCGTTGTCCTACCGGAATTACAGCGCGACCGAGAATCTGGGTACCCAGACCTTGCAGACGGGCGTGGTCATACGAACCATGCCCATTGAGATCAGGGACTCTGCTGCACCCAATGCGAACGGCGCCATGGGTGGCATCGGTGGCGGCGCCATTGGATATGCGGTCGGTGGTAACGCGATTGGCGCGATCCTCGGCCTTGTCGGCGGGATGCTGGTAGGGCATGCCCTGACCCCCGGCGAGATTCACGGTACCGAAGTCATGGTGCGGCTGAACACGGGGCAGCTGATCGGTGTTCCCGAGATCGGAAATCCCGGCTTGAGCGTCGGTGAACAGGTAGCCATCCTGCGTGGTGCGCGAGGGCGGACCCGGGCGGTACCGCTGTCATGAGAGCGCAAACAGGCCGCCGATGGCCATTAGGGGGTAGGAGAGCAGCGTGCTCATTGCCTGGAGAGAGAACATGAATACCAAACAGTTAGTGTTGGCAGCAACGGTATCCCTTGCTATGGTGGCCCCGGTTGCCGCTTTTGCAGGCACTTTGACCGGCGGCGCGACGATGCCGGAGCAGATCGTGCAGGAGGTGACGGCCGTCATGTCGCTGGCGAAACAGGCGCAGTCGGTGGAGAACCAGATCCAGATGGTCTTTAATCAGGCGCAGAATCTGGAAAATGTCCCGATGCAGTTATGGAGCTCGGTGACGGCACCGATCTCGCAGCTAATGAGCATTGAGCAGCAAGCGCAAGGTTTGTCCTATGCTGCTCAGAACATCGGGACGAACTTCAACAACCTGTACGGTAACGGGATGCCCCCGCTGGGCAGCAGCTACTCACAATCATTAAGTAGTTGGAACGCGAATACAGATAATCAGATCAAGACCATGCTGCGTCAGTTCCATTTGCAGTCCGGTCAGTTTTCCAATACGCAAACCGAAACGCAGACACTGGTGAATGCCAGCAAGACCGCAGCGGGTCGTAAGGGTGCCATTGAAGCGGCGGCCGGTATTGCCGGTATTGAGGTCAGCCAGATTCAGGAGTTGCAGCAGGATGTCATGGCCGAAGCTACCGCCCAGGGGGCTTATGAATCGCAGCGAGAAAGCACAAGCCTTGGGGCAACTGCGACAGTCGATAGCGCATTTGCGGCCAGCGCTGCAAATCTCGGCCCTATTCCAACGCAGCTACCGGCAGGCAGGGGAGCACCAGTTCCAGTATCTTGAACAATTTATCAGGCTTATGTGAACACAGGAGGAGGATAGGAATGAGTAAAAGATTCATCAGTCTGGGTGTCATGTTGGGTATGGCATTAGTCCTGTCAGGTTGCGCGAATAATGGTCACGACAATGGTCCAGATAGCGGGCACAGCGCAGGTTGGTATCTAAAGCATCCCGCTGCCCGAAGTGCAGAGAATAAATGGTGCGCAAAGCAGCCTATTGCCACTCAACAGCATGACCAGTCCTGCACAGAAGTGGGAGGCGGGGGCGAATTAGATTACGATTTTGCGAGAAGCGCCGCGAATCTCGGCCCTATCCCGACGAAGCTACCGGCAGGCAGGGGAGCACCAGTTCCAGCATCATAACCGCTCATCAACAACGACTTTCACCCCAATCATTCATATGCCCGGCTATGTCCGGGCTTTTTCATTTTGAAGATCGCACAAACCGACCACAATCAGGTTCCCGATGGCCATTAGTAGATAGCAAACCAGCCAAGACGGAGACCGAAATGACGGACGTAGCACAAATAACCAGCTTAGCAGGACAATTCAGGACAGCCACCACAGGGTGGATGGACATAGCCATAGGATATGCCTCAAATCTTTTTGGACTCCTCGCGGTTCTGGAGTTTGTCTGGTCTGGTGCGACCTACCTCCTGCGCAAGAATGACCTGCCAGATTTTATCGCTTCAACGTTCTTGAAGATTGTTAGCCTGTCGTTTTTTTTCTTTATTTTGCTAAAGGGAGCACCAACATACATCCCAGATATTATCAATTCCTTCATGCAAATGGGTGCCACTATCGGGGGTGTTCCACAAGTTTCTACCGCCAGCCCGGGCACCTTTGTCGATCAGGGCATTCAGATGGTTGTGCAGCTATTCAACGGTCTGAGTAAAATGAGTTTAGGGAACGAGATCGGCGCGCTATTCCCAATAACATTGGCCGCTATTTTCATCCTTATAGCTTTTGTTATCATCGCCGCCCAGATGCTGATCACTCTTATTGAAAGTTATATCGTCCTTGGCGCTGGAGCCGTCATGCTGGGCTTTATGGGAAGCAGATGGACATCGCAATGGGGAGAAAAATACTATGGATACGCCGTGAGCATCGGTGTCAAGTTGATGGTTATTGAACTGATAGCCGGCTTGGGCATAAAAATGGCCGGAGTATGGCTGGCTTACCTTACAAGCGCCAGTGGAGTTCATCTTGCTCATGACTTTGATATAGCAATGGGTTCCCTGCTCTTTGCTGCCCTCGCCATGATGGTTCCCAGTCTGGCGGGCTCATTCATGAACGGCTCCCCCTCCATGTCCCTCGGCAATGTAGGGACCGCCGCTGCAGCCATCGGCGGCGGTGTCGTCGCAGCCGGTGCTGGTGCGGCCATGGGCGGCGCATCTTTGGCGAATTCTGCCATCGGTGCGGGCAAAGCGGCAGGCGCTTTGGGCATATCCGCAAACTCCACCATGGGCGGCATGAAGGGGCTGGGCGCAGCCTTTACGGAAGGTGCGGGTGCCGCTGGCGAATCAGGCATTCTGGGACTGGGCGGTCCTGGGGCCAGCAAAGGTTCGCAAACAGCAGCGAAAGCAGTCGGCGGCCTAGGCGGTCTTGTAAGCCAGGCTGGCAAAGGCATGGCCACAGCAGGTCAGCATGGCGCACAAGCCTTGAAGGGCATGGCAAAGGACAAGTTCCACGGCAGGAGCGGACCCGGAGCCAATGACATTGCTCAGAATCTGGGCGATAAAGCGGTCCAAGGCCATGGTGCAGGGACATCTGGCGGCAACTTGGCAAACAGAGTCCGTGAGCAGCATGCCACTGTGCCTGAAAAAGGAAATAGCGTAGGTCTGGGTGCGGCACCCGATGCCAGCGCTTCACCCTCTGGTCAGCGACTGGGTGGATCGGGACCGGATGGCGGCAGCTCTGCGCAAATGGGTCGCCAGGATACCGGCACAGGCAATGACAGTGGTCGGAATGATGCCGGCAGCAGCCAGAGCACGGCATCCCAGAGTGGCGGAAGCACCAACAGCGCGCCAGGTGGCAATACCAGTGCGAATCCGGCCAGTACCCCCGGCGGTGATAGTATCGGCGGGGGCGGTGGACCGAGTCGTGGCGGCTTCACCCAAACAGAAGGCGCGCGATTCGATCAGCGCACGAACCATGAACAACGCATGGATAGCCTGCAGAAGATCAAGGATAAATTTGCGCGTGGATTGCCCCATGATGGCGGTGGTGGCGGCATGGGCGGTCCCAACATTCGCCATACCGAATGATCCCGTTTTATCTTATCTCCTAGAAGTTGCCCGGCATGTCCGGGCTTTTTATTTAGGCTATTTATTGTTTCAGGAGAGCAGTCGCGCGGATTCGCCTTGCGCCTCAATCAGCTTAACCGCCTTCCGGTCAAATGAGACAAAAGTTTCACCGCCAAGCCAGCTTCCTTCATAAGCGATCACCCCATCGGCAAAGTCGCCTCCAAGATCCAGTAAAGCCAGCCCAGCCTCCACGGCCGGTCGATTTGCCGAGACATTCACACTATTGATCAAGTGTCGGATGGCTTCTCCAATTTCGATTGCGGGGATTTTGTATCCTTGGGAGAGAACCCAGACCAATTCGCAGAGTACGGGGAGTGGCAAAGCGACCACAGAGGCATTCGCCAACACGGCTTGGGCGATTTCACTTTGCTGCAGGTCATCACCGGTGATAGCACGAACAAGAACGTTTGGTATCGGCTGTGATTTTCACCGTTTACCTGCCCATGCCTGGGCAGTCAGGTTGTTGATCTCTTCAATCGACAAGGATGGCCCGATCTCCCGCTTCAGGCAGTTGAAAACATCTGAAATTTGGCCTGTCGGCCGCGCGGCCTGCACGGAGATGCGTCCGTCGGGTAGCTTGTCGACAGTGATTTTCTCGCCAGGGTGAACACCAAGATGCCGCAGAACATCTCTTGGTAAGGTCACTTGCCCCTTAGCTGTCACGGTCAGTGTGCTCATTGGCCTCCTCAGAAACCTTTGATGTTAACCCGATGATCTGATACCCATTACTTCAGGCGTTAGACATCGAATAGCGCCATAAGACGCCCGATGGCGTCATCCATCACCACCTGCGGTACGTTCTCTATCTTCCGTGCTTTTCGAGCGCTTAGGTCGAGCATTCTCATTTTGTTGATGAGGGCGACCCCTTGGGTTTTGCAGCCAGTTCCCGTCAGGCTCACCGCAAATCCGGCATAGCGTGAAAAGTCGCCGCCTTGCGTAATGGGCGCGACCAGCACGTCGCCGAGTTGATTGAACGCCTTTGAAGTGAGAACCAAAGCTGGTCTGGTACCTTTCTGTTCATGTCCCATAGCAGGATCGAGCGGCACGTTCACTACATCACCACGGTCAAAGACGGGCATTACCACACTTCCTGCCCTACCGGTTTCGCCGCATTCCATAACGCAAGGTCTGCGGGCGGCGGGACCTTCGGGTCACACTGCGCAATGAGATCCGCCAAGACATACTTGCGCTTGCGGGCAAGCACAATTTTCCCATCCTCTGTCGTGTTAAGCGTCATGGACTGACCGGCTGACAGGCGGAGATCTTTCAGCACGGGTGGCGGGAGCACTGCAACCGTGCTGTTGCCATATTTTCTGAGTACGACTTCCATATGATTACCCGTTCAATCTTGATAAGAGGCTATCATATTATAATCGCACGTCGCGAGCGTCAATCATTGTTCAACAGTTCAACAAGTTTGCGCGGGAATAGAAGCCCGATCTGCGCGGCGACTTGATTCTCACGCCCGACCACAAACAGGTCCCCGATGGCCATTACCAGATGGAGAACAACTTCCACTGGAGAGAACCATGGCCTTAATGAAGAAGCACAAAAGCAGCAGCAGCGGAGAAGGCGAACCACCTACCCGCGCCGGAAACGTCACCAACAACCCCTACCTCAATGCCCGACGCGAATGGGATGAGCGCTATGGCGATCAGATCAGCGGCAAGCATAGCTGGAAAATGGTCGCGTTCGCTGCCATCGGCATTGCCGCCATCGCCGTTTGTGGCGTGGCTTATATTGGTGCGCAAAGCAAAATCGTGCCGTTTGTCGTTACCCTGGACCACATGGGCGATCCCTTGGAGGTGGCAGCACCCGTAGCGGGTAATGCGGTGACACAACGAATCATGGAGTCACAGATTTCAAGTTGGGTCTGGAACTGGCGATCCATGCTGGCCTCCCCCGTGGCCCAACAAGAATTGCTGGCCAAGGTCTATGCCATGTCTTCCAAGCAGGTCGCTGCGGAATTGAACGGCTGGTACAAAAAGGCATGGACCACGAATGCAGGCTATGTCGTCTCCCCGCATATCACCAGCTTGTTGCCTATCTCAAAAGGCACCTACCAGATCACCTGGACAGAAACACGATACCTGAGCGGCAAGGGCGGCAAGCAAAGAGACTACAAGGCCAATGTCACGGTCGGCGTCGATCAAAAGCTGATCAACACCCGAACCGCGTCCATGCTGAATCCGCTGGGCATCTACATCAAGTCCTTAACCTGGACACAAACCTACGGCAATTGAGGAGCATCCCATGAAACATTCAGTCATCGCATTTTCGACACTGGCACTCGTAAGCAGCACTCTGGCTTTTGCTGCCCCTGAAAACTCAGGCCAGTTGTATCACAACCTGACCCATGAAGTGGTACCTGGCACGGCCTCCACGAAAACCGTACAGCAGGCTATCCGGCAGGCCTCCCAGATTTGGCACGATACCGGTACCGCTTCGGCCATCGCCGGGAACAATGGTGAGGTGCTGTATCCCTACGGCCAGAGTGCGCCGACGGTGCTGTGTTCGCCGTTGCACACGACCATTATCAAGCTCTTGCCCGGGGAGAAAATCGCGGGATCCGCGCTGGGCGACAAGATCCGGTGGACATCGACCAACTTGCAGCTCGGCAATCAGGCTGTGGTACTGGTGCGCCCCATGCAGAAGGACATCACCACCAACCTGGTCATTGCCGCCACCAATGGCAAAATTTACGACCTGACGCTGGTCAGCGACAAGGGTAAATACGTCCCGACCGTAGGTTTTTATAATCCGCAGCAGGAATGGAACAAGGCGGTTGTCGGCGTGCAGATGCAGCAGCAGGCAGCCGCCATGGTCCAGCGTCAATCGACTATGACTTTGCCCAATATCAATCCTGCGGACCTGGACTTTACCTACTATGTCACCGGTCCTCATGAATACCGTCCGATACGGGTTTTTTCAGCGGCCGGCAAGGTCTATTTGCAGATGCCAGCCAACATCAAATATCACAATGCCCCTGCGGTTTTTGTCATGGAAAACGGGAAGGAACAGCTTACCAACTTTCAGATGATCGGCGGTTACTACGTCATTGATCAGCTATTCCACGAAGCAAAACTGCTACTCGGCACGGGCAGTCATAAGCAGGTGGTCACCATCCATGCGGGCAGCCAGCCGAGCTTTTGGTAAGCACGGGCGGCTTAAAGGAGAAAAACATGCTTGATCTTAACAACCCTACGGGGGCCAATCCGCAACCGGATGAGACGGCTCCGCTCAAGGCGACTACCGGGCAACCGGCACCATCCATTGATTCGGAACTGGGCGGTACCGTGGATGGTCCCGGCAAGCTGAGTAATGGAAAAACAACCGTCAATATCAAAGGACAGGTCAAAGGCGGTCGGAGTCTCAGCAAAAACGGCAAGAAAGCCATTGTAGCGGCTGGCGTTATTATCCCAGCCCTGATCGTTGTCGGGGTGATGCTGGCGGGTGTGCATCCCGGCAAAGAGTCTGCAGATAACACCCCACAGTTGGCAGGAGCTGGAGACGCTCCCTCGGTCCCACTCCATCCCATTCGTCCATCTCCATTATCCACTGCGGTAGGAGCGACGTTATCCACGAAAGCCCATTCACATCCATCCTCTATTTTGAACGCGCGTGCAGCGTCGGGGTTGGCCCCCAAAAAAGCCCCGCTCACACCAGAGCAGAAGTATCACCTCTGGCTGACCACCCAGCACTACAAGGATCTCGAAGGCCAGTATCTGGCGGGGCAATCCGCGCTGGTGAATACCTCCGCCTGGCAGTCTGGTGGTGGTTCCAGTACCGGCGGGGGTGCAGGTGCGCAAGCTACGGCCGGGCAGGGGGGCAGCAGCGGGACGGAAGCCGTGGATGCGCTGAAAAAGAAACTGGCCGCCATGGGCTTGCAAGGCGCGACCGGCGTAAATGGCGGTGCCGGATCAACCCAGAATGGCGCGAAAGCTAATACGGACTTTGCTTCGGCACAGGACAAAAAAGCCTCGGGCTATCTGAATGCCCATCTGCATCGTCCGCGCAGCCGCAGCGAGCTCTTCGGTGGTAGCGTGATCCCAGCAGTGATGGTGACCGGCATTAATAGCCAGTTGCCGGGTGAGATCACGGCACAGGTCCGCCAGAACGTCTACAACAGCTTGAATCCCGACGAGGTGGTTATCCCCCAGGGTAGCAAGCTCATCGGTGTCTACGACAGCGGCGTTCAATATGGTCAGAGCCGCGTGCTGGTGGCCTGGAGTCGCGTCATTTACCCGAACGGTGAGACGGTGGACCTTGAGGGGATGAGCGGTGTGGATGGTCTGGGACAGGCTGGTTTCAGTGAAATCACGGATAACCATTACTTCCGTATTTTTGGTTCAGCCTTCCTGATATCCATCATCGGTGCCGGCGCGCAGTTGGCGCAACCCCAGCAGTCCAGCAGTTTGACTAATCCGAGTGCAGGGCAAACAGCGACGGGTGCTGTAGCGCAGGAAATGGACAGTGTGGGGGCGGGTATTCTTCAGAAGAATCTGTCTCTGGCACCCACCATCAAGATTCATCCCGGCTACCTCTTCAACGTGATGGTCAGCAAGACCATGATCCTTCCGGTCTATCATCCCTGAGTGATGGAATTGGGGGCGTATGCTATGACCTCAAGCATGGCATACGCCCGTGTACACTTTGCGGGGGGAGGGGATATCTGTAACAGCAGCAAAACCCAAAGAAAACCATTGCTCTAAACGCAAGTTCAGGATGCGTCATTGACAAATCTCCGCACGCAGTCCGTCTCTTGAAGCAGCATCACAATTATCGATAGCTATAAGCCTTAAAATTCTTGCACTCTATTCAAGGAATCGATGTCAACTCTTGAAAAGGCGTAGTCATGCACCCAAATACTGTAAACATGAATTCTAATAAATTGGCCTTAGACCAGATCAAAGCCGTGATTACCAAACAGTTTGCCATCGATAGCGCGCGGGTGGCGGAATCTGCCCGGCTTTTCGAAGATCTCAATCTGGATTCCATGGATAGTATGGCGTTGATCATGGCTCTGGAAGAACGCTTAGGTGCCAACGTGCCCGAGCATGCCGTCACTTCTATTGAAACGGTAGGGGATGCGGTTCAGCTTATCCTGACACATGTCGCATCCTCGGATCTCGCAGCAGAACAGCAGTAAGGATGGGAGGCAGTAAAACATGAAGGAACATTCCACCCTCAGGGCTCCGCAATTTGGCCATCACGGGAGTCACCCCAGGGAATCATTGTCAAAACAGCCTGATGATAAAATGACCGACCATGCCCCCCTCCGAAAGGACCCGGAAATCCGTCCATCCAGACCGGTATTTTTCTATCCACGCGATTTGCGCCTCCCTGAAACACCGAAACCTGTAGTGCAAACTGAAGTAGTCACCAAGGCAGTGGTTCCCGTCACCATCCGTCGCAGGCGGACCATACCTTCCGCATAGTCAGAGAACAGTGCCGCTTATTCAATTTCATTACTCATCGCCTGGCCGGCACCACCGCGGCTTCTGGAGAGCTTGGTAAATTGCTCCCGTTTGCTGACACAGATCACACAACGCACGGCCTGCACCGCTTTCACACGCTCCGGCGGAATCACCTCCGCACAATCGAGGCAGTAGCGATTCCCTTGAGCATCCTCATCGGGTTCCTCTCTCGGTGTCAGGGCCGCGCGATGTGCCGATAACGACAACGCCAGTTGCTCTTCCGCATTCTGTGTACCGATATCGGAGATGTCTGTGAGGCGTTCGTACTCGATGATTTCTGACATGCTTTTTCTCCTTTCGCTGACCTGAAACCGCAGGACTTACATCTTGGGGGATCTCTGCGGATTTTTGCCGATAGCCAGTATACCGGAATCGGAATGGATCAGGGTGATTCTACCTTTGCGCCCCACTATCTCCCATCCACGACGGTCAAAGCGAGGTTTTGCATGCTCTCCGGGCATCCTGTTACGTCTTTCGTTATTTGATTAGGAGGGCGGCGCATTATCCCACGGTCATTCGGAGAGGGTTGGAGCGTGGCCTCTTGTAAAGCGCGGGACGCAGAGGATATAAAAAAAGGCGGAATCTCTTTGTTATCGTGGGAAGTGAATTAGGCTTTCACGATAACCAAACCCATAGGAGGTCCGCCCTTGTATCGGATTGTAGCTGATATCCCCGCCCTGAAGAATCACTGTGACACCCTGGCCAGAGCTCCTGAGCGCTATCGCCCCACCCAATGCCCGCACTGTGGTCTTGTGTATGACTGAAACATGGTTGTATACTCGACAGCCATGCCAATCAAACGGTTAGTGCATTTATGGCAAGCCTGGACGTTGATGGGATTGTATACTGTAACTCCTCATCATTAAATTTTCTTCGAAAAAAGATGTATACCAGCCATTGTTTACGAACAAAAAATATCACCTTGGTCTGCGCAGGTATCTATCCCCGGTGTGCGCGTTACTTCCAATGACAGGATCGCAGCGTAAGCGGTCATTGGGCAACTACTCAGTATAATCGAACCGGTCGTACTCGCAGCAGAGTGTCGCGATTCAATGTTGCCACCTAGTCAATTTCCGAAACTGTTGTGATAATGCTGAGCGACAAGCTGGCTTACCAACATCCAAGGGTGTTCATGTGTTTTTGCCGAACGACAAGGGCATGGAATAATTCAGCATAATCTCATCCTCTCCCGGATCTTCCTGTTTCGTGTAGGCATTAGAGATGTGGGCAATTTTCAGTCCGAAACGCGACTTATTGGCAAACTGATAGTCTAGACTCAACTCCAATCGGAACTGAAAAGTACCATCCAGGTATTTACCTCGACCCTGATGATATCCGCCCATAGCGACAACTGGTGTCAACACCCAATGGTTCCATG
>NZ_JAGDVS010000131.1 GCF_023255755.1 Acidithiobacillus sp. | reverse complement strand
CGCAGCTTGCGCTTGTCGTTGCCGACGATGAGATGTTTCTTGCCTTTATCCATGGTGTCACCTTCCTCTCTAGCCATTACCCCAAAAACAGCAGTTGGCGGGGACGTTTTTTGCTCCGGCGGGCTTTGCTCACCCCTTGATGCAGACCTTGGGACGCAGGAAGACCACCCTGCGCGCCAAGCCCGCCTTCTCCGTGGCCTCGGCGACCAGGTCCACGTCCTTGTACGCCCCCGGCGCTTCCTCTGCGGCTCCGCGCATGGAACGGGTGCGGATGAGGACACCCCGGCCAGCCAACTCGTCGATGAGCTCCCGGCCGTGCCACTGCTTGAGGGCCTGATGACGGCTCATGGCCCGGCCGGCGCCGTGGCTGGCGGAGGAAAAGGCCCGCTCCTCGCTCTCCGCCATCCCGGCCAAAATGTAAGAGCCCGTCCCCATGCTGCCGCCGATGATGACGGGCTGCCCGACGGCCTGGTAGCGCTCCGGCAGGGCCGAGTGCCCCGGACCGAAGGCGCGGGTAGCGCCCTTGCGATGAACCCAGAGCTTGCGCTCGACGCCGTCCACCTTATGACTTTCCGCCTTGCAGGTGTTGTGGGAGACGTCGTACAGAAGTTCCAGCCGACTGTCCGGGAAGATGCGGCCAAACACCTCGCGGGTGAGCTGGGTGAGCATCTCCCGGTTGGCCAGAGCAACGTTGATGGCGGCGTTCATGGCCCCGATGTACTGCTGCCCTTCAGGGGAATGGATGGGGGCACAGGCCAGCTCCCGCTCCGGCAGGGTGATGCCAAGCCGGCCCCCGGCCTTGGCCAGGCTCAGCAGATACTCGGTGCCGATCTGGTGGCCGAGTCCCCGGGAGCCACAGTGGATAGTGATCACCAGTTGGCCTTTCTGCAAGCCGTAGGCGGTGGCCGCCTGGGCGTCATGGATGCGGTCCACCACTTGTACTTCCAGGTAATGGTTGCCCGACCCCAGAGTCCCCATCTCCCCGCGTTGGCGCTGCTTGGCCAAGTCGGAAACCGACTCCGGATGGGCGCCGCCCATGCGCCCGCGCTCTTCAATGTATTCCAGGTCCTCCGGGTCCCCGTAGCCGTGGCGGACGGCCCACTCGGCGCCCTCCAGCAGGACCGCGTCCAATTCCGCGGTAGACAGCTTCAGCTCACCCTCCTCGCCCACCCCGGCGGGAATGCGGTGATAAAGAGCGTCGGCCAGTGCCCCCAGTTTGCCGTCGACCTCATGCAGCATGAGGTTGCTGCGCAGGGTCCGTATGCCGCAGGAGATATCAAAGCCCACCCCGCCCGCCGAGATGATGCCGCCTTGGTCCGCGTCGAAGGCCGCCACCCCACCGATGGGGAAGCCGTAGCCCCAGTGGGCATCGGGCATGGTCATGGCCGCCCCCACCAGGCCCGGCAGCCTGGCGACGTTGGTAATCTGCTCCAGAACCTTGTCGTCCATGCTGACGAGCAGGGGCTCACTGCCATAGAGCAGCACCGGTCCCCGCTCTTCGCCGGGGGTTAAAGGCGCTGTCCAGCAATAGTCATTCAGCTTCCGCAACCGGCTCATGTCCATGGGAAATCCTCATCCAAAAACGGCGTTTGCCCAATGGCGGCTCAAACGTCCACTACGCAACGGGCTTCGAAACCCTCCGGCCCCTGGGCAACGCGCAGCATGGTGAGGGTGGCGCCCTTCACTTCCACCCCCCGATCCATATCCTCCCGCCAGGGCTCGCCCCAGGCCTCTCCCTGCCAATGGCTATTATCGCGGACGAGCCGAAAGCGCCCCAAGATCAGACCATGAGTCCCCGCCTCGGCCAGCAGGGTATTCAGCCAAGTGACCAGGGCCAGTTCGAGGTCCTCCTCCTCGAAGTCGAACCGGACCGAACAGGCTGTCTGCACCTGGGCGGGGTCAGCCATAATGGCAAAGGTCCCCGCCGCTGCGCCCTCGAAAGACTCTTCCAGGGTCCTGCCCCGGCCGATGACACCGATGTCGGCGTCATGATCAAAGTATGAAAATACCGTCAATGGTTACGCTCCATCCCCATGCTCGTCTTATGGACGACGAGGTCGGATTTCCAATCCTCTTGAAAGTATAGGACAGATTAGAATCTGTAGACGATCCCCGTCCGGGCATCCCGCACGATGCAGTTGTGACTGAGATGGACGCGGAGATTGTCGCCATCGCGCCAGGTCACTGTAGCCATCGGGGTGGGTGCCAAGGCAAATGGGACTGGAACGATGGCTTATGGGCAAGGCGCCTCAGCCAGCTACGCCGGCTCTGTGGCCTTAGGTGCGGGTGCGCAGGCCAATGCCGACCCCACTACAGCAGTAGGCAACAATGCCATCGCCAACGGTAATAACTCTGTGGCCCTGGGCGCCAACACGACTGCCAAAGCAACCATTGCAAACTTGCCACAGAGTGGGGCAAATCCACACGAATGCTCACGATATACCTCCATCCATCAGTGATAATCCACGATTTCCACGTCCCAGGCGTTGCTGTCGCGCCAAATGCACTTCCGCCAGCGCTTGCGTACCGTCATTCAGTCCTGTCATGGCGACGCCTTTCTTCCTCTCTCACTGAATAATACTCCGCCATCCCACTGGTGAGACCGGGGGCGGTGCCAAGGTGAATGGCGTGATGGTGCCCCATTGCCCAAGGGGATCAGCAGGTGATTACCGCTTTGCGTAGGCGCACCTGCATATTCGCTGCCCAGTGAGACACCGGAAGCGTTGGCACCATTTGCGCTGGTGAGTGGAGCGCCAATCGCCTTGGTAATAAGCCATCTGGGACATCAATTGATGAGTTTCCATCCCGTAGGGCCGCCTAATGGCAGTCCAGCACCGAAGCTCGTGGGGAATGTTTTTGACGGTCCGGTATTACTAGCTGCGCCCTGCAACAAGGTACGACCATTGAAGCTGGTGACGGTGGGCGTGAAGGCCGTTCCGTAACCCACGAAAAGTGCGCTGGTAATGGCTGTCCCCGTACTGTCGGTGAAAGTACCGCTGGGGAAGCACCAGTTGCGGACTTGTTGACCTGTGGGTATGTATTGCCTATCATGCAATACATGAAAGCGATCCGTGTATTCTACAAGAAGGAAGTCCGGCCAGATGACGTCATCGTGGAGGCAGTGATCTGGCAACTTCCGGAGCCTTCACCGGAGCGGCCGCACGGCTTCAAATACCGTTTCTATTGCGGCAAAAACGGGCAATGCCTGGTGCGGTATGACAACGAAACGGGCAAAGGGGACCACCGGCATTATGGTGACATGGAAGAATCCTATGTTTTCTCATCGCTGTCTGCCCTGGTGGACGATTTCGAGAGGGATGTGCAAAGATTGACAGGAGAACCCCATGACTAAAGCCATTATCAGCATCACATCCACCAGCACGCTATTCAGCGAGGTGCGGGAGATTGCAAAAAAACTGGACCGGGGAGAGATTCTGCCGGAAGCGGATTATCATCTGAGTTTTTCCGATTCCGCACAGCTTTTTCGTGAGTTGACGCCGGCGCGGTTGGCGCTGCTCGAACATCTCAAAAAGGATGGGCCACAGTCTATTTACGCGCTCGCCAAGCAACTCGGCAGAAACTACAGTAATGTGCATGCTGACGTGCGGAAACTCATGGAACACCATCTTATCGACAAGACGGAAGACCAGCAGGTTTTCGTGCCTTGGGATGACGTGGAAATTCACCTGTCCTTGAGTGTGTCAGAATAAATCTAAATAAATCAGTATATTGTTGTCGAATCGTCCGCATGAGCGTGTCTGTAGCCGTTCATTGGTGTGGAAGACTTGCGGGTTGCCTCTTCCACGATACACCTGGTAGCCGCGCTCACGCGAAGAGCGTGGCGACCTTCGCCAGCACCTCGTCCATGATCAAGGCT
>NZ_JAGDVS010000114.1:2187-22391 GCF_023255755.1 Acidithiobacillus sp. | reverse complement strand
CACCACCGGATTTTGAGTCCGGCGCGTCTACCAGTTCCGCCATCCCGGCAAAATACCTGCACATAATAAGGGGTCTGCCCGCCCTAAGCAAGACCGGGCAGATAACCAGAGATTAACGCCATCCCCAGCCTGGGCCTCCCCACCAACCCCAAGGTCCCCAAGGACCGCCATACCAGCCACCATTGATAAAGACCGTGGTCGGTTCAGGTTCTTCCACCGGCCACAAATACACGGTACTGGCTTGCAGAGTTGGGTAGGGATACCCGTACCCTCCAACCTTTTCCACCTGCACCCCAGTCACCGTACCCACAAAGGTAAGCTCCCGTCCCGCCGCATAAAGCACCGGGTCGTAGAACCCTGGAGCACAGGCGATAAACCGCCCTTCATCGGACTTTTTCTGACCCAGATAAGGCCGCCCATCCTGACGCAGGGGCAGCGCCATTACCGTAAAGCACGTCTCCTGAGCCTTCGGCTGCGCCTGAATCAGCGTGCCCCCCCAGCGCACCAGCTTTCCGTTTTCCGCACCCGTCTGCGCCTGATGCGGTGTAATGGGCGGGAACTGCCCACTCACCGGCGTAACCGTTGCGCACCCCCCCAAAGCTATCGCCGCGATCACACCCGTCAATGCCTTCACTATGTTCATTGTCCCCTCCTGCAGCATCGCCATCGTTCACAGACAACCACCACAGTATAGACCATCTTCCCGAGCACATTACTGTGTCGACCCAAGTGCTTGCAGGGCGCTACACAGCCCGTTAATCATCCACAAAGGCGCCACACCAGCAGAGCGTCATATCCGTCTGCGCCGTGGGAACAGCACGTCAGTGGCACTGACCTCGGCTATACCTGGGCCTCTTCATCACACCGTCTTACACGGCCCAGGACAACTCCGCACAGAGCCCGCCACCGGCGGAATTGAATAGGCGCAGGCGCATCCCCTGCGCCTCTGCCAATTGACGGGCAATAGCCAGACCAAGGCCACTGCCCTCACTATGCCCTCGCGCATCATCCAGACGAATGAACGGCTCAAAAACCTTCTCCAGATCCGCCTCCGGAATCCCCGAGCCAGCATCGCATAGACGTAACAGGAGATGCCCCGGCGTTTTCTGAAACTCTGCCGTCACCCTCCCGCCACCGTAACGCAAAGCATTATCCAACAGATTGGACAACAGACGGCGCAAAGCCTCCCGGTCTCCCCGGAAGGGATAACGACGCGGTAATGTTGCCTCCCAGTGGCCGCCCTCCCGCTCGAAATCTGCGCCCACTTCGGCCAGCAATACCATCAGATCAAAATCTGCCACCTTCGCCGCCATACCGCGACCCAGCGCAAGAGATTGGGCCAGCAGTTCATCCATTCGCTCCATATCCTGCAGCATACCGTCCCGAAGACGCTGCGGCGTAGTCTCCGGCAACAGCTCCCAAGCCATACGCAGGCGCGCCAGCGGTGAACGCAGATCGTGGGAAATCCCGGTCAGCAATAACGACTGATGATTAACCATCGCCTGCAAACGGGTTCGCAGATTAGCGAAAATATTGAGGATATTCTGGAACTCATAAGCACCGCCACGCGGCAAACTCGGCAGCGGTGCCTTTAACGATCCACGCAATGCCTCTGAAATCACCCCGAGAGGCCGTAATACCCGACGTACCAAAATCATCGTCAACACCAACAGTGCGAGTGTTGAAAAAGCCAGCACAAAAATCATGGCAATGGGCAGAGACGAGGCCAACCGCCCTCGGTCAAAATGTACCCAAACCGTTTGACCGGAAACAGTAACCGGCACCCAAAACGTACGCACGCTCCCGCCCAAAACGTCCACATGCACAGGTTCTCCTAAACGTCTGGCCAGCGCACGACTTAGCAACCAGCCGTATATATGCCCATGGGTATGCTTTATAGAACGGTCCAGATGCGCGGCAATTTCTACCCCATTGTCGGCCCGCAGGCTGGCTAAAAAAGCGGGGCGCTCTTGCGGAGACAGTTCGGCATAGGTTTTCGCACTGATCACAATCAAACCTGCCAGGTCCTCTGCCGAGCGCTCCGCCAGGGGATAAAGTACCGTGGCGACAATCATGACCAACGTCAAAACCTGCAGCACGACAATGCCCAGCCCCAAAGTCCAGGCCGTCTGCGAAAACAAACTACGCTCTCGCCAAAAAATCATGCGCTCGGAGTAAACCGGTACCCGGCACCGCGCTCCGTCTGCAAAAAGCACGGTTGCCGGGGGTTATCTTCAATCACTTTGCGCAGACGTGTCACCCGCACATCAATACTGCGGTCGAAGCGCCCATCCTCTTCTCCGCCCAACAACTGCAGTAAAAGATCGCG
This sequence comes from Acidithiobacillus sp., assembly GCF_023255755.1. Lineage (GTDB taxonomy): Bacteria > Pseudomonadota > Gammaproteobacteria > Acidithiobacillales > Acidithiobacillaceae > Acidithiobacillus. Next base: position 20,062 of record NZ_JAGDVS010000114.1, on the reverse strand, counting down.
ACTCAGTACGCGCCGCGGGCGCTGCGCGAAGACCAGTAACAGCTCCATTTCCGCCGGATTCACGTCGACCTCCGCATTATCGCGATAGAGCCGTCGCTCGGCCACGTGCAAACAGAAATCACCAAAGTGGACTTTGTCGCCACCCTCATCTTTCCCGCTACGGCGTAACAAGGCCCGTAGACGCGCCAGCAACTCCCGTGCATTGAAAGGCTTTGCCAAGTAGTCATCGACGCCGCTTTCCAGTCCAAGGATACGTTCCTCATCCTCGCCACGGGCCGAGAGCATAAGAATAGGAGGCCCCCCATCCTTACTGCGCAGATCCTTGGCGAGACTAATGCCATTCTGTCCCGGCAACATCCAGTCGAGCACCATCACATCCACCGGCCCTGCCGCCAGTTGTTGACGCATCTGCTGCCCATTGGCCGCCAACAGTACCGCGAAACCCTGAGATTGGAGAAACTCCCGTAGCATCGCCGCAAGCCGCTGATCATCATCCACTATTAACACGACCGCCATCCTAGCCTCGCAATATCCTGAAAACAGGCACCGCCGCATCCTCGCCTTCTGCCTCAACGAGGAGACGTTTTCCGGAAATATTCTCGAAATATGACGGACCCATTATAGCACCATAGGCAGCAGCGGTACTCAAACCAAAAGATAGAGTGGAGCGAAAAATCAGGTAGTCCGGCATCAGCCGACGTAGTCAAGGCGGGCGGTTGCAACATAAGTTTTGTAGCGGTTGTTTTGCGGCTATTAGACGGACTCCGGTCCGTCTTTTTTTGTTCAAAGGGCATGTACATCCGCCAGGATTGAAGCGGCCCTCACCCCGAAAATATTTTGAACAGGAAATATTCCAGAAACAAAAACAGCGTAACCTTCATTGCCATGGCGGGGGCGAAAGCCCCAAATCTCTAAAGCTGGGGGGTTGCCCGACACAATTTATCACACTGATGGCTAGAGGTCACGGTCCTTGGGTATGAAACAATTTTGTAGCGGTTGTTTTGCGGCTATTAGACGGACCTCTGGCCCGTCTTTTTTTATGCCTCGAAAGCGATGGTATACTGGCCCGACTCGCTCAAATAAGGATGCCGCATGGACCCTAAAGCACACAGCCTCGTCTGGATTGACCTGGAGATGACAGGTCTGCGGCCGGAACAGGATCAGATTCTGGAAATCGCCACGTTGGTCACGGACAACAGCCTGCGAATTCTCTGCGAAGGTCCGGTGCTGGCCGTACATCAGCCGGAATCCGTACTCGCGGCTATGGACGACTGGAACCAGCGTACCCATGGTGCTTCCGGCCTCTTGCAGCGGGTCCGTGATAGTCGCCTGGATACGGCTACAGTAGAAACACAAACCTTGGATTTCCTGCACCAGCATGTTACAGCAGGCACCTCACCGATCTGCGGCAGCAGCGTATGTCAGGATCGCCGCTTTTTAGCCCGCCTGATGCCGCGGCTGGAGCGCTTTTTTCACTACCGGATGATTGATGTGAGCACCGTCAAGGAACTCGCCACGCGCTGGTATCCGCATCTGCCCAAATTCCCAAAAGCCGAGCGCCACGAAGCGCTGGCCGACATCCGCGAATCCGTTGGTGAGCTCGCTTACTATCGCGAACGGCTTTTCCCGCAAGCACCTTTGCCAAACTCCGGGGCTGAAAACACAGAAACTGAATAGACGCCGTCTGCTGCCTCTTCCCATTCCAGAGGCATCACCACTTATGAAATGCGTGCCGGTCTCGACGTCGGCCCAGTGCAGGCGCATCTGCTCCGATGTTAAGATGGCGATTTACAGCCGTTCAACAATTTGGGCGGGCTGGATGCAGTGCTTATCATGGAGGCGCCAACGCAAGTGGATATTGATCTCTTCTATGAACTCGCCGTACCAGCCCATCTGGGCCGTAGCGAGGCCCAAGCTTATCATGAAACCCTGGATGAGCTTAGCCTCGCCGACACCTTGGGTTTTCACGGCGCCTGGCTTGTGGAACACCATTTCATGCGCGAATACTCCCACTCCAGCAGCCCGGAAACCTTCCTCGCTGCGGCCAGCCAGCGCACCAAGAACCTGCGTCTTGGCCATGCCGTTGTCGTCCTGCCCTACAATCATGCCGTCCGTGTTGCGGAGCGCGCCGCCGCCCTGGATATTCTCAGCCATGGCCGCCTGGAGATGGGCATCGGCCGAGGCTTTTCCCCTAAAGAATATCAACTTTTTGGCAGCCAAATGGCGGACAGTAGGCTGCACATGCAAGAAGGGCTGCAGATCCTTCGCCAGGCGGGTGGCGAACCCTTCAGCCATCATGGAAAACTCTATAATTTCGATGAACTGGATATTCTTCCCAACCCCCTCCAGCAACCCCATCCACCGCTGTGGACGGCAGCCGTGAGCCCGACGACTATCCAATGGGCAGCACAGGAAGGTATCGGCGTGCTCTCCGGGCCGTTTAAACCCTGGTTCCTCATCAAACAAGATCTTCGTGCCTATAAAAAGAACTGGCGACAACACCACGGAGAAGGTCCTTTGCAAGCAGGTCAAAACGCGGGTTTTGCCATGACCATTGGCTGCCTGTGTCTGGAGGATGCAGCGGAGGCACGGCGCTGGGCCGAGGGCTTCACCTGGTATTACCGGCGGCTGCTGGACCAGACGCGGCCGGTCCTCGCACAGCTAAAGGAAAGCTATGAATACTATCATCGTCTCGGCTTTCTCGAACCGCTGCTGCGCCGTGGCCTCAATTTGCGGCTGCTGGAAACTATGGGCATGGTCGTCGTTGGCGACCCGGCTACCTGTCGCCAACGACTGGCCCGCTATGCCCGGGCCGGGGTGAATCGCCTGATTTTGGCCGTGGGTGCCGGGATGGTCCCCAGCCAAATCACCCAGCGCTCGTTGCGCTTGCTCGCCGACGAGGTGTTGCCTGCTCTGCGCGGTCCTTACCCCCACTGATGCAGGTGCTGGTCACTGGCGCGGCGGGACATACGGCGGCAGCTCTGCTTCCCGCCCTGCTCGCCCGGCCGGATATCCACCGGGTCATCGCACTGGATCGTCGGGCACCCGCAATGCAGCATCCACACCTGCATTACCTGCCTTTGGACATCTGCGATCCGCAGCTTGTCGAGCACCTGAGCGGCGTGGATTGTGTCATCCATCTCGCCTTTATAGTGCTGAGTCCGCGCCTCGGGCCGCAACGGCGCTGGCGTGAGGAGATGCGCCGGATTAACCTCGATGGCAGTCAGCATCTGTTCCGTGCGGCGGCAAATGCCGGTGTACCGCAAGTCATCTATTCCAGCAGTGTGGCGGCTTATGGCGCCTGGCCGGACAACCCGGTTCCCATTGCCGAAAGCCAGCCTTGTCGGCCTGTGCCGGGGTTCGCCTATAGTGAAGACAAGGCTGCACTGGAGCAATGGCTGGATGTGTTCACGACCAGCCAGAAGAAAACCGTTGTTTCCCGCCTGCGCCTGCACGCCATTATCGGCTCTCATGGGCAGGCCTTGGTGAATGAGATTGCGACGAGCCCTTACGGACTACGTCTACTCAACCCAGACTTGCCCATCCAGTGCCTCCACCAAGACGATGCGGTCACCGCGCTGCTTGCAGCACTAAGTTATGGACAGGGTGGTATCTTCAATATTGCGGCACCCGATCCCATCCCCTGGTCCAGCATTCCCCGCCGCTGGCAGCTACCACTTTCCCCCAGGCAACTGCACCGGGTACATACCTGGCTACGCCCTTTTAGTACTGGCCTCGGCGATCCCGGCTGGCTGCAAGTGCTGGAAAACCCACTGATTGTCGATATTACCCACGCCCAAAAGGCACTCGGGTGGCGTCCCCGTTATGATGTACGCCGCAGCGTCGCCCAGGTGCGCGATACTGGTGGGCAGAGTCCAATACGCCCTTGGAGCGGCTGAGCGTCCGTGGCAGAATGGCTCATGAACTTCGCTCAACGTGTCCCCGCGCCGGCTCAGATTCAGCGTCATCATGATGCTTTGGTCAATCGGCTCAGCCAGCACAGCGGTAACTATCGGGACCCCGTCCAGACGGTTCCGTGGGAGAGCCTCGACGCGGAAACGGCCTGGCTCCCAGAAGAATTGCTATCACTGTACGGATTGCCCGAATATGTGCAATTGAGCCCAGAGGAACGCATTCGCCTCTCCCAAGTCGAGTTCGTCTCTTTCTGCGAGCTGGGGCTGTGGCTGGAGGCGCTGTTCATCCAACGCCTGGGCGCAAACTCGCTCCAGGAGATGTACCGCGACCCGGTCAGCTATCACTATCAGCTTCATGAACTGCGGGAGGAGGTGGGGCACAGCCTCATGTTTCTGGAATTACAGCGACGTTCGCAACGCCCATTTATGACCCCGTTGAGCGCCCGCCCGCCCTTGGCGCGTCTTTTCGCTCGCTACGCGCCCGAGGGCTCGGCCGCTTTTTGGGCAACCATCCTTATCGGCGAGAATGTACCGGATCGCATGAACCGCCTGATCTTCGCCCACAAAGAACTACCCGCTGCCGTGCTGGCTATCACGCATGTTCACATGCGCGAAGAAGCGCGCCATATGGCCTTCGCCCGCACCACCATTCAGATGCGCAGCCAAGCCATGAACCGTGTGAAAAAACACCTGATCAGCCCGGTGCTGCGCGAGGTTTTCCGCCAGTTTCTGCGGACCTGCTTCTTTCCATCCGAACAGGTCTATGCAGCGGCCGGGTTGAGCGATCCACGAATCTGGGCAAGGCGCGCGCGCCACAACCCACACCGTATTCATCTTATGAATCAGTGTGCAGCACCCAGTCGCGATTTTCTGCGTACGCAAGGCTTTGCCTTGTGAACGGCCGTTTCCTGTTATAGTTTGAAAGTTATGGAGAATAAAATGCGATTCCATCCTGGAACTATCCTCGCTTCCCCCGACGCGCAAGCCATCTTCGAATCTGGAGAAATTGATCCGCAGGAACTGCTGCGTCATCACGTCTTGGGCGAGTGGGATGAGGCTATGGAAGAAGACTTAATTGAAGCCAGTGAAAAGGCCATTCGCGACGGCGGGGCGGTCGTTAGTACCTGGCAGGTAAGCGGGTATACAATCTGGATTCGTACCGATGCTGGTCGGGAAACCACTATTATTGACGTTCCACTCGACTCCTGAGGTGTGCCATGGCGGTATTGCAGATTGCGACCCAGCCCTTTGCCGATCAACGCCCCGGCACCTCGGGGCTGCGTAAAAAGGTCAAGGTGTTCCAGCAGCCGCACTATCTCGAAAATTTTGTTCAATCCATCTTCAATGCCATTCCTGATCGCGCCGGGGAAACCCTTGTTCTTGGTGGCGACGGACGTTTTTATAACCGTGAAGCCATACAGATCATCCTCCGGATGGCTGCAGCGAATGGCTGGGGCAAAGTCATTGTCGGACGGGGCGGACTCTTCTCCACACCCGCCGTCTCTACAGTCATCCGCGCGCGGAGTGCTCACGGCGGCATTATCCTCAGCGCCTCCCATAATGCCGGGGGGCCTGACCACGACTTTGGCATCAAGTACAATACGGCCAACGGCGGACCCGCGCCGGAAAAGATCACCGATGCCATCTGGGCTGCCAGTAAATCCATCCAGGGTTATCAGATTCTGGAGAGCGCGGATGTCGATATCGACCATGACGCGAAGTTTTTGCTGGGTGAGATGCAGGTAGAAGTCTGCGACCCGGTAGCCGAGTATGCAGAACTGATGGCCCGCATTTTTGATTTTGACGCGCTGGGACGGCTCTTGCAGGGGACTTTCCGGATGCGTTTTGACGCGATGCACGCCATTACCGGTCCCTATGCCCACGAGATTTTTGAAAAGCGTCTGGGGGCACCGGTGGGCACAGTGGTCAATGGTATCCCGCTCACGGATTTTGGGGGTGGCCATCCCGATCCGAATCTGGTCTATGCCAAGCCCCTGGCCGACGAACTTTTCGCGGAGAACGCACCCGACTTTGGCGCCGCATCCGATGGAGATGGCGACCGCAACATGATCCTGGGACGCCATTTTTTTGTGACACCCAGCGATTCGCTGGCGGTGCTCGCAGCCCATGCCACCGCGATCCCCGCCCACCGCCAGGGCCTCAAAGGTATCGCCCGCTCCATGCCCACCAGCCAGGCCGCGGATGTGGTCGCTGAAGCCCTGGGTATTGCTCACTATGAAACGCCCACCGGCTGGAAATTCTTTGGCAATCTGCTGGATGCGGGCAAAATCACCTTTTGTGGCGAGGAAAGTTTCGGCACCGGGTCGGACCATATCCGTGAAAAGGACGGACTCTGGGCGATACTGGCCTGGCTCTCAGTGATCGCGCATACGGGCCAATCCGTGGCCGACATCGTCACCCAGCATTGGCAGCGGTTTGGGCGTCATTACTACACGCGTCATGATTACGAGGGACTTCAGGTGGAAACGGGCGAGCAGATCATGCAGAGCATTACCGCCCAATTGCCAGTGCTCCCCGGTCAGACTTTAGCGGAACGTCAGATCCTGACCGCCGATGATTTTGCCTATGCGGACCCCATCGACGGCAGTGTCAGTGCGCATCAGGGCCTGCGCCTGCTCTTTGCCGACGGTGCCCGGGTGATATTCCGCCTGTCGGGCACGGGAACCGAAGGCGCCACCTTGCGTATTTATCACGAGCATCTGGAGAAGGACCCGCAGCGCCAGCAGCAGGACCCGCAGCGCGCCTTGCGCGAACTGATTCAGCTCGGCAGGAATCTCACACGAATAGAAACCCTCACGGGTCGCAAGGCCCCCACTGTTATCACCTGATAAAGGAGTCCGATCATGATGAATTATGAAAACGATAGCGATAATGGCATTGGCTACAGCGCCCTGGGGATCGCCTTGCTGGCAGGTGCAGTAGCAGGTGCGGTCACCGCCTTGCTCTTTGCCCCACAAACGGGCGATCGCACCCGCAAACAATTGCGGCATCAGGCCAATCGCGCCTGGGATCGCGTCGTTGCCTCGCGCGAGCGGATAAATGAACGGGTTGAGGAACTGCTCGACACCATCGCCATTTATAGCGAGGAACTGGTGCAGAAGGGCAAGGAGCTCAGCGACAGGGAGCGCCAACGCCTGAATGATGGTATTGGTCTTGCGCGTGGGGAGCTGGACCGTTTGCGGCACCGTCTTTCTCGTTTAGATTGACCGCGGCGGTGGGAGCGGCTATCCTCTGCGGCGACGGGGCGTAGCGCAGCTTGGTAGCGCGCCTGCTTTGGGAGCAGGATGTCGTAGGTTCGAATCCTATCGCCCCGACCAATCAATCAACAGCTTAGGCCACTTCTTTGAGGTGGCCTTTTCTACAACCCGCTTTCTTTCTACAACTCCGCCGAGAGGCTTGACGGTCTGCGTGTCTCTGGCGCGCACATAGACCTCTGTCATCGACCCGTCAGCATGGCCCGCAAGCGCTTGCGCATAGTCACGCCCAGCGGTTCTATTCGCGTCAGTGAGCGATTTGGCGCGGATATCATGGAAGTGGGCATCCTCCACACTAGCCCTGACACAAAGACGCTTCCAGGCCCATAGAGAACCATTTTCGCTGTATGGCTGCAGAGCTTCGACACACTGGACGACGCGTAGCCGATGAGCGACGAGGAACCCATCAGTCGTTATATCCTGCATAATCCTTCGGGTAGGGGTGTCAAGTTATTGTTATAATTCAGTATATTGAATGACTTAAGCCAGCCTGGCACCTCACCAGCAGGCATAGGTTTAGAGAAGAGATAGCCCTGCATGGCATGACAATCCAGTGTCTTCAGCAGCTGTAAATGGCCGACGGTTTCCACTCCCTCCGCGACCACTTCGAGACCCAGCATATTGGCCGTTGTTGTAATACCGGCAACAATAGCGAAGTCCCGCGGATCATTGAGGATATCCCGCACGAAGCTCTGATCCACCTTGATCGTTTGAGCTGGCAGTTTCTGCAAGTAGCTCAGAGAGGCACTACCGGTGCCAAAGTCATCCAAAGCAATGCGCAGACCCAAGTTATTGCAGGCTCGCAGGGTCTCCTGCGCCGTGGGGAAATCCAGCATGGGGGCAGTTTCCGTGACTTCGATCTCGCACATCTCAGGCGCGAGGTCAGGGTGCGCTGCCAGGGCAGCACGCATATCATTTAGAAACTCCGGATCCAGTAGATGGCGAGCACTGATGTTCATAGACATCCGTAATGGAAACCCATCGCGATGCCACTGTTCTCCCTGAGTAAGCACAGCATCAAGTACAAAACAGCCAATGCGCCGGGCCAGACGCGGATGATCCAGGGCGTTCGCAAATGCAGCAGGGCCAAGAATCCCGCGCTGCGGATGCACCATACGGATCAAGGCTTCAAAGCCGATCACTCCCTGGCAGGGCGCAATCCCTTGGCCGGGTGCCGACCCGTCGCGGGTCGACACCACCGGCTGGTAGTACATTATCAGCCGCTGCTCTTCGAATGCCTCCTGGGTCATCGTAGCCTCCTCCATGAGTTGTTCCTGTTGGGCATCATGGTTTTTTCATAGAATTGGTACTGGTTACGCTCACCATTCTTGGCAGAATAAAGCGCCATATCGGCATGTCGCAACACACTCTGTTGATCACCGTCATCCCAAGGGATGACGGTGATCCCAAGCTACCCGAAATGGTTACGCTGTTTCCATCCAAAAGCATCGGTTCGGCAATTGCCTGGAGCAAATGATTCGCCAACTGTTGCGCCCCTTCCATATGATGGATTTCGGGAAGCACCAAACCAAATTCGTCGCCACCAAGTCGGGCTATCGTATCCTCCGTCCGCAATGCCTCCCGCGTTCGGCGCGCCACCTCTCGCAGAAGAATGTCCCCCATATCGTGACCCAGGCGGTCATTCACCTGCTTGAACCCGTCCAGGTCCAGGATGCCCACTAGCAGAAGGGCTTCCTGTCGAGTAACCGCGCGAACCGCATGTTGCAGGCGATCCAAAAACAAGGCACGATTCGGTAACCCTGTGAGCAGGTCATGGGTGGCCTGATAGGCGAGATCTGCCGTGAGTTGACGTTTCTCCGTCACATCATGAAAAACCAGCACGGCCCCCAGAAGGGTGCCATCCCGTGCACGGATAGGGGCGGCTGAATCTTTTATGGCGCGTTCTTCTCCCTGTGCGGTAATAAGTATGGTGTGATTGGCCAGTCCGATAATTTTGCCTTCCTGCAATACTTGTTGAACGGGATTCGCCGCCGGGCATGGTCTCCTTCCCGGACAATCTTAAAAACCGTATCCAGTGGTTTCCCCAACATTTCAGTACGCGAATAACCCATCAGGGACTCGGCAACGGAATTAATGTCTGTCACCCGCCCGGAGACATCTGTAGTGACAACCGCATCACCGATGGAGTGCAGGGTAACTTCCGCCCGTTCCTTGGCTTCCCAGAGTAATGACTCCGCAGCAGCTTTTTCCTCTATTCTTTCACGAGCCATACGCCGGACTGTCAGGTAACCCACGGCCGAAAGCAGCAGAAGAGTGAGCATGGCGGCCCGGTCATACGGTTCCACCTGGCAGCCACCAGAACAGAACATGGCACAAGCCCGCTCCGGCCACAAGCGGGTAACCGGCTACGCGGTAGCCATGCGCCCAATCGCCACTGGTTAACGACCGTCGCTAAACCGTAGTACACATCAGATTGTGCACCCTGATGCGCAAACATGGATTGTGCGGCGATACCATTTTGCCGAATGCCAAAAGAGGTCTTGGTCGGAGGTGGATAACGGCTTTCCAGAACGCCCCCTTTGCGCAAGAGAAAAATAGAGCCATGTTGCGGCAACGGTAGAGCCGCCCAAAAAAACAACTGCCCATTCTGCAAAGGCAATAGCACTACCATCCGTAGAGGCTTGGACACGCCATGGTCAAGTATCTGCATCTGCAGAAACAGAGGCACCATCCACGCGCCTTCTCGTGTGTGCATGGACGTGCTTTGTACCGGTGGCCCCATACAAAATCCAGGAGAACGCCAACAATGATCGAGGAGACGGTGTTGTTCCGAGTTGATTTTGAGAGGAGGTTGCACACCCCTTCCAGATGGAGAAAGTAGCGCATCCAGCAAGCCCTTATCGGCGCCTGCGGCGACCGGGGACCCTTGCCATGACCGAACACTGATGGCAGCAAAATTATGTTCTAATGCCAGATACTTTTCGAGGGCTTCACGGGTGGTGATGTGATGGTTTACCCCTTCTCGATCGACCTCGTTTCCCAGTGTCAGCATGGAATTGTGTGCATCATTTAGAAACAGATGAGTGCCATCTGCAACAGCGGCAGCCATCGCCAATAGATTGGTGCCATACTGGTGGCGGATTTGCTGCCAATCCGCATAGCCCAACCATCCTCCGACCGCCAACACGACAACCAAAAACACCAGCCAGACGCGATTGAGCCAAGTTAGCATGGGCAAATGGAGTGACACATTTGCATAAGGGATATGCGACTCGATTCCATTTCTGGGGCAGAGCATTGTACCTGTTAGCTAGTACAGAAACGCAGAGTCTGCCACGTTTGGTTCACCTGAACCGGGAATGGCGTACTCCCGCCTGATCTGCTGGCCAGATATCAATCCCGGTCAAACAGCATCCGCAGTTCACGCCCGCCAGCGACAGCCCCATATAGCTCGCAATTCCAGACAACTGTACCGCGGTGGTGGTCCAGCCGGAAGGTAGGCGTTTTAGCCTTCTACAACACCTTTATACCCTATTTACAATACAATTGGTTATACTCAATGCCTTGCCGAATTGTAGAAACAGAAAATACCTGATATCTTCCCTCTATCCAAGTGCTTGCGCCACTTTGGCACAGTGCTTTGGGAGCAGGATATCGTAGGTTCGAATCCTATCGCCCCGACCAATCAAAGCAAAGTGAGCCATGTCTGAGTCCAGGGAAGTGGAAGCGGCCTTTTGGCGACAACCTTTGCCAAACCTTTTTCATGCGCTCGATAGCAGCCCTCATGGCTTGACAACAGAAGAAGCCGCTTCGCGGTTGGCGTCTTTCGGCCCGAACGCGCTGCGGCACGCGCGGCGCGGCACGCTCCTCCGGCTGTTTCTCTCCCGTTTTCGCAATCCCCTGGTCATTATCCTTCTGGTCGCCAGCGCGATTTCTGCCGTGACGGGCGACAGGGCCAGTTTCCTGATCATTAGCGCCATGGTGTTGATGAGCGTGGCGCTGGACACCGTGCAGGAATACCGCGCTGGGCAAGCAGCCGAGCGACTCAAGCGATCCGTCGCCGTGCGCGCCACGGTCCTGCGTGATGGTCGCCAGTGTGACATTCCGATTTTCGAGGTGGTGCCAGGGGATGCGGTGCTGCTGGCCGCAGGCGATTCGGTCCCCGCAGATGGGCGGCTAATCGAGGCACGGGATTTTTTTGTCAACCAGGCGCTCCTCACCGGTGAGCCGTACCCGGTGGAAAAACATGCGACTGAGCTTTCCGAGGAAGCAGATATGGACACCGCCGACAATGCGGCCTTCATGGGCACCTCCGTAATCAGTGGCAAGGCGACTATCCTGGTCTGCCGCACCGGCCTGGGCACTGCCCTCGGCGAGATCGCCGACAGCCTGGCCAGCAAGCCACCCCCGACTTCCTTCGAACGGGGCACACGCCAATTCGGCATGCTGATCATGCGCCTGACGGTTTTGCTGGCCTTATTCGCGCTTTTCGTCAACACCGCGTTTCACCGCCCTCTGCTGGAGTCCTTTCTGTTCGCCGTCGCACTCGCGGTGGGGCTCACGCCTGAACTCCTACCGATGATCGTTTCGGTTACCCTCGCGCGCGGCGCCATCCGGATGGCCAGGAAAAAGGTGATCGTGAAACGCCTGGCGTCGGTGCAAAATCTGGGATCGATGGACGTGCTCTGCACGGACAAGACGGGAACGCTCACCGAAGCGCATATCCGGCTCGAGCGCCATGTGGATCCCTTGGGGCGTGAGAGCGAGAGAGTGCTGGAATTAGCTTATCTCAACAGTCATTTCGAGACCGGGCTGAAAAGCCCTCTGGACGACGCCATTCTCGCCCATCAGGAAATCAACGTCAGCGCCTGGCGAAAAATTGATGAAGTACCCTTCGACTTCGAGCGGCGGCGGGTCTCCGTGCTGGTGGAAAAAAACGATAGCCGACTTTTGGTAGTGAAGGGCGCTCCCGAGGACATACTTCGACTTGCCGTGGCGTATGAGGTGGAGGGGGTCCAAACGCCATTCGACACACCAACACGGGATCGGGCAGGGGCATTGTGCGACGAGTTGGGACAGAAAGGCTTTCGGGTGCTGGGTATCGCTTGGCGAAGTGTGCCGCTTGACCATCCCCACGCCGTGGTGAGCGATGAAACCGAGTTGGTATTTGCCGGCTTCGCCGCTTTCCTGGATCCCCCAAAGGAAACAGCCGCGCGTGCGGTTCGCGATTTGACCCAAAGCGGTGTAACGGTGAAGATTGTTACCGGTGACAATGATCTGGTCACCCGACACGTCTGCGCGCAGATCGGCCTGCCAGTGAGCAGGGTCCTGACCGGCGCCGAGATCCAGAAGATGGACGACTTCGCCCTGCAAGCGGTGGTGGAAGAAGCGAACCTATTTTGCCGTGTTACTCCTGCGCAGAAAAACCGCGTCATCCTGGCCCTCAAAGCACGCCACCACGTCGTGGGCTTTCTTGGCGACGGCATCAACGACGCTCCCTCGCTCCATTCCGCAGATGTGGGGATCTCCGTGGACGGCGCGGTGGACGTAGCCAAGGATGCGGCGGACATGATCCTGCTCGAACGCGACCTCGATGTATTGTATGAAGGCATTCGAGAAGGGCGGCGTACCTTCGGTAATGTGCTGAAGTATATCATGATGGGTACCAGCTCCAATTTTGGGAACATGTTCAGTATGGCCGGTGCCACCCTGATCATCCCCTTTTTGCCCATGCTGCCGGTACAGATCCTGCTCAACAACTTCCTTTACGACCTCTCGGAGGTTCCGATCCCGCTGGACAATGTGGACGAAAGCTATTTATCGCACCCTCACGAGTGGGATATGGCCTTCATTCGCAACTTCATGATGGTGATCGGCCCGGTCAGTTCGCTCTTCGACTTCCTCACTTTTTATGTCATGTTGCATGTTTTCCATGCCGGCGAGAAGATGTTCCACACCGGCTGGTTCATCGAATCCATCGCCACCCAGGTTCTGGTAATATTCGTTATTCGTACCCGCTTTAATCCCTTGACCAGCCGTCCACACCCTTTGCTGGCGGGAACCTCATTAGCCGTGGTTGCCGTAGCAGCCCTACTGCCTTTGACCCCGATAGGCGCCACGCTGGGATTTGTGGCACTGCCGTTGGATTTCTTCGCGATACTTATGGCCATGGTCGTCGTGTACCTGATGGCGGTGGAAGGGGTGAAGAGATGGTTTTACCGACGCCTGGCGTAGCGCCCTGCTGAGGTTGGGCGCAAAGAAGAGAAAATAATAGCGACCTAAGCATGGTATGCCTGTGCATCAACCACGGCGGCAAGTTGATCGGGAGCGGCGTTTGCCCAAAGATGGAAATGTCCAAAGCGGCTCGCGAGTTTCTGTATAGCAGGGCGCCGCGGCGCCTGTTCGGGCGGTAGAGCTTGCGCACCCGTCATGAACAGCAGCACCGGTGGCGTCAGGCGCAGGGCGATCAATGGGAATGGATACCACCCACCAGCATCCTGTAAGGGATTTCCGTACCGCCGAAGATCCAACGATAGCCCTATCAGCAGCCACCTGGCTGTGGCCAGGAGGGCAGCCCCATGCCTCTGCCCTACCGCAAATCCCCTTGTGGCTTCGGATCAGCAGGGATCTCGCTGGATGTCCCAAGGGTCATCCTCGTCGACCCTGGGACCTTTGCGAATTGGCTGCGCTCCCACGGCAGACTGGGCGGTCAGGATAAGGTAACGCGGCTGATCAATGACTAGGCATTTCTTGCAAATTTGAAACGCCATGTGTTGGCAGTCCCGGGAAATTGATTTTTAGGATTATGACTTCTTGCCCATATATACGTCCACCAGTTCGCCGGGAAACAGGTTTATGTGTTCCGGAATCTTAAATTTGAAGAGAATTGGCAGCACCCTTACGTCCACCTTTTCCGTCCTTTGGTTGGACAGTTCGATCTTCGGCACCACATAGGGTTGTATCCGCACAAACTGCAACGGTACGCTGACATTGTTGAGACCTCGAATGAACATTTTCGCGGTCATATCTGCAGGCGCAGGTAATCTTGGAACCAATATCTCATCCAAATAGGCGCGGACCTGCAGGTAGGCGGTCTTCTTGCCCATCACCACGACCGGATCCATCCCCTGTGTATAAGTGCCGTAGACGCCTTGGGGGGATGCGTAACTGCCGATGGCGGTGCTGATACGGAGGATATCGCCGGTGACCGGCGCCCGCACAATATATTGCTGTAACAAGGCATTACTGGACGCGTAGGTCTTTCGCGCCGCATGATAGATAGCTTGTTGATTTTTGATGTCGTAACTCCAGGCGCCCGCCTGGGTCAGCGCATACTGCGCCTGCGTTACTTTGAGGTTGTTTTCGGCAATCAGGACAGAGTTTTGCACATTTTCCAGGGCAAGTTTGCTCACCGTCTGGGGATTGATGGCCATTTCCTTTTTGGTGATTTCCAGTTGTGCCTGCTGGTATTTCAGGCTGGCTCGGGCATATTCGACTTGTTTTTTGGCAATGGTCAGGGTTTCTTTGCGGGGCTCCGCTTTTAATTCCTGCAACAGGGCAAGGGCGGCCTGGGCCTGGGCCTTGTTCTGGGCCACCACTTCCTTTTGCACGGAGTCATCGATGGCGAAGAGCGGTGTCCCCTTCGCCACCGTCTGCCCCTCCTGGACGAAGATGCCGGTCACCCTTCCGGACACCTGAGGGTAGATGTTGATGTTTTCGCCATTGGCCGCATAACTCTCGATGATGCCGTTGGCGAATATTCCGTTGACGTAAGGGTTGTAGTTGGTGGCCAGAGGGGGTTGCGGCGGCGTTTGCCGGCTATATATGTAGGCGCTGACCAGGCCGATGAGGATCCCGACGATGGCCAGCCCGAAAAGTATCTTATTTCTCATGGTCCGCTCCGGTTCCGGGGACAATCCTGCCATCTTCCATGCGAATGATCCGCGTCGCATATTCGTAAATTCTGCTGTCGTGGGTCACGATGATAATCGCACGCTGCGCATTCAAAATATGCTCCTTGACGAAGGCGACGATTTTCCTGCCGGTGTCCCCATCCAGGGAAGCGGTAGGCTCATCGAAAATCAGCAGGTCCGGTTGGGCAACGATGGCGCGGGCGATGGCGACCCGCTTTTGCTCGCCGCCGCTCAGTTTGTAGGGCGGCAAGTTTTCTTTTTCTGCCAGACCGACGACCTGCAACGTTTTGCGCGCCTCCGTTAGACTCTTGTCCCAGGGCTCACGCCGGAGAATCAGGGGAATGGCCACATTTTCCAGGGTGGTCAGGCGAGGAAAGAGATGGTAGTCCTGAAAAACGAAACCGATGGTCTGCAGACGAAAGCCGGCCAGGGCATCACTGCCCAGCTTCCAGATATCCACGTCTTTGACCACCACGTCGCCGTCATCGGGGCGCAAGATGCCGGAGATGATGCTCAACAGCGTGGTTTTGCCGGAGCCGGAGGGACCGACGATATAGAGCATCTCGCCGAAGTCCACTGCGAAGCTGACCTCGCGCAGCGCGTAGGTTTGGTTCGTCGCTTCGCCAAAGGACTTCGAGATCTTCGTCGCAGTCAGGATCACGCTAACCCCGGAACACGTCAAAGGGGTCGATGCGGATGACTTTTCGAATGCCGATATAGCTCGAAAAGGCAGATATGATCAGGACCATGATGAAAGCCAGAAACAGGTTCTCGTAGGTGACCATGGCGGCGTAGTTGGCGATCTTCAGCTTGGCAATGGCGATCATGGTGGAGGACAGGAGCACGCCGAAGCCAAAACCCAGAAAGCCCACGACCAGCGACTGAAACACGATCATCTGAATCAGCTCGCCGCTTTTGGCGCCAATGGCCTTGAGGGCGCCGAAGTGCTCCAGATTGTCCAGGACGAACATGTAAAAGGTTTCTCCAGCGATGGACAGGCCGACGAGAAAGCTGATCAGGGTCATGATCAGGATATTGGTGCCCATCCCGGTCTGAAATTCATAGAACCGGTCGTTACGGGTGATGAATTGCTGATCGGTCAAGGCCAGATAGCCCAGTTGCTTTACCTGCTGCTCAATGGCGGCGATATTCTGGGTGCTTTTCGGCTGCACCAGGATGTAGGAAATCAGATAGCGGGTGGAGGGCAGGTCCTGGGTGGCGCGGTTATAGGTGGTATAGAGGGTCGGCAAGCCGAACAGGCCGGGCACCGGGGTGTGGGCCAGGGCCACGACAACCGCGCGATGATCATTGATCTCAAAGCTGGTGCCTATTTTTGGGCTGCCCAGCTTGGCGTAGTTGGCATCCTTGACCATGATGAAGGCATTGTTCTGGTAAATATCCATGATGCTGCCGGAAATGATCGTCGGCCGACCGAAGAGGCTGGCATCATCCAGACCGATGATGGTGGCGGACTGATAGGTGCCGTCATTGAGCTTGACGAGGCCCGCGCCCACATAAAATGGAACCGCAAACTTTACGCCGGGTATGCTGCGCACCGAATCCAGCACATAGTTGGGCATGGGGATGCTGTTTTGCGGGGTTTGGACCGCGGGGTCCATCACCCACATCCTGGCGCCGACATTCACGATGTTGGCCGCGGATTGATAGAGTATCCCGGAAAACATGGAGGTCATCTGCATCATCAGAAACACGGAGAAGGTGATGCCGATGACCAGCGTGGCGAATTTCCCCTTGTCATTGAGCAGCAGTTTCAAGGCAATGCGGAGCAGGCCGTTCATGGCTGTCTGCCTTTTGGTGCGCTGCCCTGGCGCCTGGCGAACGCCTGCCCGGAGCCGTTTTTGTGTGTGATGCTGACGGTCTTATGATTGCAAAACAGCCGGTTGGTAATGACCGCACCCATATTTCCCCAACCCCCGCCTGATTCCAGATAACCCTCGATCCTGTCGGCCCGCCAGGTAGAGATTGCGCTTCCTTGCAGCCATCGTGTAACGATACGCGATCTTCTCGCGTAAAGAAGGATAGGGGCGCGCGGTGGGATGTGCAAGGTTCATCGGTGACGGTCGCCCGCGCATTGGTTCGGCGGCGGGGATTTGAAGCCGCCCCCACGGGCGTCTACACTGAAAGCGTCCTCGCCACACCCTGTTTCCGGCGGCGCGGGCGTTTCCGGAGCGAGGGCCAACCCCGATGAAGGAATATCCGCAGGAAAATGAAAAATCGGCCGCCGCTTCTGTCCTTGGCCCCGGCGCCGTGCCCATTGTTCTCCGGGTCAATGGCGAAGCCCATCCCTTGCTGGTCGAGCCACGCACCACCCTCGCCGAAGCCCTGCGCGGCCCCCTTGGCCTTACGGGCACGAAGATCGCCTGCAACCAAGGGGCCTGCTCGGCCTGCACCGTCTGGCTCGACGACCTTGTGATCGCCTCCTGCAGCGTCCTCGCCATCGAGGTGGGGGAACGGCGGGTCACCACCATCGAAGGGCTGGCCGCGGGCGAGCGACTGCATCCCGTCCAGGAGGCCTTCATCGCCCACGACGCCGTGCAATGCGGCTTTTGCACGCCCGGTTTGGTGATGAGCTGCGCCGCCCTGCTGGCAGGGAACCCCCACCCGGGCGAGGCAGAGATCCTGACCGCCATCAGCGGTCATCTCTGCCGCTGCGGAACCTATCCCCATGTCCTCCAGGCCATTCTGGCCCTGGCCGAGGCGGAAGGAGATTGAGCATGAATGACGAATTTCCGCGGCGTCGGGAGAAATTCCCCTTCGGCCTCGCCCATCTGGGGCTTGATGAGGTGGAACG